>CAXTMS010000163.1:0-7884 GCA_964245345.1 uncultured Acetobacteraceae bacterium | reverse complement strand
TGGCCGGACGCGGTGTGGCGGCGCGATATTGGGGTGCGCGCGCTGGTGCGGGCGCTAGCGGCGAAGCACGCGTTGTAGGGGACAGAGCGGCCGATCCGGGGAGCGGGTTCAATCGACGCTGGTAGGAGATCCATGCGGAGGATGGCCGCTTTGTGCCTCGAAGCGGATGTTAAGTGAGTCTGCCCGGTTGCCTGTAAGCGGACATACCTCACCAGCCCCTCAGTGCAAAAGCTGGGTTGGAGGTCGCTTGCCTAGTTGTGGTGGCGCACTATGCATATGCAGTCTTGACAGATTGGTAGCCCAAGCAATGGATGGTTTCTGACCTATCACTACGCTCAGCATCTCGCGCGGGCGATGTAAGAGAGAGTGAACTGTGCAGCCTATCGACGATGTAAGCGAGCCTAGCGAGCTGGTAAAAAACGTTGAAAGTTGGCTGGAGAAGGAAGGTTATCCTACAGAGTTTCGCGCTGCGAGCCTCTTCCGCAGTCACGGTTTCTCTGCGGTGCAAGGAACCTATGTCCCTGGAGATACCGAGTCAACGAGACGTGAAATTGACGTTGTCGCCTCTGTTACGCAGAGTATTTCCGAAAGCTTTCTCCGAATCTCATATGTTGCGGAATGCAAATGGTCCGGTGATAAGCCATGGGTGGTGTTCACAAGTCCCACGAGCCGAATGGCCCCATCGGCTTGCGTAGCGCAAACGATTGCTTCAGAGCTCGGACAAGCAATCACATGGACGATGGCGGGCGACGAGCGACTTCACTGCCTTCACACTTTTGAAACACCGTCGGAGGGTGGCTTCGGAGGCAGACAAGCTTTTAGCAAAGGCGCAGATGTATTTTACTCTGCGATTCAGGCTGCCGTAGCAAACGCCAGTTCTTATGTTAAGGAGTACGATCAATATCATCGCAAGAATGGCACCTTGCCCAAGGCAGCTGTAATTGCATTTCCTGTAGTTATAATAGACGGGGATTTAATGCTGGCTTCATTTGATTGCGAGGCGAATCGTTTGCGGTTAAAGCCTGCAGGACTCATTCGCTGTCATTGGAAGGGCTCTCCAAAGTGGGATTTTTTCGCCACGGTTGACGTGGTATCCATGCGAAATTTGGGCAGATATCTGACTGACCGAAGCAAAGACCTTGACACTCTCTTGCCCGTATTTACCGAGGCCTATGAAAACCTAAAAATATTTGCGGACAGTGGCTCAAAAGAAGCAATGAAAGTCACCTCTGGGCCGCGCGGATATGTGGGTTTTCCTTCACTAGTCAGAGAGATCTTGCTAGCTCATACGGCGAAGAAATCTCGATACTGGAAAGTCAAAATCTAAGTCGTTCTTCGAGCGAAGGCAGGCGTAGCGATCCGAATGTCCCCTTTCCGTGGCTCCTGCTCGAAAGCGGAATGGCCGCTTTCGAGCAGGGTAAGCCTGATCCTAGGCGGGCTAAATCCGGCCTGCCGGGCCGCAGCTTGCCGACGCGCAGACACCGTGGCGCGGAGCCCTCCCGCAGGGAGAGGACGCATGTCCGCCTTGCAAGAGAGAAATCCAAGGCAGCCTTCGACCGAAGAAGCCTCTTCTATCGCGGAAGTCCTTCTGGAAGCCGCAGCGCTTCAACGGAGTTGCATCTGTGGTCCTTCCGGACGGTCGTTGGCTAGAGATCCTGAAACAGGGCGGCGTCACGTTGCTGATGCTCGCCGCTGCCTGCGGACTGATCGCATACCTTGGCCACATCCACATTTTAGCCTTTCCTTCCTGGGTCTTCGAAGCACTGCTGTCCGGCTCGATCCTATTCGGTCTGCTTGCTGTAGGCGCTGCCATCACCGCCGTGGGCAGGAGCGTCGGGAGGTGGTGGACCGGCATGATGAAAACGCGCGAAAGCCGCAGGACGATACTCAAGCAGATCCCATTGCTGACGCTGGAGGAACGGAACATCATTGGAGACATGATCGGCCGGGGAGCGAACGGTAAGACCGTCTATGGGATGAGCCCAATCATCAACGCCTTGGTTAGCAAGGGCTTCCTCCGGGTAGCGGTAGCGCCTGGGATGAGATACGATATCCGAACAATGCCAGTGATTGTGCCCGAAGATGTCTGGGATCTTGTGAACGATCATCGCGACCAGTTCCCGCCCCCACCAGAACGTTCGACACAGTCCCGCTCGACGGATTGGATGGCCAACTAATTGTTGACCGCTTCGCCTTCCAGTCTCCGATTGCCGGTGGTGGACTAGAATGCTGGGGCGGTCAGGGCCTCGGCATGGTCGCCTTGACCAACGTCCGCTTTCCGACTTGCACGCTCCATAGCGGACGTCCCGCTTTTGGCCAGAACAGCTTAATGTGATGCGCGACTTTCTGAACGGGCCGGTTGCATTGCTGATCAGGTTCAGGCCCTCAAGTAGGGCACATCACAGCAGCCGGCTGGCGAACGACACCGCCGCCAGCATCGCGGCCAGCACCAGGAACGCGACGGGCAGGCTCGCGAGATGGGCCACCGCGCCGATCCCGGCCGGGCCGGCGAGGATGCCGGCATAGCCCAGGGTGGTCATCGCCGGCACCGCGACGGTTTCGGGCATCGCGTCCTGCTGCCCGACGGCGGTGAACAGCACCGGAACGATGTTGGCGCAGCCGATCCCCACCAGGGCATAGCCCCCGAGTGCCGCCGGCCAGGACGGCACGACCGTCGCGACCACGAAGCCCAGCGCCGCGCACACACTGCCGCCCAGCATCACCCGCCTGCGGCCGAGCCGGTCCACGATGCGGTCGCCGCCCAGCCGGCAGAGCGTCATGGCCGTGGCGAAGGCGGCATAGCCGAGGCCGGCGCGGGACCGGGCGAGGTGGCGCACCGCCGACAGGAACACGGCACTCCAGTCCAGCACCGCGCCTTCGGCCAGGAACAGCACGAAGCACAGCAGGCCGAACACGAGCACGATCCCGCGCGGCATCGCGAAGGCCGGCCCCGCGCTGCGGGCGCCATAGGGCAGCAGGTGCCGGGCCGATGCCGCCAGGGCGACGAGGATGCCGAGCGACACGCACAGGGTGGCGCCGAGCGGCGAGGCGCCGGCACTCAGCAGCGCCGCCATGCCGCCGGCGCCGGCGATGCCGCCCAGGCTGTACAGGCCGTGGAAGCCCGACATCATCGCCCGTCCGCTCCTGCGCTCGACGATGATGGCCTGGATGTTCATCGCCACGTCCACCGCGCCGATCGCAGCACCGAACCCCATCAGCGCCGGCACCAGGCCGGCCAGCGAGCCGAGGCTCGCCAGCAGCGGCAGCGCGAGCGCGACCACCAGCGCCGCGCCGACGATCACGCAACGGCAGCCGAACCGTCCTGCCATGGCGCCTGCGACCGGCATGGTGACGATCGAGCCGATCCCCAGGCACAGCAGGAGCAGGCCGAGCGTGCCGTCGTCGATGGCGGTGCGCGCCTTGGCGAACGGCACCAGCGCCGCCCAGGCCGCGCTGCCGAAGCCGGTGAGGAAAAAGGCGAGGCGCGTGGCGCGCTGCTCGGCCGGGCCCGGCGAACCGGGAACGGCGCCGGTCATGGCGCCGGCGCCCGGTGGACGGCGGCGATGCCGAGGGCGGCGAACGGGTCGGGCAGCATCGACGAGGTATCGGCGTCCCCCACGAGGCGGGCGAGCCGGCCCGCTTGCGGCACGGCGAAGGGTGCCGCGGGCACGACGGTCAGGCGATCTGGCGAGCCGCGCTGCCGATGCCGTCGAGCCTGGCGATCAGCTCGGGCGGCAGCGCGATCGCCGCGGCGGCGAGGTTGTCGCGCAGGTGGCCGACCGACGACGTGCCGGGGATCAGCAGGATGTTGGGCGCGCGGTGCAACAGCCAGGCGAGCGCCACCTGCATCGGCGTGGCGCCGATCCCGGCCGCCACCTCCGACAGCACCGTCGACTGCAGCGGGGTGAAGCCGCCGAGCGGGAAGAACGGCACATAGGCGATGCCGTCCGCCGCCAGCCCGTCGACCAGCGCGTCGTCCTCGCGATGGGCGAGGTTGTACAGGTTCTGCACGCAGACGATCTCGGCGATGCCGCGTCCCTGCGCCACCTGGGTGGGCGTCGCGTTGCTCAGGCCCAGGTGCCGGATCAGGCCCTGGCGCTGCAGCTCGGCGAGCACGGTGAGCGGCGCCTCGATCGAGCCCTCGCTGGGACCGTGGTTCTCGCCGCCCATGATGCGCAGGTTGGCGACCTCCAGCACGTCGAGCCCGAGGTTGCGCAGGTTGTCGTGCACCGCGGCGGTGAGCTCGGCCGCGGACATCGCCGGGTTCCAGGACGCGTCCGCCCCCCGCCTGGCGCCGAGCTTGGTCACGATCACCAGGTCGTCGGGATACGGGTGCAGCGCCTCGCGGATCAGCCCGTTGGTGACGTGCGGGCCGTAGAAGTCGCTGGTGTCGATGTGGTTGACGCCGCTCGCCACCGCCTCGCGCAGCACGGCGCGCGCGGCGTCGGGATCCCTTGGCGGGCCGAACACGCCCGGGCCCGCCAGCTGCATGGCGCCATAGCCCAGCCGCCTGACCGAACGGGTGCCGAGAAGAAACGAGCCGACGTCGCCTTGGATCGTCATGGGGTGTCTCCGGATGTCGATGGGACCGATGTGGACGTGCATCGTCCGCGCGATAATCCTGGCGGATCGGGACAGGCCGTGCGGAAATCCGGACAATGGCGATCGACCTTCAGGATCTTGCGGCCTTTGTCGCCGTGGCGCGGGCACGAGGGTTCCGCGACGCCGCCAAGGCGGGCGGCGTGTCCGCGTCCGGGCTGAGCGAGGCGGTGCGCCGGCTGGAAGCGCGTCTGGGGGTGCGTCTGCTCAACCGCACCACGCGCAGCGTGGCGCCGACGGACGCGGGCGCGCGCCTGTTCGAGCGGCTGCTGCCGGTGCTGGGCGAGGTGGAGGCGGCACTGGACGCGGTGAACGCGTTCCGCGACCGGCCGGCCGGTACGCTCAGGCTCAACGTGCCGGGCAGCGCCGCGCGCCTGGTGCTGCCGGCGATCGTGCCGCGGTTCCTCCGGGCGTATCCCGAGATCCGTCTCGAGGTGGTGGTGGAGGACGGCTTCGTGGACGTGCTGGCGGCGGGGTGCGACGCCGGGATCCGCTACGACGAGCGGCTGGAGCAGGACATGATCGCGGTGCCGATCGGCCCGCGGGTGCAGCGCTTCGCCACCGCGGCAGCACCCGCCTATCTGGAAGCGCATGGCCGTCCACGGCACCCGCGCGACCTGCTCGGCCATGCCTGCCTGCGCGGCCAGTTCAGCAGCGGCCAGATCCCGCCCTGGGAGTTCGAGCGGGACGGCGAGGTGGTGCGGATCGATCCGACCGGACCGCTGCTGGTGCGGCTGGGGGCGGCGGTGGACCTGGCGGTGGATGCCGCGCTGCAGGGAGTGGGCATCATCCACCTGTTCGAGGACTGGCTCCGGCCGCACCTCGACAGCGGCGTGCTGCAGCCGGTGCTGGAGGAATGGGCGCAGCCGTTCTCGGGGCCGTTCCTTTATTATCCGGGCCGCCGCCACCTGCCGGCGCCGCTCCGGGCGTTCGTGGACTTCGTCAAGGGACAGGCGGGGCCGGAGCCCGCGCCGCACCCGTCGCGGCCACTCCCTGACCGAGGAAGCCGGTGATGGCCGCCGCGACCTCCGGCGCACGGGTTTCGAGCGCGAAGGGCCCGGCGTCGAGGCAGCGGAGCGCCGCGTCGGCAAGGTCGCGGCGGCACCGCGGCTGCGCGAACATCCGGACCGGCTCGCATCCGGTGCGCGCGAAGCTTGAACAGCGTTCACGCCGCCGCCCGGTTCACCGCCTGCCGCGGGCCTGCTAGAAACCGCCGGGTCAGCCGAGGACCCGTCATGCCCGCCCCCATGCCTGCGTCCGACCCGGGCCAGCCTCGGCCCAGCCTGCAGCGGCGCGGCGTGTGCCTGGTGATCTCGGCGCCGTCGGGCGCCGGCAAGAGCACCATCGCCAACGCCCTGCGCGCCGCCGAGCCGGAGCTGATGCATTCGGTGAGCGTCACCACGCGGGCGCCGCGTCCGGGCGAGACCGAGGGGGTGCACTACTTCTTCCGCACGCCCGAACAGTTCGCCGCCATGGCGGAAGGAGGCGCGCTGCTGGAATGGGCCAGCGTGTTCGGCCGCGGCTACGGCACGCCGCGCGCGCCGGTGGAGGCCTGCCTCGGCTCCGGGCACGACATGGTGTTCGACATCGACTGGCAAGGCCACCGGCAGCTGCGCGCGGCCCTGCCGGGCGACGTGGTCAGCTTGTTCGTGCTGCCGCCGTCGCTCGGCGTGCTGGAACGGCGGCTGCGGGCGCGCGCGTCCGACGACCCGGACGAGATCGCGCGCCGCATGGCGGCCGCCCGCGACGAGATCGCGCATTGGCGGGAGTTCGACCACGTGATCGTCAACGACCGGCTGGAACACGCGATCAACGACGCGCGCGCGGTGCTGAACGCCGCGCGCATCGCCCGTCCCCGCCAGACCGGCCTGTCGGCGCTGGTGCAAGGCTTCGGCTGAGCCGGGCCCGGAACGGTGGACTTTTCCAACCTTTGCGTGCTGTGCGTCGGCGACGTGATGCTGGACCGCTACCACTACGGGGCGATGGAGCGGATCTCGCCCGAGGCGCCGGTGCCGGTGCTTCGGCTGACGCGCAGCCGCGAGATGCCGGGCGGGGTCGGCAACGTCGCCGCCAACATCCTGTCCCTGGGCGGGCGGGCGATCCTGGTCGGGCTGGTCGGCGAGGACGAGGCGGGAAGGGCGCTGCGCCGGCTGCTCGGCGGCATGAACGGGCTGACCGACGCCACGGTGTCGTCCCGGGCGCGGCCGACGATCTGCAAGACGCGCTTCGTCGCCGCCAACCAGCAGGTGGTGCGGGCCGACGAGGAAAGCCGGCTGCCGCTGCAGCCGGACGAGGCGGCGGCGCTGGTCGCGGTTCTGGACGCTCATGTAGACCGGGCCTCGGTGCTTCTGCTGTCCGACTACGGCAAGGGCGTGCTGGGCGAGGCGGTGATCGCGCGTGCGGTGGCGCTGGCCCGGGCGCGAAACGTTTCGGTGTTCGTGGACCCGAAGTCGCGCGACTTCCGGCGCTACCGGGGCGCCACCTGCATCACCCCCAACGCCCGCGAGCTCGGCGAAGCGTCCGGGCTCGCCGTCGAGGACGAGGCGGAGGTCGAGCGGGCGGCGCGCGCGGTGATGGCGCAGGCCGACGCCGCGGCGATCCTGGCCACCCGGTCGGAAAAGGGCATGGTGCTGGTGGAGCGCGACGGCCCGGCTCATGCCACGCGCTCCCGCGCGCGCGAGGTGTTCGACGTGTCCGGCGCCGGCGACACGGTGATCGCGGCGCTGGCGCTGGCGCACGCCTCCGGCCGGACCCTGGAACAGGCGATGCACATCGCCAACGCCGCCGCCGGCGTGGTGGTGGGCAAGCTCGGCACCGCCACCGCGGACCTGGCCGAGGTGATGGCCGAGCTGGACCTGGCCGACCAGGAGCTGGGCGACGGGCCAAGCGAGGGCGGCGTCGCCGGCCTGTCCTCGCTGTCCCGGGTGCAGGGGCTGGTGGCGCGCTGGAAGGCGCAGGGGCTGTCGGTCGGCTTCACCAATGGCTGCTTCGACATCCTCCATCCCGGGCACGTGTCGCTGCTGGCGGCGGCGCGCGCGCAGTGCGACCGGCTGGTGGTGGGGCTGAACGCGGACCGGAGCGTGGAGCGGCTGAAGGGGCCGGAGCGGCCGGTCAACCCGCTCGCCGCACGCGCCCAGGTGGTCGCCGCGGTGCGGCACGTCGACGCGGTGGTGGGGTTCGAGGACGACACCCCGTTGGATCTGATCCGCGCCCTGCTGCCGGACGTGCTGGTGAAGGGGGCGGACTACGCGCCGGAGCAGGTGGTGGGGGCGGCCGAGGTGGAAG
>CAXTMS010000162.1:0-7888 GCA_964245345.1 uncultured Acetobacteraceae bacterium | reverse complement strand
GCAGGCGCCTCGACCGGTGCCGGCACGGCCGGAACCGGCACCGCGGCCGCCGGCCCGCCAGCGGAAACGGGACGCCGCTCCCGGCGCGGCTGCCGGGACTGGCTGCGCGCCCGCTGCCCGCGCGCCGCCAGCATCGGCGGCGCGGGCGGCCCGAACGCGGTCTCGGGCAAGGCAGCCTCCGGCAGCAGCCTCACCTCCAGCGCCGGCAGCACCTGCGGCAGCATCTCGGCGCGCACGGACAGCCGGGACGCCAGGTCCGGCGGCAGCACGACCGGGCGCCGGCGCGTCAGCCAGCCGAGCTCGCCCGCGACCCGCTCGGCGATGTCGAGCCGCACCAGCACCGGTCCGCAAGGCACCCAGCCCAGCCGTCCCAGGAACCCCGGCGGCATCCCGTCCGGCAGCGCCGACGGGATCGAGATCCGTCCTTCCGCAGGCAGCGGCGGCAGGCTGATGCCGGCCCGGATCGCCAGCAGCACCGCGCGCAGCCGGGCCGGCTTCGGCTTCAGCAGCGCCGGCATGAACAGCGCGAACCGCCCCGCGCGCACGCCCAGCGCCTTGAGCTTCAGGCGCAGCGGCGGCGGGATCGGCGCGCGCTGCGCGCCCGGCACCAGCCCGGCCTGCTCCATCAGCCGGTGCAGCACCCCGCGCAGCTCGGCATCCTCGGCCGCCGCCCGCTCGGCGCGGAACAACGGCTCAAGCCCGTGGGCGACCAGCGCGTCGAGGAACCCCTGCAGCCGCGCCCGCACCTGCTCGCGCTGCGTGCCGTCGAGGAACTCGCTGTCGCGCACCTCCACCATCGGCTTGAGCAGGGTAGCCCCCGGACGCAGCCGCCCGACCGGCGCGCCGTCCCAGCACACCGCGCGCCCGTCCTCGGCCAGGGCGAACCGCTCGTCCGCCGCTCCCGCCAGCGCCTGCACCCGGCGCGGGATCTCCTCGCGCAGCGCCCGCCTGGCGGCACGAAGAACCAGCTGCTTTTCCGGCCCTTCCGCCTGCGGGTCGGGGATCAGCACGAAGCCCGACACGTGGCCGACCGAATGGCCTTCCACCACCACCTCGCCGCGCGCGGTGACCGCAGACAGCAGGTCGCTGCCGTTGCCGCGCTCGGCCTCGTCCAGGCTGCGGATCAGCGACGCCGCCCTGCGGTCGACGAAGCGCGCGGTCAGGCGCTCGTGCAGCGCGTCGGACAAGAGGTCCTCGATCTCGCGCGCCCGTGCCTGCCACGAGGCGGCGTCGGCGAGCCAGTCGCGGCGCGCGGCGATATAGGCGCACACCCGCACCCCGGACAGCCGCTGCATCAGCGTGTCGATGTCGCCGTCCGCCCGGTTCAGGGTGTTCAGCAGCTGCTCCAGCCAGCTATCCGACAGCCGGCCGTCCTTCATGATGTCGAAGAACACCCGCGCGCACAGCCGGGTGTGGCTGTCGTCGCCGAGCTTGCGGAAGTCCGGGACCTGGCACGCATCCCACAGCAGCCTGGTGGCAGACCGGGAGGTGGCCAGCCGTCTCACCTCCGGGTCGAGCGACAGCGCCTGCAGCGTTTGCAGGTCGGCCGCCTCGTTGCCGGCCACCAACCCGCGCATCGGCGGTGCCTGCAGCAGGCTGTCGAGCAGCGCGTCCGGCCCGGACAGGTCGAGCGCGCTGTTGCGCCAGGACAGCTGCTCCAGCGGGTCGAAGCGGTGCGCCTCCACCGCCTCCACGATCTCGTCGGGCATCGGCGGGCAGGTGCCGGTGGTGCCGAAGCTGCCGTCGCGCATGCCGCGTCCGGCGCGCCCGGCGATCTGCGCCACCTCGGCGGCACTCAGGCGGCGCGGCCGGGCGCCGTCGAACTTGCCGAGGCCGGCGAAGCCGACATGGTTCACGTCCATGTTCAGCCCCATGCCGATCGCGTCGGTGGCGACCAGGTAGTCCACCTCCTTGTCCTGGTACAGCGCCACCTGGGCGTTGCGGGTGCGGGGGGAAAGCCGTCCCATCACCACCGCGCAGCCGCCGCGTCGCCGCCTGATCAGCTCGGCGATGGCGTAGACCTCCGCGGCCGA
Source organism: uncultured Acetobacteraceae bacterium (assembly GCA_964245345.1). Lineage (GTDB taxonomy): Bacteria > Pseudomonadota > Alphaproteobacteria > Acetobacterales > Acetobacteraceae > Lichenicola. Next base: position 5,855 of record CAXTMS010000162.1, on the reverse strand, counting down.
GAACGCGACCACGGCCGAGCGCGGCGGCAGCTTGGTCAGCTTGACCGGCCCCACGTGCTGCAGCTGCGACAGCCGCGGCCTGGTCTCGATCTCGGCGGCGGGCACCAGGCGCTGCAGCAGCGGGCGGATGGTTTCCGCGCCCAGGAACATGGTTTCGACCAGGCCGCGCGCGTGCAGCAGCCGGTCGGTGAACACGTGGCCGCGGTCGGGATCGGCGCATAGCTGGATCTCGTCCACCGCCACGAACTCCGGCCGCGGGATGTCGCCGCCGCCTTCCGCCCGGTTGATCGGGTCGAGCGGCATCGCTTCCACCGTGCAGGAGAACCAGCGCGCCCCGGGCGGGACGATCTTTTCCTCGCCGGTGATCAGCCCGACCCGCGCCTCGCCCTTCTCCGCCACCATGCGGTCGTAGTTCTCGCGCGCGAGCAGGCGAAGCGGGAAGCCGATGATGCCGGATCCGTGCGCGAGCAGCCGCTCCATCGCCAGATGGGTCTTGCCGGTGTTGGTCGGCCCGAGCACCGCCTTCACCCGCGGCGCGAAGGGACCGGAGCGCGGTTCAGCCAAACGCGACGAGTCGTGGGGGCCTTGCGGCCGAAAGGATGCACCCGTCATGGAACCGATGGTCGGTCCGGCGGCACCGGTTTGCAAGCCGCCGCCAAACCGTCACAGCATCGGCGGGTCTTCCACCACGCCAAAGGCCGCCCGATGCACGACCGCCCGCTCGACTGCCTGATCGACCCGGTTGACGCCGGAGCCGTGCCGGTCCGCACCGTGCGCTGCGTCCGTCCTGACCGGCTGGCGGCCTGGTCGGACGGCCTGCCGGCTGCCGACCAGGCCTGGCTGCGGGCACAAGGCTTCGGTGCCAAGGCGGGCGAGCTGTTGCGCTTTCCGGGACCGGACGGGATCGCGTCCGCGGTGCTGGGCCTGGGCGAGGCGCCGGGACCCGGCCGCAGCCAGAACCCGTACGCGTTCGGCGGCCTGGCCACCGGCCTGGCCGAACCGTCCGACGGCGTTGCCGGTGCCTGGACGCTTGACCTGCCGGCAGATGTGGCCGCGGACCAGGCGGTGCTTGGCTTCTGTCTCGGCGCCTACCGGTTCGACCGGTTGCGCACCACCGCATCTCCGGCCTCCCTCCCGGCCAGGCTGGTTCGCCCGGCCGGCGCCGAAGAAGGCGAGATCCTGGCCCGGGCGACCTGGCTGGCGCGCGACCTGATCAACACCCCGGCCAACCTGCTTGGCCCGGTCGAGCTGGCGGAAGCGGCCCGGGATGCGATCACCGCGGCAGGCGGGCAGGCGGAGGTCGTGGAAGGCGACGCCCTTGCCGAGCGCTACCCGGCGGTGGCGTCGGTCGGGGCCGGCTCGGTGCGTCCGGCGCGGGTGCTGGTCGCGCACTGGCGCGGCTCCGCCGCCGCCGACGACGCGCCGCTCCTGTGCCTGGTCGGCAAGGGGGTATGCTTCGACACCGGCGGCTACGACCTCAAGCCGTCAACGGCGATGCTCCGGATGAAGAAGGACATGGGCGGCGCGGCGATCACCCTGGCGCTGGCGCGCGCGGTGATGGCGCGCGACCTGCCGGTGCGCCTGTCGCTTCGGCTCGGCTGCGTCGAGAACAGCGTGTCCGGCCACGCGATGCGCCCGTCGGACGTGCTTCGCACGCGACGCGGCGTGTCGGTCGAGGTCGGCAACACCGATGCGGAAGGCCGCCTGGTGCTGTGCGACCTGCTTGCGGAAGCGTCCGACCAGCAGCCCGACCTTCTGCTCGACGTGGCCACCCTGACCGGCGCCGCGCGCGTGGCACTCGGCCCTGATCTGCCGGCGCTGTTCTGCAACGATGACGTGCTGGCCGATCATATTCTGCACGCAGGAATTGCGTCGCACGACCCGCTCTGGCGGCTGCCACTGTGGAGCGGCTACGACGAGTGGCTATCCAGTACTGTGGCCGACCTGAACAATGTGTCATCAAGGCCGATGGCAGGCGCAATCACCGCAGCGCTTTTTCTTCAACGTTTCGTGAACGGATCGGTGCGCTGGGCGCATCTCGACACCTATGCGTGGAGCGACCAGGGCCGTCCGGGCCGTCCGGAGGGCGGAGACGCGCTCGGCTTGCGCGCGTTGTTCCATGCAACGTTGCAGGTTCTTAACCTCGTGGCGGACCGAAACACTCTGGTAACGTAATTGGGACTGAACCAAGGCATTTCCGTGCATTATAGTCTCTAGCTGTCACCACTGCTGGACGCGTGTCGGTTGTGCGTCCGGGACGTCCCAGAAAAGGAAGCGGCCTTAACAGGGCGTGGTGATCTGGTGAAACGGCAGCTTGCGGTTTCAACTCGATCAGGAAAGGATTTCTGGATGGCTCAAGCCTCGACAACCGACCATCTCGTAGCGACTTTGCGGGACACCATCGTTTCCATGGTTCGCCGTGACGGCCCCGATCTTTCGGCACGGCAGCTCGGGGTGTTCCTCACCTGCTACCTGCAGGAAGGCGCGCATACCGTGCGCGGGCTGGCCTCCGACCTCAACGTGTCCAAGCCGGCGATCACGCGTGCCCTTGACCGGCTCGGCGAGCTTGACCTCGCCCGTCGCAAGGTCGACCCGATGGATCGTCGCTCCATCCTGGTGCAGCGCACGCTGAAGGGTTCCGCTTATCTGCGCGAGCTGCGCTCGATCATGTCGGAAGCGTCCGGCGTCGTGCGTCGGTCGAGCGCCAGCGAGGAGCGTGCGAGCCGCCGCGCCGGCTGATCCGGGTTCCCGGGTCAGGTTTCACGCCATCGGCCGATCCCGCAACCGGATCCCTGCTTGAACGCTATGCCAGAAGCCCGGGCCGCTGCGGAGCGGCCCGGCTTTCTTCATGTCGATCAAGGAGCATCGTGATGCGGATGGCCGCCTTCACAACCAGCCTCGTTCTTGCCACCGCCGGCTTCGCCCTTCCCGTCGCGGCGGCCCAGGATCCGGGCGTATCCGGCCGGCCGGACGCCAGCGTCACCATCGTGTCCAAGGCGGCTGACATCGGCATCGGCGCGACCTGGGGCAACGGCGTCCTGCGCTACGCCGGCCACAAGTATACCTTCAGCGTGAAGGGCGTGGACGTCGCTGCGGTCGGCTTCTCCAAGATCGTCGGGCATGGCCGCGTCTACAACCTGAAGCACCTGCACGACTTCGACGGCACCTATGCCGCCGCCGACGGCGAGGCCACGGTCGGCAAGGGGCTTGGCGGCAACGTTTTGAAGAACGGCAACGGCGTCGAGCTCAGGATCGACGACATCACCAAGGGCGCCCGTCTGGCCGGCGCGGCACAGGGCATCGAGCTCACCCTCAACAACGGCCAGTAGGTCCCGCGCCCGGTCTCGTTACGACCAGCGATGCAGTCCGGCACGCTTCGCGCGGTGCCGGACCATCCCGGTCCAGCCCGGTTGCGGCAGCACCGCCAGAACCAGGGCCAGGACCGGGTGCCGCGGCAGCAGCGCCAGCGACAGCCCGCCTCCCCAGGCCGCGAACCCCCAATGGATCGCCGTGACACCTGCGGCCGGAACGCCGCTTCGGGTCGCCACCTGATAAAGGTGCCCGCGATGCGCCTGCGTCAGCCGCTCCCCGGCCAGCAGGCGCCGGCACAGGGTGAACAGCACGTCCCACAGGATGCCGGCGAGGACCAGCGGCACGGCGAGCCCGGTCATGCTCCAGCCGCCAGCCGGGAACAGAAGCAGCGACAGCGTGCCGGCGAGCAGGCCGCACACCTGGCTGCCGACGTCGCCCAGGAAGATGCGGGCCCGGGGATAGTTGAACGGAAGGAAGCCGATCAGGCCTGACGCCAGCATCAGGCCCGACGCCACCACGACCGGCGCGCCCGTCCGCCAGCCGAGCAGGGCGGCGAACAGCCCGCACAGGGCGATGCTCCCCGCCGCCAGGCCGTTGATCCCGTCGATGAAGTTGACGGCGTTGGTCACGAACACCAGCCAGCAGAACGCCACCGCCGCTCCCGGCCACAGCAGGAAGGGGGTCGGCGGGACGGGCAGCCCGACCAGCACGGCAGCCACCGCGAGTGCCGCGGCGCCGAGCTGGGCCGACAGCTTGGCGCGGTAGCCGAGCTGCCGCAGGTCGTCGAGCCAGGACACCGCGGCCAGCAGCGCGGTCGCCACGTCCAGAAGGACCACCGTGCCGACCGGGACCCGGCCGCCGGACAGCGGCGGCACCAGCGACGGCAGCCCGAGCAGCACCACCAGCACGGCGCCGGCACCCCCGCCGCGCGGCACCGGCCGGTCATGGGCGCTGCGGCCGCCCGGCACGTCCATCACCGCCAGCCGGATCATCCCGCGCACCACCAGCGCCGACAACAGCGCAGCCAGCAGGCACGACCACGACAGCCAGGCCGCCGTCCAGGCATCCGCCGGCAGCGGGACGTTCTGCACCATGATGGTCTTCCGGTTCTGGGAGCCGATCGCGGCCGTGAACGGACGGCGACCGGCCGCCTTCTAGCGCACGGAACGCTGGGCTATACGGGCGCGGAGATGCCCCCGCAACGTGTCCCACCCGGCAGCCCGACCGGCGCCCTGCCCGATGCGCCCGCTCCCGGCAGCGGCGGGAACCATCCGGGCGAGGATGCCCGCGCCCGGCTGCGGCCGCTGAACCGCATCCTGGTCAACGTCCTGCTGGACGGCGCGCTGGCGGCGATCGCGGCGCCGATCGCGCGCTGGCTGGCCGACCCGCAGGGCGGCCTGATCCACCCGCTCTGGTTCCTGGCCGGCGGCGCCATCACCCTGCTGGTGGGCGGGGTGCCGTTCCGCATGCCGCAGCAGTACTGGCGATTTTCCGGCGTCGCCGACCTGCTCGGCATCGCCGGCGCTTCGGTCGCAAGCGCGGTGCTGTTCGCGGCCCTGCTGCTGGGCACCGGCTTCCGGCTGCCCAGCATCACCTTTCCCGTCATCCACGCCCTGACCCTGCTTGTGCTGCTCGGCTCCTTGCGCATCGTCTACCGCTTGTCGCAGGGGCGTTCCCTCGGCGGCAGTTCCGCGCAAACGCAGCGCGTGCTGCTGGTCGGCGCCGACGAGGCGGCGGACCTGTTCATCCGCGCGGTGCGCCGCGAGCGCGCCACCCCGCTTCGCGTGGTCGGCCTGCTGGCGCGCGGCCGGCACCAGCCCGGGCGGCGCATCCACGGCGTGCCGATCCTGGGCACGTTGCGCGACGCAGGTGCCGTGCTGGACCGGCTCGACCGGCAGCAGCGCCGCCCCGACGGGCTGATCGTCACCGATCCCGAGCTGCGCGGCGCCGAGCTCGCCGCCGTGATCCGGGCGGCCGAGCGGCTCGGCATCCCGGTCGGCCGCGTGCCGGATCCGACCGCGCTGTCGCCGGCCAGCCGGGTCGAGCTGCGCCCGGTGGCGATCGAGGACCTGCTGAACCGGCCGCTTGTGTCGCTCGACCGCGCGGCGATGGCGCGCCTGGTCGCAGGCCGCCGGGTGCTGGTGACGGGTGCAGGCGGCACCATCGGCGCGGAGCTGGCGCGTCAGGTGGCGGCCCTGGGCCCCGAGCTGCTGGTGCTGCTCGACCACGGCGAGTTCGCGTTGTGGCAGGTCGACCTGGAGCTTGCCGAACGCGCGCCTCTGGTGTCGCGGCGAAGCGTGGTGGCCGACATACGCGACCGCCTGCGTCTGCGGGCCTTGTTCGACCAGCACCGACCGGAGATCGTGTTCCACGCCGCCGCCCTGAAGCACGTGCCGATCGTGGAAGCCAATCCCTCGGAGGGGATGCTGACCAACATCGTCGGCACGCGCGAGGTGGCCGACGCCGCGCAAGGCGCCGGCACCGCCGAGATGGTGCTGATCTCCACCGACAAGGCGGTGAACCCGAGCAGCCTGATGGGCGCC
>CAXTMS010000161.1:5912-7903 GCA_964245345.1 uncultured Acetobacteraceae bacterium | reverse complement strand
GGCGCGGTCGAGCATCGGCACGGTCTGCTGCAGGTCGATGATGTGGACCTGGTTGCGCACGCCGAACAGGTAGGGCGCCATGCGCGGGTTCCAGCGCCGGGTATGGTGGCCGAAATGGACGCCGGCCTCGAGCAGCTGGCGCAGGGTGAAATCGGGCATCGCCATCGGCGTGCTCCCTCGTGTCTACTGGTTGAGCCTCCGCGGGCGCCGCGTCCGTATCCGGACACCAGAGATCGAGCCCCGCGTGCGAATTACCGGCCCCTCCGTCGATGGCGGCGCCAGCGCGCGGGATATGGGCGGAACCGCGATCTTGTGCAAGCGGGATGTGCCGGCGGGAGCCGTGCGGGGAGTGGCTGCGGATGAGCGTCGGAGTGCGAAACCAGGGCGTCGACCTGCTCCGGACGGCGGCGATCCTGCTGGTGCTGCTGCACCATTTCAACATCGCCTACGACCTGCCGCACTCGACGCTTGGGCGGGCGCTGTCGCCCTGGCTGGTGCGGGCGGTGTGCCGCAACGGCAACTACGGCGTGACGATGTTCTTTGCCGTGTCGGGATTCCTGATCACCTCCAACGCCGTGCGCCGCTGGGGCAGGCTGCGGGAGATCCAGCCGGGCACGTTCTACCGCCTGCGGATCGCCCGGATCGGGCCGTGCCTGCTGCTCCTGCTGGCGCTGGTGGACGCGCTCGGCCTGACCGGGCTGCCGATCTTCGCCAACCAGTCCGAGACGGGACCACCGGTGTCGTTCCTGCAGGCGGACCTGGCGGCGCTGAGCTTCCGGATGAACGTGCTGACCGAACGCGCCGGTTGGTTCAACTACTGCCTGTGCGTGCTGTGGTCGCTGTCGGTGGAGGAGGTGTTCTACCTGGCGTTTCCGCTGCTGTGCCGGGTGCTGCGCCACCCTGCCCTGCTGGCGGGGTTCTGGCTGCTGGTGATCGCGGCGGGGCCGGTGTGGCGCGCGACGCACCAGGACGAGGCCGGGTTCCTGTATGCCTACCTCGCCTGCTTCGACGGCATTGCCATTGGCTGCTGCACTGCCCTGCTGTCGCAGCGGCTGTCGTGGTCGCGGCGGCGGGCGCGCTGGCTGCTGGTGGCGATCCCGTTGATGGCGGCGCTGTATCTCGTCCGCTCGATCCTCGACACCGGGGTACTGGGGGTGACGGCGATGGCGCTCGGGACCGCGGTGCTGCTGCTCGCGAGCACGTCCGGCCCGCCCTCGCGGCCCGGGCGGATCGGCGCCGGGTTCGGCTGGCTCGGCCGGCACAGCTACGAGCTCTACCTGTTCCATCTGCCAGTGCTGGCGGCAATGCGGGTGGTGCTGCCGCCGGCGGAGATCATGCCGGGGATCAAGCCGGTCTGGCTGCTGGTGTTCCTGATGGTGTCGGCGGTGCTGGCGGGCCTGATCGCGCGGGTGATCGCCGAGCCGGCCAACCGGGCGCTTCGCCGCCACTTGGTCCGCAACCGGTCATACAGGGAGGCCACGCCATGACCGTGCCGGCGATCATCAACAACGACAACTTCTACGAAGCCAACGACGCGATCCGCGAGATCGTCATGCTCTACGTCATGTTGGCCGAAGAAGGCCGCTTCACGCACAACCTTGATGCGGAGGGGCGGCTCGACTGCTTGCGCTTCGTCGACGCGGAGGCTGATCCCAGGGCCTACTGGTGCGACATGGAGCTGCTGAGGACCGGCTCGGCGATCGCACTTCTCTGCATCCTGGTCACCAGGTGGGAGGAGATGGACGAGCCCGGGGAGCTTTATCTCCAACCCGAGTATCGGGAGGCGGTCGCGCAGGGACGGCTTCACCACACGCCGGATGTCGAGGCGCTGATCCGCTCGGTGCCCGAACGGAACGAGGTGGACCTGGACGAGCCGTGGCTGCGCGAGGGACTCGACTCGGTGCTGCGCACCCACGTGCGCGGCTTCTTCCGCCGGCTGGCGGAGGGGTGACGAGCGCCGGCCGCTACTGCTCGGCCACACGCGTCACGCC
>CAXTMS010000161.1:0-5812 GCA_964245345.1 uncultured Acetobacteraceae bacterium | reverse complement strand
CGGTTGGCCTGCACCGCGCCCAGGCGCCGCAACAGAGGCGCATAGGAATCGAGCGGGTGGCCGGTCAGGTGGAAGCCGATCGCGTCGGCTTCCAGGCCCAGGCGCTCGATGCCTGGCCAGTCCGGGATGTCGGGCAGGCGCAGGGACTCCGGGCGTGCGGCGACGCCGCCGAACAGGCCGATCTGGCCGCTGGCGATCTCCTCGGCCTGGGCCTGGGCGCGACGCAGCAGCGTTTCAGCGGCGGCGAACACCCGGGCGCGATTCGGCTCGACGCTGTCGAAGGCACCAGCCTTGGCCAGGTTCTCCAGCTGCATCTTGTTGAGCTGCCTGGGCTCGACGCGCTGTGCGAAGTCGGCGAGGTCGACGAACGGACGGGCGCCGCGCGCGGTGTCCACCGCCTGCATGGCGGCGAGGCCCACCTTCTTCACCGCGGCAAGGGCATAACGGATCGACTCCTTGCCGTCATCGGACACCTCGACCAGGAAGTCGGCGCCGGAACGGTTGATGTCGGGGGGCAGCACCTTGACGCCGAGACGACCGGCCTCCTGCCGCAAGGCCGCGAGCTTGTCGGTCTTTTCGCGCGCCAGCGACATGCAGGCGGCCAGGAACGCGACCGGGTGGTTCGCCTTCATCCAGGCGGTCTGGTACGACACCAGGGCGTAGGCGGCGGCGTGCGACTTGTTGAAGCCGTAATCGGCGAAGCGCGCCATCAGCTCGAACACCTCGACCGCCTTGGCCCGGTCGATGCCGCGCTTGACCGCGCCCTCGGTGAAGACCTCGCGCTGGGTGTCCATCTCGGCGCGTATCTTCTTGCCCATGGCGCGGCGCAGCAGGTCGGCCGAGCCCAGGCTGTAGCCGCCCATCTTCTGGGCGATCTGCATCACCTGCTCCTGGTAGACCATGATGCCGTAGGTTTCGGCCAGGATCTCGCGCAGCTCCTCGTGCGGCGCGTCCCACTTCTCGCCGTGCTTGCGCCGGCAATAGTCCGGGATGTTGGCCATCGGGCCTGGGCGGTACAGCGCCACGGCGGCGATCAGGTCCTCCAGGCGGGTCGGACGCATCTGCCGCAGCACGTCGCGCATGCCGGCACCTTCGAACTGGAACACGCCGGCGGTGTCGCCGCGGGCCAGCATCTCGAAGGTGCGCGCGTCGTCGAGCGGCAGCATCGCCAAGTCGACGGTGACACCGAGGCGCTGGAGCATCTGCACGCCGCGCTGCAGGATGGTGAGCGTGGTCAGGCCCAGGAAGTCGAACTTCACCAGGCCGGCCTGCTCGACGAACTTCATGTTGTACTGGGAGACCAGCATGTCGCTCTTGGGGTCGCGATACAGCGGCACCAGCTGGTCCAGCGGACGGTCGCCGATCACCACGCCGGCGGCGTGGGTGCTGGCGTGGCGGTACAACCCTTCCAGCTGCAGCGCGATCTCCATCAGGCGGCGTACCGCCTCGTCGCCGCTGCGCATCTCCTGCAGGCGGGGCTCGCCGTCGATGGCCTGCTTCAGCGTCACCGGCTTGGCGGGATTGTTCGGAATCAGCTCGCAAACCTTGTTGACCACGAAGAACGGCAGGCCCAGCACGCGGCCGACGTCGCGCACCGCGGCACGGGCCTGCAGCTTGCCGAAGGTGATGATCTGGGCGACGCGGTCGTGGCCGTACTCGTCGCGCACGTAGCTGATCACCTCGTCGCGCCGGTCCTGGCAGAAGTCGATGTCGAAATCGGGCATCGAGACGCGTTCCGGGTTCAGGAAGCGCTCGAACAAGAGGTTGAACGGGATCGGGTCGATGTCGGTGATGGTGAGCGCCCAGGCGGCGAGCGAGCCGGCGCCGGAACCGCGCCCGGGCCCGACCGGGATGTCGTGCGCCTTGGCCCACTGGATGAAGTCGGCGACGATCATGAAGTAGCCGGGAAAGCCCATGCGTGCGATCACGTCGAGCTCGAAGCGGAGGCGCTCGCGGTAGCGGCTGGCGGTGTCCGCGTCCGCGCGCATGGTCTGCAGGCGGCGCTCCAGGCCTTCCTCGGCCATGGCGCGCAGGGTCTCGTCCTCGGTGCTGCCTTCGCGGACCTTGGGACACATCGGCAGCAGCGGGCGGCGCGTCTCGGCCATGACGGCGCAGCGGCGGGCGATCGCGAGCGTGTTGTCGCAGGCCTCGGGCAGGTCGGCGAACAAGGCGCGCATCGCGGCAGGCGGCTTGAACCATTGCTCGGGCGTCACCCGCCAGCGGTCGCGCTCCGCCATGGTGCGGCCCTGCGCGATGCACAGCAGCGCGTCGTGCGCCTCGTGCATCTCGGGGCGTGGGAAGAAGCACTCGTTGGTGGCGACCAGGGGAAGGTCGAACTCGTCGGCCAGCGCGATCAGGCCGGGTTCGATCGCCTTCTCCATCGCCAGGCCGTGGCGCTGGATCTCGACGCCGGTGCGGCCGGGAAAGGCCTCCGAAAGGGCAGCCAGAAGGCGACGGGCCTCGTCGAGCTGTCCTTCCGCCAGCAGGCGGGCGAGCGGGCCGCGGGTGCCGCCGGTAAGCAGGATCAGGCCGTCGGCGTGGGCGCGCAGGGTGTCAAGGGTGACGCAGGGATCGGCCGGGTCGCTGCGGAGGAAGCCGATGGTGGACAGGTGCTGGAGGTTGGCCAGACCGGCAGCGTCCTGTGCCAGCAGCACAAGCGGCTCGGCAGTGGCGACGCCGCGGCTGCCGGCACCACCAAGGGAGACCTGGCAGCCGACGATCGGCTGCACGCCCTTCGCGGTGCAGTACTGGGAGAATTCCAGCGCGCCGAACAGGTTGCCGTTGTCGGTGATCGCGACCGCCGGCATGCCGGCGGACTGGGCCAGCGAGGCGATCTCGGCGACGCGGATCGCACCCTGGCTCAGTGAGTAGGCGGAATGGACTCGAAGGTGGACGAAGTCGGCGTACGGCATGACGGAAAGATAGCATCCCCGGGACGCCGATACAGCGGCGGGACCCGAGTCGCGGTCCGGGATCGTCCGGACCTGGACCCTCCGGAACCGGCACTACTCTGCCGAGCTGGAAACCTTGCCGCCGGTGCCTTCACAAAGCTGCTTGATGCTTCCGAGCGAGGCGCGCAACCCGTCGGTCATGGCCGCACCCGGGCCGCCCTGGTGTTTGTCCATGGCGTCCTTGATCTCCGTCGTCGGCGAGAAGCGCAGCGTGCACTCGACCTGCGACATCCGGTCGTCGCCCTGCACGGTCATCTTGCCGGCATAGTCGTTCTGGCCGTCCGAGCCCCAGCTCATCAGGCGAGCGGCCGGGTCGGACTTGAACCAGCCGGTCGATGCATACTGGTGGCCGTTCGCGGTGCCGTCGACTTCCACGCGGTCGGCGCCGTGAGAATGCGCGCCATGCACGGTCGGAAGGTACTTGGGCAGGTTGCCGATGTCGGAGATGAACGCGAAGACTGTGTCGGCGGGCGCAGCTACGTCTATGCGGTCGCTGTATTCGGCCATGGTGGATGTTCCTCGGAGATCCTCGTTGCGAGGATCCCGAGGAGCAGACGTTTCGATGCGGTCGCGGTTCGCCCGCCTATCGACATCAGGCCAGAAAATCAGGCCGCCTTGGCGGTGGACACGCCGCCCTGCTCTGCGACGTGGTCGAGAGTCCGGCTGAGAAAGGCGACCACCGCGACCTCTTCGGCCGTCAGGTCGGTATGCGCGCGCCCTTCGGGAGACAACGCGGCCTCCGCCCGGACCTTGAGCGCATCGGCCAGCGACCCGTCGAGGTAGCCGTCGAAGATGCGCGGGTGGATGTAGCACTTGCGGCAGATCGCCGGCGTGTTGCCGAGCAGCTTGGACACCTTCTCGATCGCGCGCAGCACGTTCTTCTTGGCCGCCGCATGGCTGTCGAACTGCTCGAACTCCTGCAGCGCCAGGGCGGCGAGGTTGGTCGCCGCCCAGGTACGGAAATCCTTGGCGGTGATGTCCTCGCCGGTGACCTCGTGGAGGTACTCGTTCACGTCATGCGACGAGATGTCGTGCTGGGCGCCGTCCTCATCGACGTACTGGAACAGCTCCTGGCCGCGCAGGTCCTGCAGGCGGGACACGATGTTGGCCAGGCGGCGGTCCTTGAGCTCGATGTGCTGCTGGATGCCGTGCTTGGCGCGGAAATCCAGCACCAGGGCGGCGCCCTTCACCTTGGCATGGCGGTTGCGCAGCGTGGTCAGGCCGAAGCTCTTGTTGGTTTTGGCGTACTCGTCGTTGCCGATGCGCATCATGGTCTTCTCGAGCAGCGCCACCACCGTTGCCACCACCTTGCGACGCGGCAGGCCGGGCAGGGCCAAGTCCTTCTGCACCTGGGCGCGCAACCCGGGCAGCTTCTCGCCGAACACCAGCATCTTGCCATACTTGGCTTGGTCGCGGACCGTGCGCCAGTCGGGATGGTACCGGTACTGGCGGCGGCCGCGAGCGTCGCGACCGATCGCCTGGAGGTGGCCGCGCGGGTCGGCGCAGATCCAGACGTCGGTGTAGGCGGGCGGGATGGCGAGCTTCTTCAGGCGGGCGATGGTGTCCTCGTCGGTGACCACCGCGCCCTTGGGATCGAGATAGACCGCGCCGTCGGGGCCGATGCGGCGGGTGAAGCCGGGCTTGCTGTCGTCGACGTAGTGCAGGTGCGCGGCGCGGGCGGCCTCGCGCGGGTCGAGCGACATCTCGGCGAGGTCGGGCGCGGGGGCCGCCTTGCGTCGGGATGTTCTCGCCGTCGTGTTGTCCGCCATGTCGTTCCCCTTCGCCGCGTCGCTGCCCGGCAAGCACAACCGGAAAGGTGGGGATCCGGTTCGCGTCGTCAGGCGAAGGGGACGATCAAACCCTCGCGCAGGGTGACGATGCGGTCCATGCGGGCGGCGAGGTCGGGGTTGTGGGTGGCGATCATCGCCGCCAGGCCCTGGTCGCGCACTACCCGGAGCAGCTCGTCGAACACCCCCTGCGCGGTGGCGACGTCGAGGTTGCCTGTGGGCTCGTCGGCCAGAAGCACGCGCGGCCGGTTGGCCAGGGCACGCGCGATCGCCACGCGCTGCTGCTCGCCGCCGGACAAGCGGCCCGGCAGGTGGTCGAGCCGGCTGGACAGGCCGAACAGGCCGAGCAAGGCGTCGGCGCGGGTGCGGGCGTCGCGACGGGCGGTGCCGCCGATCATCTGCGGCAGCACGACGTTCTCGCGCGCGGTGAACTCGGCCAGCAGGTGGTGGAACTGGTAGACGAAGCCGATGGCATGGCGGCGGATCGCGGTGCGCTCCTTGTCCGGCAGCCGGCCGGCATCGCGGCCGTCGACCAACACCTGCCCTTCCTGCGGCCGTTCCAGCAGGCCGGCCAGGTGAAGCAGGGTGGACTTGCCGGTGCCGCTCGGCGCCACCAGGGCGACGATCTCGCCGGTGCGGAGGGTCAGCTCGGCGCCGCGGAGCAGCTGCAGGGTGTCGTCGCCGCTGCGGTAGCCGTGGCGCAGGCCACGCAGCGCCAGCGCCGCGGCAGCGAGGTCACTCATGACGCAGCGCTTCCACCGGATCGGTGCGGGCGGCGCGCCAGCTTGGGTACAGCGTGGCCAGCAGCGACAAGGCGAGCGCCATCACGATCACCTGGCTCACCTGCCCCCATTCGAGCTTCGCCGGCAGGTGCTCCAGGTAGTACACCTCCGGGTTGAACAGGTTGGCGCCGGTGATCGACTGCACCAGGTTCTTGATCCGCTCGATGTTGGAACAGAACACGATGCCGATCACGGTGCCGACCACGGTGCCGGTGACGCCGACGGAGGCGCCGCACATCAGGAAGATGCGCATGATGGCGCCGCGCCCGGCGCCCAGCGTGCGCATCACCGC
>CAXTMS010000160.1:0-7931 GCA_964245345.1 uncultured Acetobacteraceae bacterium | reverse complement strand
TCGAGCAGGCGGCCGGCGGCACGCTGTTCCTGGACGAGATCGGCGACATGCCGCCGGAAGCGCAGACCCGGCTGCTGCGCGTGCTGCAGGAAGGCGAGTTCACCACCGTCGGCGGACGGCAGCCGATCAAGGCCAACGTGCGCATCATCGCCGCCACCCATCGCGACCTGCGTCAGCTGATACGCGCCGGCACCTTTCGCGAGGACCTGTTCTACCGGCTGAACGTGGTGCCGATCCGGCTGCCGCCGCTTCGCGATCGGGCGGAGGACATACCCGTCCTGGCGCGGCACTTCCTGGACAAGGTCCAGCAGACCGGCCTGCCGGGCAAGATGCTGTCGGAGGAGGCGATGGAACGGCTGCAGGCGCATCGCTGGCCCGGCAACGTGCGCGAGCTGGAAAACCTGATGCGTCGGCTGGCGGCGCTTTATCCGCAGGAGGTGATCTCCGCGGAGGTGGTCGGGGGCGAACTCGACGAGAACGCGGCGCACCAGGATCCGGAGGTGGTTGCCAACGACCAGGAGCGGCTGGCCCAGGCGGTGGAACGGCACATCCGGCAGTTCCTGGCCGCCAGCCGCGACGGCATGCCGATGCGCGACATCTATGACAAGGTGATCGCCGAGGTGGAGCGGCCGTTGATCCAGATGACGCTGGCCTCGACCAAGGGCAACCAGATCAAGGCGGCCGCCATGCTCGGGCTCAACCGCAACACCCTGCGCAAGAAGATACGCGACCTGGAGATCCCGGTCGTGCGCGGGATCGGCTGAGCAGGGCGTGGGCGAGACGGACGCCAGCGTCACGGTGACCAGGCCGGTCAGGGCGGCGCGGCGCGGCCGCTTCGGGCGGCCGGCGTTCGACCTGCTGCTCGGCAAGGTGTCGACGCTGATCATGGCGGCAACCGCGCTGGCGCTGGGCATCGCCACCTTTGCGGTGCTGTCACGCGGGATGTCGCTGACCAAGCGTCCGCATGTCGAGGCGGGGCTGTTCATCAGCAACCTGGTGGTGCTGCTGCTGCTGGCGGCGGCCCTGACGGGGCGGCTGGCGCGGGTGGTGGCGGAACGGCGCAGCGGGCTGGCCGGCGCCCGCCTGCACGTGCGGCTGGTGCTGTTGTTCGGGGTGGTGGCGGTGGTGCCGACCATCGTGGTCGGGGTGTTCGCCGCGGTGTTCTTCCACCTCGGCATCCAGATCTGGTTCAACGACCGGGTCCGCACCGCGCTGGACGAGGCGGTGCAGGCGAGCCAGGGCTACCTCGTGGAGCACAACAACAACATCCGCGCCGACGCGGTGTCGATGGCCAATGACCTGAGCCAGGCGACCACCTTGCAGTACGTGGATCCGCAGGCGCTGCAGCAGGCGCTGATCGACGAGAAGAACACGCGCGGCCTCAACGAGGCGGCGATCTACGACCCGCGCACCAACCAGGTGGTGGTGTCCACCAGCCTGCTTGGCGTGATCGGGGTGGCGGTGCCGCCGCAATCGGTGACCATGCTGGCGCGCTCCGGCGAGGTGCCGATCCTGGACAGCGCCGATGGGCAGACGGTAAGCGCGGTGGCCGGGATCGATGGGCCGGATCCGGGGCTGCTGCTGCTGATCAGCCGGCCGGTGGATCCGGTGATCCTGGAGCACATGCACCGTACCCAGGCGGTGGTGGCGGACTACAACCGGATGGACCGCAACCGGTCGGTGCTTCAGCTCACCTTTGTGATGATCTTCGCCCTTGTGGCGCTGCTGGTGCTGGCGGCGGCGGCCCTGATCGGGCTGGTGCTGGCGAACCAGATCGCCCGCCCGGTCGGGTTGCTGATCCTGGCCGCCGAGCGGGTGAGCGGCGGCGACCTGGCGGTGCGCGTGCCGGAAGCGGAACGGGACCACGAGCTGGGCGGGTTGAGCCGTGCGTTCAACCGCATGACCAACCAGCTGTCCACGCAGCGCCGGGAGCTGATGGCGGCCTATGGGCAGATCAACGAGCGGCGGCGCTTCACCGAGGCGGTGCTGTCTGGGGTGTCGGCGGGGGTGATCGGGCTCGACGCGGAACAGCGGGTGGAGCTGCCGAACCGCGCCGCCAGCGCGCTGCTGGAAGCGGACCTGGTCGGCGCCGCGGGGCACAGGCTGGCGGAGATCGTGCCGGAGTTCGCGCCGTTGTTGCGGCTCGCGGCCGCGGAGCCGGAACGGGCGCAGACGGCGGAGGTGCAGCACGGAGCCGCGTCCAGCCGACGGACGCTTCTGGTGCGGATCGGGCCGGAGATGCGCGGTGCCGTGACAGAAGGCTACGTGGTCACCTTTGACGACATCACCGAGCTGCAGTCGGCGCAGCGCAAGGCGGCCTGGGCCGACGTGGCGCGGCGCATCGCGCACGAGATCAAGAACCCGCTGACGCCGATCCAGCTGTCGGCGGAACGGCTGAAGCGGCGGTTCCTGCGCGAGATCACCAGCGATCCGGACACGTTCAGCCAGTGCGCCGACACCATCGTGCGCCACGTGGGCGACATCGGCCGGATGGTGGACGAGTTCTCCGCCTTCGCCCGCATGCCGCAGCCGATCATCCGGCCGGAGGACCTGTCGCGCATCGCCCGGGAGACGCTGGTGCTGCAGAAGGGCGCGCATCCCGAGATCGGCTTCGTCACCCGGTTGCCGGATCGCGGGCCGGTGGTCCCGTGCGACAGGCGGCTGATCGGGCAGGCGCTGACCAACCTGCTGCAGAACGCGGCCGACGGCATCGCCATGCGTGCGAAGGCACCGTCGACCGGGCAAGAGGACGCGCGCGGTTCCCAGGCCGTGATCGGGACCATCTGGCTGTCGATCGAGATCAAGGAGCGCGAGGTGTGGCTATCGGTCGCCGATGACGGGGCAGGGTTGCCGGCGGACGACCGGCAGCGCCTGATGGAGCCGTATGTCACCCACAAGCCGAAGGGCACTGGACTGGGACTTGCCATAGTCAAAAAGATCATGGAGGACCATGGCGGCACGGTCATGCTCGACGACCGCAGCGGGGGGACGGGAGCGATCGCTACGTTGACAGTTCCGGCAAGGCCATCCGATGGCGCATGAGATCCTGATCGTCGACGACGAGCCCGACATCCGGCTGCTGATCGAGGGCATCCTGCGCGACGAGGGCTACGAGACCCGGATCGCCGCAGACTCCGACGGGGCGATCGCCGCGTTCCGGGCCCGTCGCCCGTCGCTGGTGGTGCTCGACATCTGGCTGCAGGGCTCCCGTCTGGACGGGCTCGGCATCCTGAAGGCGATGCAGGGCGAGGAGCCGGTGGTGCCGACCATCATGATCTCCGGCCACGGCACCATCGAGACCGCGGTGGCGGCGTTGCAGCTGGGCGCCTACGACTTCATCGAGAAGCCGTTCCAGTCCGACAGGCTGCTGGTGGTGGTGCGACGGGCGCTGGAAGCGGCGCGGCTGGCGCGCGAGAACGCCGAGTTGCGGCTTCGGGCGGGGCCGGAAACCACCCTGCACGGGGAAAGCCAGGCCATCGCGGCGGTGCGTGCGCAGATCGAGCGGGTCGCGCCGACCGGGTCGCGGGTGCTGATCTCGGGTGCTGCGGGGTCCGGCAAGGAAGTGGCGGCACGGATGATCCATGCCCGGTCGCGCCGTGCGGAAGGCCCGTTCGTGGCGCTCAACTGCGCCACCCTGGCACCGGGACGGTTCGAGGAGGAGCTGTTCGGCATCGAGGGCAGCCCGGAAGGGCCAGGACGCCGCACCGGGCTGCTGGAGCGGGCGCACGGCGGGACGCTGCTGCTCGACGAGGTAGCGGACATGCCGACGGAGACACAGGGCAAGATCGTCCGCGCGCTGCAGGACCAGACCTTCGAGCGGCTGGGCGGCGCCACCCGGGTCAAGGTGGACGTACGCGTCCTGGCGACCACCAACCGAGACCTGCAGGCGGAGATCGCGGCCGGGCGGTTCCGCGAGGACCTTTACTACCGGCTGGCGGTGGTGCCGCTTCGGCTGCCGAGCCTGCGCGAGCGCCGCGAGGACATTCCGGACCTGTCGCGGCTGTTCCTGACCCGCTCGGCGGAGACCGCGGGGCTGCCGGCGCGCGACCTGTCCGCGGACGCGCTGGCGGCGCTGCAGAGCTACGAGTGGCCCGGCAACTCGCGCGAGCTGCGCAACCTGATGGACTGGCTGCTGATCATGGCGCCGGGCGGCTCCGACACCATCCGTGCCGAGATGCTGCCGCCGACGATCGGGCAGGGAGCGCCGGCGCTGTTGAAGTTCGACAGCGCCGCCGACGTGATGGGGCTTCCGTTGCGCGAGGCGCGGGACCTGTTCGAAACGCAATACCTGCAGGCGCAGCTGCTGCGGTTCGGCGGCAACATCAGCCGCACCGCGGGCTTTGTCGGCATGGAGCGGAGTGCGCTGCACCGGAAGCTGAAGCAGCTGGGCGTCAACTCGGAGGATCGGCTTCCGGGCTGAGCCGCCGCCGCGATGCCGGCTTTGCCGTTGCTGCCTGCTGCTGCTATCCTACGGCCCAAAGGTCTGTCGGCACCGAATTGGCCAGGACCGCAACAATAAGAACGAAGGCCTGGCCATGGCTAAGGACAACTCGCAGAACGTGCAGGACGTGTTCCTGAACCACGTTCGCCGCTCGAAGACCCCGGTCACTATCTTCCTGGTCAACGGCGTCAAGCTCCAGGGCATCATCACCTGGTTCGACAACTTTTCCGTGCTGCTGCGTCGAGACGGCCATACCCAGCTGGTCTACAAGCATGCGATCAGCACGGTGATGCCGGCGGCGCCGATCGCGTTGTTCGACCAGAACAAGGTGGACGGGAACACCGAGCAGGACGGGGATGCGACGTCCGCAAAGGGGGCCGCCTGACGGTGGCCACGAGCGGGACGGGGATGCAGCCGACGCGCGCGGCGGTCATCCTGCCGTGGGACAGGCAGGACCGTCAGCATGACAAGCCGTCGGAAGGGCACCGCCACGACACCCGCGCGGCGGAAGCGCGTCTGGAGGAGGCCGTCGGCCTTGCCGCATCCATTGGGCTGGTGATCGTGCGCCGTGCCGTGCTGCCGATCCGTGGCAGGCGGCCGGCGACCCTGCTCGGCAGTGGCCAGGTGGAGTCACTGGCGGAGGCGGTGACCCAGGACGAGGTCACGGTGGTGATCATGGATGCGCGGCTGAGCCCGGTGCAGCAGCGGAACCTCGAGCGGGCGCTCGGCTGCAAGGTGATCGACCGCACCGGGCTGATCCTCGACATCTTCGGCGAGCGGGCGGCGACGCGGGAAGGCTCGCTCCAGGTCGAGCTCGCCCATCTCGACTACCAGCGGTCGCGCCTGGTGCGGTCCTGGACCCATCTTGAACGGCAGCGGGGCGGGTTCGGCTTCCTGGGCGGTCCTGGCGAAACCCAGATCGAGGCCGACCGGCGGCTGATCGGCGACCGGATCGTCCGGCTGAAGAAGGAGCTGGACCAGGTCCGGCGCACGCGCGGGCTGCATCGCGACGCGCGCAAGCGGGTGCCGTTCCCGGTGGTGGCGCTGGTCGGCTACACCAACGCCGGCAAGTCGACGCTGTTCAACGCGCTGACCGGCGCTGCGGTGCATGCGCAGGACCAGCTGTTCGCGACGCTGGATCCGACCATGCGCGGGCTGCCGCTGCCATCGGGGCGCAAGGTGATCCTGTCCGACACGGTGGGCTTCATCAGCGAGCTTCCGACCGAGCTGGTGGCGGCGTTCCGGGCGACCCTGGAGGAGGTGGCGGAAGCCGACATCATCCTGCACGTGCGCGATGCGGCGCATCCGGACAGCGCCGCGCAGCGGAGCGACGTGATTGCGGTGCTGAACGGCATGGTGGAAGACGGCACGCTGGACGCGGCGTGGCCCGAGCGGGTGATCGAGGTGCTGAACAAGGCCGACCTGCTGGGCGGGACCGACCAGGTTCCGGCGCGGGACGGGGCGGAAGTCATCTCCGCCATCACCGGCGACGGGCTCGACCGGCTGGCGGCGGCGATCGACCGGCACATGGTTCAGGCGATGGAACAGGCGGAGTTCCACCTGCCGGTGCAGCAGGGCGCGCCTCTCGCCTGGCTGTATGCGCATGGCGAGGTGGTCGACCGGACCGACGGCGAGGACGAGATCCGGTTGGTGGTCAGGCTGCTGCCGGCAGATCGTGCCCGTTTCGAACGGCAGCAGCAGCATTAGGAGCACCCGGGGCCGCCGCGGTGCGAACCGGGTGCAAGCCATGCCGTTGAGCCGTCGCCTGCCGGACGACCTGGACCAGCGGCGCGTCGGGAAGGATGCGGGATGAACGGGACGTTCTCGGTGGCCGACGCGGTCGAGGTGACGCAGATCCTGCGCGCCGCGGCGCGGGTGGAGATCGTGCCGCGCTTCCGCCGCCTCGGCCGCGACGACGTCCGCACCAAGAGCGGGCCGACGGACCTCGTCACGGTGGCGGACGAGGCCGCCGAGCGGCTGATCACCCAGGGCCTGGAGCGACGCTTCCCGGGCTGCGTGGTGATCGGCGAGGAAGCCACCGCTGCCGATCCGAGCCTACTCGACCGGCTCGGCGACGCGGAGCTCGCCTTCGTGGTGGACCCGGTCGACGGAACCTCCAACTTCGCTGCCGGCGTGCCGCTGTTCGGGGTGATGACCGCCGCGGTGATGCGTGGCGAGGTGGTGGGAGCGGTGATCCATGATCCCCTCTGCGACGACACAGCCATAGCGGTCAGGGGTGAGGGGGCCTGGCTCGAGCACGCCGATGGGCAACAGGTGGCGCTCCGGGTGGCGGCGCCGGTGCCGCCGTCGGAGATGACCGGAAACGCTGCCTGGCGGCACCTGCCACAGCCGTTGCGCGACCGGGTGGCGCTCAACCTGCCGCGCGTGCTGGCCAGCTGGGATTATCGTTGCGCGGCGCAGGAATATCGCGTGATCGCCTCCGGACACTGCCACTTCCTGATCTTCAACCGGCTGATGCCGTGGGATCACCTTCCAGGCTGGCTGCTCCACGCGGAAGCGGGCGGCTACTGCGCGCACTTCGACGGGAGCCCATACCTGGCGACGGACCGGACAGGGGGCCTGCTCTACACGCCGGATCGGGACAGCTGGATGGCGCTCTACGACACGCTGCTGGCCGCCTGAGCGTCAGGGTCCTGCCGCTCCGCGGCCTTGGCGGCCTGCCAGCCGGCCTCCATCTCGTCCAGCGGCGTCTCGGCAAGCGAGCGGCCGCTGGCCTCGATCGACCGCTCCATGTGCTCGAAACGGCGCTGGAACTTGGCGTTGGCGTCACGTAGGCAGGCTTCCGGATCGAGACCCAGGCTGCGGGACAGGTTGGCGACGGTGAACAGGACGTCGCCGATCTCGTCCCGCAGGCGAACCGGGTCCGCCGTGTCGAGCTCTGCGCGCAGCTCGTCCAGTTCCTCCGCGATCTTGTCGATCACCAGGGCTGGCCGGTGCCAGTCGAAGCCGACGCGGGCGGCACGAGCGCACAGCTTGCTGCTGCGCGACAAGGCGGGCAGGCCCAGTGGAATGCCGGCCAGGGCGCCGTGCTCGGCACGGGCGTGGCGTTCGGCCGCCTTGTTGTCGTCCCAGGACAGGCCGGCGCTCCGGGCGGCCTCGTTGCCGAAGACGTGCGGATGGCGCCGCACCATCTTGTCGGCGATCAGGCAGGCAACGGTGGCGAAGTCGAAGCGGTTCTCCGACTGCCCCAGGCTGGCGTAGTAGACGACCTGCAGCAGCAGGTCGCCGAGTTCGTCCGGAAGGGCCGTCCAGTCGCGACGGGCGATGGCGTCGGCGACTTCATAGGCTTCCTCTATCGTGTAGGGGGCGATGGTGTCGAAGGTCTGCGTCTGGTCCCAGGAGCACCCGGTCGATGGGTCGCGAAGGGCGGCCATGATGTCCAGCAGCCGGGTGAGCTGCTGCGCTGGATCGGGAACGGGGCTTGTCATGGGTCGAGGGTGCTATGATCGCCGATGCGGCGGCAAGCCCA
>CAXTMS010000159.1:6589-7942 GCA_964245345.1 uncultured Acetobacteraceae bacterium | reverse complement strand
ACCGGGCGATCCTCCGTCGATCGGGCGCGAGCAGGCATCGGGGACGGAGCGGTGAGTGGCTAGCATTGGCAGCCTGCACCGCGTCAGGACCCCGTGGCATGGCGGCCCGTTTAGCATCGTTCCGTGCCCGGAGTGGTCAAGCGCTGCGCTCGTCACGAAAGGCATCCGCGATCCGGCGCACCGTGCCGGCCTTGTCCACCAGAAGTACGTCGAAGCGGATCGACGCGTGCTGCCAGTCGGGATGTTCGGCAAGCAGGACCGCGGCGGCGTCGAGCAGTCGGTGCTGCTGGCGAAGCGTCAGCGCGGCGGCGGCCTGTGACAACGCCGGCCGCGCCTTGACCTCGATGAATGCCAGCAGCGCGTGTCCGGGTTCCGCGGCCCGGGAAGCGACGATGTCGACCTCGCCGGCCGGCGTGCGGGCGCGTCTGGCCAGCACGGTCCAGCCCTCCGCGACAAGGGCGGCGCAGGCCGCCTCCTCGGCGCGCATCCCGGCGTTCCAGGCGGCCTGGCCGCGCCTGCGCCGCGACGGCGGCACCAGGGCCCCGCTTGTCAAACCCGGACCGCATGCGCATCGTCCTGCGGCCGCCGTTCGTCCTGGGGCGCCTTCCAGCCTCGGCACGGCCACACTCCTTCCGGTCATGGATGTCACGAGCTTGCGCGGCATTGCTTACCACTTCGTCACCAGGCCATGACCGGCACGTCCTGGATGCTGTTGGGGCACCTGCTGTGGCCGGCGCGGCTGGTGCTGCCGGTGCTGGTCACGCTGCACGTGCTGCGCACCAAGCGCGACGTCGGCTCGGCGATCGGCTGGATCGGCTTGGCCTGGCTGGCGCCGCTGGTCGGCGCCGCGCTCTACGCGATGTTCGGCGTCAACCGGGTGCGGCGGCTGGCGCGCAGGCTGGGTCGGGCGCGGCGGTGGTCCAGCCGGCACGGCGTGTCCACCGGCAAGCGGCAGCTGGACGGGGAGTACGCGCTGCTGGCCGAGGCGGTCGGGCGCCTCACCGGCCGGCCGTTGCTCGGCGGCAACGCCCTGCGCCGGTTCCAGGACGGCGACGGCACCTATCCGGTCATGCTGGCGGCGATCGAGGGCGCCGAGCGGACGATCCTGCTGTGCTCCTACCTGTTCCACGACGACGCGGTCGGCAGCCGGTTCGTCGACGCGCTGCTGGCGGCCCACGCCCGGGGCGTGGCGGTGCGGGTGATGGTGGACGGGATCGGCAGCGGCTACCTGCGCTGCCGCGCCGCCAACCGGCTGCGGGCGGGCGGCGTGCCCACGGTGCGCTTCATGCACTCGGTGTGGCCGTGGCGCATGCCGTTCATCAACCTGCGCACCCACAAGAAGATCCTGGTGGT
>CAXTMS010000159.1:0-6489 GCA_964245345.1 uncultured Acetobacteraceae bacterium | reverse complement strand
GACGAGCGGCTGCTGACGGTGCTGGCGATGGCGGCGATGCGCGGCATCGAGATCGACGTGGTGATGCCGCAGAACAGCAACCAGAAGCCGGTGGACTGGGCCAGGAGCGCCAACAACGGTCCGCTGCTGGATGCGGGCGTGCGGCTGTGGCTGGCGCGGGCGCCGTTCAACCATTCCAAGCTGATGACCATGGACGGACGCTGGGCGCTGATCGGCAGCTCCAACCTCGACGTGCGCAGCCTGCGGCTGAACTTCGAGCTCAACGTCGAGATCTACGACACCGCGATCAGCGGCAACATCGAGGCGTTCATCGCCGAGCACCGCCACGTCAGGCTGACGCACCACGACCTGGACAAGCGCAGCCATCCGGTTCGGCTGCGCGACGCCAGCGCCCGGCTGATGCTGCCCTATCTGTAGGCGGCGACGGCGTCCGGCCGGACGTGATGGTGGGGGCGGGCACGGAGCGCCACGCGTATCGGATGGTGGTCCGAGGGCAGATGCGGCAGCACGCGCGCCTCTGTGCAGTCCAGCCCACGGGCCAGGCAGCGGTCGAGCCGGATCGGCACCATGTCGACCATGCGATGGGTGGCGCCCTTGGGGCCGACGTCGCGGAAGCCGGGCAGGAGTGCCGGCCCCAGGAGGTTGAAGTCGCCCAGCACCGCGCCGTTCGGCGGCAGCAGGGTCGCGATCAGCCGGAGCTGCCGCCGGTTCAGCATCTGGCCGTGCGACAGGTGAACGTTGGCGACCGAGAAGGGACCGATGTCGATCACCTGGCACACCCGGCGGATCAGGGTGCCCGGCTGAAGCGGGTGCACGGTCGGCGGCGAGCGGAACGGGTGCGGGCTCCAGCAGGCGACGCCGTGGATCCGGCCGGGAAGCGGCGAACGGGCGTAGTGGCCGCCGATCCGCTCCTGCAGCCGGTCGATCGCGGTGGTGGCTTCCTGCATCAGCAGCAGGTCCGGCTGCTCGGTGGCGATCAGCCGGATCACGTCGTCCAGGGAGGCGCCCACCGTCCGCAGCAGGTTCCAGCTGACGATCACGCGGCATTCCGAGTCGGAGGCCGGCGGCCTGGCGTGAACACGGGCGGCTGCGGGGGACAGGTCGTGCATCGGGCGGTACAGCGTTGCGGCGGGCGGATCGTTCCGCCCGGCCGCCGCCTCAGGCGCCCGGCTCGGTTGCGGCGGCCGCTTGCGTCGCGGCGACCGTCTGCCCGGAGGCGAACTCGACCACCAGGGTGAAGCCGAGCCCGAGCAGCACGGGGCCCAGGAAGATGCCGAGCCCGCCGAAGGCCAGCACGCCACCCAGCACGCCGAGCAGGGTCAGCAGGTAGGGCAGCTGCGCGCCGCGGGCGATGAACACAGGGCGGATCACGTGGTCGGCGCCGGAGATCGCCAGCACGCCCCAGGCGGCGAGGAAGATGCCCCAGCCGAGATGGTGCGACATGGCGAGCCAGATCGCCGCGGGGATCCACACCAGGGGGGCCCCGATCGGCAGCACGGCGACGAAGGCGGCGATGCCGCCGAACAGCACCGGGCTCGGCACCCCGGCGATGGTGAAGCCGATCCCGGTAAGGATGCCCTGCACGATGGCGGTGCCGAGGATGCCGTAGACGGTGCCGCGCACCGTGCTGCCGGCGACGCCGAGCAGGCGGTCCGCATAGGCGCCGGTGATGCGCCGGATGATGGCGGACAGGGTGCCGCCCAGGGCGTCGCCGCTGATCCAGAAGAAGAAGCCGATGAACAGCGCCAGCACCAGCTGCAGCAGGCCGCTGGCGATCTGCACCAGCACGGCTAGGACCCGCCCGGCGATGGTGCCTATGTAGGGCTGCACGGTGGCGCCGACCTGTCCCAGGTCGACCGACCAGCGGTGCAGGGTTTCGGCGAGCTGATGGCCGACCAGGGGCACGCGCGCGATCCAGCGCGGCGGCTCGGGCAGGCCGATCGCGGCCAGCCCCATCGCCGCGTGCACCACGCCCGGCGCGTCCGCCACGCCGGCGGACGCCACCAGCCCGAGCGGCAGCACCACGAGCAGCGCCGTCATGAGCGTCATCAGGATGGCAGCCGGGAAGCGGCCGACATGGGTCCGCACCCGGACGAACACCGGCCAGGTGGCGAACACCAGGATCGCCGCCCACAGGATCGCGGAGAAGAACGGCTGCAGCACCAGGACGCAGCCGGCGGCCACCGCGCCGAGCAGCAGCGCCATCATGATCCGCTCAGTCGTCATGGCCGGGCCCGACTCCGCTTCGGGTGTGACGGGGGTCGCCGGATGAACGGGTGATCAGGGGATGAGCGTGAAATCATCATGCAAGCAAGATCGTTATAGCCAATCGCGGTCTTGATCTGTATCGTTAGTTTTGTGTTAAACACCTGACTCCCTAACGTCGCCCTCTCGTCAGCCTCGGCCAGGACATCCCATGCGCCTCAACGAAATCGGTCAGCAGCTGCGTGCCTATCGCGTTGAATCCGGAATGCGTGCCGAGGAGATCGCGGCACGCCTCGGGGTGTCGCGCGCCGCATTGTATCGCTACGAGAAAGGCGAAGTCATCAAGCTGGACACGGTCCAGCGCCTCGCCGAGCTGCTCAAGATCTCGCCGCTGTCCCTGCTCGGCATCGGCGTCGAGTACTACAGCCGGTCGGTGGGCTTCTTCGAGCGGCTACGCCAGGTCGAGGAAACTGCCGACCAGATCCTCCAGGTCGGCTTGCCGTTCTGCTACCTGGTGACCTCCGACTCCTTTGACCTCACCCTGACCGAAAGCCTGTTCCAGATCGCGGATCTTGCCGGCGAGGATGCGGCCGGGTCGCGGGCGCTGGCCGAGCAGGTGCTGGGCATCCTGTCGGTGCGCAAGCGCATCTACCAGTCGCGGCGGCCCGGCATCATCGCCATCCTGCCCGAAAAGGCGCTGCAGCAGTTCCTGCAGGACGGCGTCTGCGCCGGGCTGAAGCTGGACGAGCCGCTGCGCCGCCGCTGCCGCGCGATCGCCGCCACCGAGGTGGAGTCGATCGCCAACCTGCTGGAAACCGAGCCCATGGGGCTGCAGTTCAGCCTGCTCCCGGACGCGGCGCCGAGCACGAGCTGCATCCTGCTGCGCCAGCGCGACCGCGCCACGGTGGCGATCAACCCGTTCCGAAGCGACTCCGGCTGTATGGTGCCGACCGGCGTCGCCATGGTCACGAGCGCGCCGGAAGCGGTGGCGACGCACCAGCGGGTGATCGAGGGAATGTGGCGAGACTCGATCAAGGGCAGGGCGGCGGCCGAGCGGGTGCGGGCCCTGCTTGCGGCGCATCGCGTCCAATGATCTAGACTGACACCCCGGCGCCGGACCACGGTCCGGTGTCAGCAGGACTAGGCTGGGTCGCGCTGCGCGACCGGCAGGGTCGGGGGAGGATTGCCGCATGGGCCCGCTCATCTCCACGGTCGAGCTCGACGGCCTGCTGACGTCGCGGCGCGACCACGACACCCTCGCCATCCTCGACGCCACCACCCTTCTGCCGGGCGAGCAGTTCGATCCCGAGGCGGCGTTCGCGCAGGCGCACCTTCCCGGCGCGCGCTGGCTCGATCTCGACGCGTTCTCCGATCCGGACAGCGCCCTGCCGCACATGGTGCCGAGCCAGGGCCGGTTCGCCCGCCTCGTCGCCGCCCTCGGCGTGTCCAACGATACGGAGGTGGTGCTGTACGACCAGACCGGGGTGGCCTCGGCCGCGCGCGCCTGGTGGCTGTTCGGGCTGTTCGGCCACGACCGGGTGCGCGTGCTCGACGGCGGCCTGCCGTGCTGGCGGAAGGAGCGCCGCGCGCTGGAGCACGGCGCGGCGGCACCCGCGGCTGCCGGACGCTTCGTGCCGTCGCTGCGGGCACGGCGCCTGGTCGGCCTCGGCGACATGGTGGCGCTGTCGAGCCGGGCGGCGGCCGTCGGCGCGCCCCGCCTGCTGGACGCACGCAGCCGCGAAAGGTTCGAGGGCAGCGTCCCGGAACCACGCGCGGGTCTTCCCGGCGGGCACATCCCCGGTTCCGCGAGCCTGCCGTTCGGCGAGCTGCTCGACGGCGACGGGCGCTTCCGGTCTCGTGAAGAACTACGCGCGCGCTTCGCCGTGGCCGGTGTCGGCGAGGGCGATGCGGTGGTGACCAGCTGCGGTTCCGGCCTGACCGCGTCCGTGCTGTCGCTGGGTCTCGTCGTGGCCGGCCTCGATCCGGGGGCCTTGTATGACGGCTCGTGGACGGAATGGGCGCAGGCGCCGGTGCCCAGGCGGACCGGAGCCGGCCGATGAGCGGCCTGGACCACGACCTGCCTGTCCCCGACGACGGCTGGTCCGAGCTGACGGCGAAGATGGTGCGGCTGGCCCGGCCGTCCGGTACCGAACCCGGCTTCGTGAACCCGCCGGTGTCGCGCGGGTCGACCGTGCTGTACGAGAGCATGGACGCGATGCGCGCCCGTTCTGCGCAGCGCTACGAGCACGCCCTGATCTACGGCGCGATGGGCGGCCCCACCCAGTCGCTTCTGGAGGAGGCGGTCGCCGCGATCGAGGGCGGACGGCACACCCAGGTGGTGTCCTCTGGACTTGCCGCCTGCACCACGCCGCTGCTCGCCTTTCTGGGTGCTGGCGGCCACTGCCTGATGCCGGACAGCGTGTATGGTCCGACGCGGCGGTTCTGCGACAGCATGCTGCGCCGGCTCGGCATCGAGACCACCTACTACGATCCGACCATCGATGCGGACAGCCTGCACGGGCTGATGCGCTCCACCACCCAGGTGCTGTTCGCGGAAAGCCCCGGCAGCCACAGCTTCGAGGTGCAGGACGTGCCGATGCTGGCGCGCGTGGCGCACGAGCATGGCGCCAAGCTGATGCTCGACAACACCTGGGGCATCCACGTGTTCCAGCCGTTCGAGCACGGCGTGGACGTGTCGATCCAGGCCCTGACCAAGTATGCGGCCGGTCATGCCGACACGGTGCTGGGCGCCGTGACCGTGGTCGACCAGGCGGACTGGGTGGTGTTGCGCGACTCGGTGGTGCAGCTCGGGCAATACGCGTCGCCGGACGATTGCTGGCTGACGCTGCGTGGACTGCGGACCATGGGCGTGCGTCTGGAACGTCAGTCGCGCTCGGCGTTGATCGTGGCGCGTTGGCTGCAGGAGCGGCCAGAGGTGGCGCGGGTACTCCATCCAGCGCTGCCGGATTGTCCCGGCCACGGATTCTGGACGCGCGACTTTCGTGGCGCATCGAGCCTGTTCGGCGTGGTGTTCAAGGAGCGCTATACGGCCGCAGCGGTCGAGGACATGGTGGCGGCACTCGGGGTATTCGGGCTCGGCGCATCATGGGGCGGCTTCGAAAGTCTGGTGCTGCCAACCACGGGAACGGTAAGTCGCACGGTCGCTTCACCGACGCCGACGCTTCAGGGTCCAGCGCTTCGGCTGCACATCGGGTTGGAAGCGGTGGAAGACTTGGTTGCGGATCTTGAAGGAGGTCTTGCCGTGCTTCGTGCCGCCTCTGCTTGAGGCGGCACGAGGCCGTGCTGCTAGTGGTTCTTCCCGCGGCCCGTCGCCGCCTGCAACGCGTCGATCCGCTTGGAGGCTTCCCCCTTGCTCAGGGTCTCGTCGAACGGTTCGCCGGCCTCCTCCGACAAGGTCTTGAGGTAGGACGCCTGGGCCCCGGTCATCGATTCCTTGCCGGTGGTCCAGTCATCGGGGTTCTTGACGGTGTTCGACGGAACGTCCTGCTCGTCCACCGCATCGGTCTTCGGGTTTGTGCTCATGCGTGGTGCAACGAGGCAGTACCCGTTTTGTTCCGTGGTCACCGAAACGTCAGGCCTGCGTCCTGCGTCGGTAGACCAGGGCCTCGGCGACATGCGGCCGCTGTATCGAGTCGCAGCCTTCGAGGTCGGCGATCGTGCGGGACACGCGCAGCAGCCGGGTGAAGCCGCGGGCGGACAGCTGCAGGCGGTCCCCGGCCTGCTCGCTGAGCACGCGGGCCTCCTCGCTCAGCGCGAACCGTTCCGGCGCGGTTTCGGCGTTGCACAGCCCGTCCTGCCGATCGTGCTGCTTCCTGCGGCTGCAGGCGATGCGTGACGCGACGTCGCAGCTCGGTTCGCCCGCCGGGGCGCGGGCGATCTCGGACGCCGCCACCGGGCGCATCTCCACCGTGAGGTCGATGCGGTCCAGCATCGGGCCGCTGATCTTGGCCATGTACTCCTCGCCGCAGCGCGGGGCGCGACGGCATTCGCGGCCGGGATCGCCCAGGTGGCCACAGCGGCACGGGTTCATCGCCGCCACCAGCTGGAACCGGGCCGGATAGGTGTAGTGCCCGGCGGCGCGGGCGACGGTGGTGCGCCCGGTCTCGATCGGTGCGCGCAGCGCTTCCAGCGACTGGCGTGGCAGCTCCGGCATCTCGTCCAGGAACAGCACGCCGCGATGCGCCAGGCTGACCTCGCCCGGCTTGGCACGCGGGCCGCCGCCGACGATCGCCGCCTGGCTCGCCGAATGGTGCGGCTCGCGGA
>CAXTMS010000158.1:6320-8021 GCA_964245345.1 uncultured Acetobacteraceae bacterium | reverse complement strand
TCCTGGCCGAGGCTGGCCGACGGTGCGGCCAGGTCGAGCAGCCCCGCCACCAGCCACAGCATCCTGCACTGCCGGAACGCCCCCTCCGGCGCCACCAGGGCCGCGACCACCACGCCCAGGACGAACAGTCCGATCAGGCCGCCGGCGGTGCCGAGCACCCGCCAGTCGCCGCCGGCCAGCGCGATCGAGAACCGGGTCGAGTTGCCGCTCATGAAGGACACGAAGAAGCCCTTGAGGATGAGATATCCCAGCGCATCGACATAGCCGGCCAGCAGGGCGAGGATGGCCGCCAGCAGCAGCGCAGGCCGGTCGGACCGGCTCATCGGGCAGCGAGACATGGATCGGGTGGGCGGCATGAGGGCATCTGGAGCGGCGGCATCTCGGCAGGAGTCCCGGGCGGCAATCCACGTGGTGATCGCCTGCTACCTCGGATGGATGCTCGACTCGTTCGACTTCTTCATCATGGTGTTCGTGCTCGACACCGTGGCGCGCTCCTTCGGCGTCAGCATCGGCGCCACCGTCTGGGCGCTGACCGCGACGCTGGCCTGCCGGGTGGTGGGGGCGGTGCTGTTCGGCCGCATCGCCGACCGCTACGGCCGCCGCCCGACCATGATGATCAACGTCTTGTGCTACGCGGCGCTGGAGCTGTTGTCCGGCTTCGCCCCCAGCTTCGCCGTGTTCCTCCTCCTGCGCGCGCTGTACGGCATCGCCATGGGCGGCGAATGGGGCGTCGGCGCCTCGCTGGCGATGGAAAGCGTGCCGGGGCGCTGGCGCGGCATCGTGTCGGGGATCCTGCAGACCGGCTATCCCACCGGCTACCTGCTGGCCTCGCTGCTGTTCATCGCCGAGCCGTTCATCGGCTGGCGCGGCATGTTCATCGCCGGCGCGGCGCCGGCGCTGCTGGTGCTCTACATCCGCCGCAACGTGCCGGAAAGCCCGGACTGGGCCTCGCACGTCGCGGCGTCGCG
This sequence comes from uncultured Acetobacteraceae bacterium, assembly GCA_964245345.1. Classification (GTDB taxonomy): domain Bacteria; phylum Pseudomonadota; class Alphaproteobacteria; order Acetobacterales; family Acetobacteraceae; genus Lichenicola. Next base: position 7,053 of record CAXTMS010000158.1, on the reverse strand, counting down.
CGAGCCGATCCTGTCCGTGCTGCGCCGGCACCCCGGCCTGAGCGCGTACGCGGCGGTGCTGATGACGGCGATGCTGTACTTCTCGCACGGCTCGCAGGACCTGTATCCGAAGCTGTTCCTGTCCGGCTTCCACCATTTCGCGCACGCCACCGTGGTGACGATGATGGTGATCTACAATCTCGGCGCCATCGCCGGCGGCCTGTTCTTCGGCTGGTTCAGCCAGAAGATCGGACGGAAGCACGCGCTGGCGATCGCCGCCCTGCTGGCGGTGCCGCTGATCCCGTTCTGGGCGTTCGGGCACGGCGTGGTGGTGCTGGCGATCGGCGGGTTCCTGATCCAGGCGGCGGTGCAGGGCGCCTGGGGCGTGGTGCCGGCCTACCTGAACGAGATCTCGCCGGCGGCGATCCGCGGCACCTTTCCGGGCGCGGTGTACCAGCTCGGCAACCTGTTCGCCGCCCCCGACGCCAAGCTCCAGGTGTGGATCGCCGGCTGGCCCGGCAGCGACATACGCTGGGCGCTGGCGGGCGTGATCGCGGTGGTGTCGGTGCTGGTCGCGGGCCTGGTGATGCTGGGACGCGAAACGCGCGACGTGAAGATGGGGCGGGAGCGGGTGGCGGCGGAATAGCGCTGCGTGCCGATGCTTCCGCAGCAACACGTGCGGACACCGGGCGCGAAAATGCTCTTGTGCGACGGGGAGCAGGCCCCGTGATCAACAGCATCGCGCATGACATGC
>CAXTMS010000158.1:0-6220 GCA_964245345.1 uncultured Acetobacteraceae bacterium | reverse complement strand
GCTCTTGTGCGACGGGGAGCAGGCCCCGTGATCAACAGCATCGCGCATGACATGCGTACGACAGAACGGCTCTCGATATCTCCGGGAAGGAACCGAGATCGACCAGGTCTGCAACAACAGCAAGCGCCTAGAGAACAGCAACGCGATCATGCCGGGAAACGGAACGGAGAGCCGGTGCAAGGATTGCCTCACGGCGGCCGACCAGACTGCGGCCAAAACCGTCGGCGTCAGGAGCGACCACGGGTCCTGACGAGTAGCCACCTGCCGCGCATGTCCTGTCCCGCCCCGGCCGCCGGCCGGGCGGTCAACAGGCGACCCAGACGATCCTGTGCATCCGGCAGGCGCCGTCCCTGTCCACGGACAATCCTGCCGGTGCGTCGAGGGGCTGGAACCAGAGCCTTGACCCGTCTCCGCTGGTCACCACGCCGATGGACACCTGCTCCACCGGCTCCCCGTGAAGCAGCGCACGGTCGCCCGGACCGAGCGGCGCTTCGGGCGACACGATCAGGGTGCCGCCGTCGCGGAATGCCGGCTCGAAGCGCGCGCTGTCGAGGCGGACCGCGTAACCGTGCAGGTCGGCGGGCTGCGGAACCTCGGTTTCCTCCCAGCTGTCCCGACGGGGGTAGCCGGCCTCGTCGAACAGCTCCGCCTCGCCCAGGCGCGACAACGGCAGCACCGGCAGGTGGCGCAGCCCGCCGCGGTGGTGGCGGGCGGTGGTCAGCGCGCGTGCGCCGCCGACCAGGGCGGTGAACGCTTCCAGGCTGGCACCGGTGGCGTGCAGCGCGCGCGACAGGCTTTCGGTGGACGGCCAGCGCAGGCCGGCGCGGGAGCTGCGCTTCGAGCGGTTGAAGGTGGTCGGGTCCAGGCCGGCGGCGCGCGCAAGCCCGGACGGCGACAAGCCCTTCTCGGCCGCCAGCGTGTCGAGTGCCCGCCAAACATCCTCGTGCTTCATGGCAGGTGCCGGCTCAGGCGACTTTCCTGATCTCCCGGTCGTGCCGCGCGCGGCCGTCCGGCGTGATCGCGAAGTGGCTGCCGACATGGACCGCGAAGCCCAGCTGCTCCAGCCGTTCGAGGCAGCGGGCGTCCTTGAGCTCGGCGCGGTGCGCGTCCGGACGGCCGGCATGGCCGCACAGCAGCAGGCGGTGCAGGGCGGAGCGGCAGCAGGTCTCGAGATAGGGCTCGTTCCACATCGGAGGCAGGATCGCCGCATGAGACGCCCATGGCAAGCGCGTCTTCCACCGGAGGTGCGGATGCGGCAAGACCATCGTCCATGAGCCTCGCCCCCCTGTCCCTGCCTTTGCTGCGCAGGCTTGCACCCGAGCGGGCGCATTCCGTGGCGCTCGCCGCCTTGTCGCTCGGGCTCGCCGGCCGGGCGGGAGCGGGGGAGGATGACGGGCTCGGCGTGTCCGCGATGGGAATGCGCTTTGCCAACCCCCTCGGCATCGCCGCCGGCTTCGACAAGGACGCCCGGGTGCCGCGACCGCTGGCGCGCCTCGGCTTCGGCTTCGTCGAGGCCGGCACGGTGACGCCGCTGCCGCAGGACGGCAACCCGAAGCCGCGCCTGTTCCGGTTGCCGGAGGAGGGCGCGGTGATCAACCGCATGGGGTTCAACAACCGGGGGCTCGACCGCTTCGTGGCCCGGCTGGAGCGGCTGCGGGCGCGCTCGGGACCGGGGGTGCCGTTCGGCGCCAACCTCGGCATCAACAAGGAGAACGCCGACCCGCCGCGCGACTACGCCCGGCTGGTGCGGGCGCTGGCGCCGCTGTCGGACTACCTGGTGATCAACCTGTCCTCGCCGAACACGCCGGGCCTGCGCGCCTTGCAGGGGCCCGAGCGGATGCGCGAGCTGCTCGACGCGGTGGGGAACGCGGCACCCGAACGTCCACCGCTGCTGGTGAAGCTGGCCCCGGACCTGGACGACGCGATGCTGCCGGACATCGTCGACACCGTTCTGAACGCCGGGATGGACGGGCTGATCGTGTCCAACACCCTGCTGGCCCGCCCGCCAGGCCTGCAAGGGCGGCACGCAGGCGAGGCAGGCGGCCTGTCTGGCCGGCCGCTGCGGCCGCGGAGCACGGCGATGCTGGCCGAGGTGTCGCGGCTCGCGGCCGGACGGCTGACGCTGGTCGGCTGCGGCGGCATCGAGACCGGCGCCGACATCCTGGACAAGGTGCGGGCCGGCGCGCACCTGGTGCAGATCTACACCCGCTTCGCCTATGAGGGTCCGGGGATGCTCCCGCGGCTGAAGCAAGAGCTGCGCGAAGCGCTGCGGGCGGGGGGATGGCCGTCGCTGGACGCGGCGCGTTCGGCCGGGCCGTCCGTGGAAGCACCCTGAGATGATGCACCTCGACGGGATCGCGCCGCTGTCGGCGCGCTATGACGGCTTCATCGTCGACCTGTGGGGCGTGATCCATGACGGGGTGACCGCCTATCCCGGCGCGATCGAGTGCCTCCATCGGCTGCGCGCCGCCGGCAGGCGCGTGGTGCTGTTGTCGAACGCGCCGCGCCGGAGTGCCGCAGCCCGGCAGACCCTGCAACGGATGGGCCTGCCAGACGACGCCTATGACGGCATCATGACCAGCGGCGAGGCCACGCGCGCGGCCCTGCTCGCCCGCACCGACCCGTGGTTCGCGGCGCTGGGCGAGCGCGTGTGGCACCTGGGACCGGACAAGGACTCGAGCCTGTTCGAGGCGCTGCCGCTGCATCGTGTGGCCGGACCGGAACCGGGCGCGTTCATCCTCAACACCGGCCCGGACGACGCGTTGGGCGAGACCGAGCCGCGGCGCTACCTGCCGGAGCTGCAACGGGCGGCCGCGCTTGGGCTGAAGATGGTGTGCGCGAACCCGGACCTCGTGATCGTCCGCGGCAACCAGCGGGTGATCTGCGCCGGCCTGCTGGCGCGGGAATATGCGTCCCTGGGTGGGGAGGTCCGGCAGATCGGCAAGCCGTATCCGGAAGTCTACGAGCCGGTAAAACGCATGCTGGAGCTTCCGGACGCACGCATCGTGGCGGTCGGCGACTCGCTGGCCACCGACATCGCCGGGGCCGAAGCGGCCGGGCTCGACTCGTGCTGGGTGCTCGGCGGCATACACGGGGACGCGGTCGGCCACGACCCGGCACTGGCACGGGCCGAGGCAGACGCCGCGGGGCTGCGTCCGACCGCGACGGTGCCCCGCTTCGTCTGGCAGGCGGCAGCTGCCTAGCGCGGGCCGCCGCTTCGCGGCGCCACCCGGCCCGGAACCTGCGCCGGCAGGCTCGGGGTTGGAACGCCCGTCACCGGCTGCGCCGCACCGGTGCCCGGCGCGGTCATGACGCCGGGCGTGGTCGGCTGGATGCCCGGGTTGGCGAAGCCGGACGTGCCGATGCCGTTGGTGCCTGAGCCGGACAGGCCGGTCGCCCCGGTCGCGGATCCGGCCATGCCGGAGGTCGGATGGCCGCCGCCGATGGTGGCGGCCGAGGGCCCGCCGCCGCCGGCGCCGGGCACGCCCGCCGTGCCTGCCGCGCCAGCAGCGCTGTTGACCCCGCCGACCTGAGCCATGGCCGGTCCGGCCAGCAAGGCTGCGGTCGTGGCGGCGAGGCAGACGATCTTCATCGGGCGTGAAATCATGGTCGTTCTCCGGAGCGGCGCTGCGCGAACGGCCGCTGCACGGTCAAGCCCCGGACGCGGGACCGGTTCGCCACGCCCTCATCATCATCGCGTGTCAGGCGTTGCCGGCCTCGCCGACCAGGCGCAGCGGGTCGACGCCCAGGGTCGCCAGGGCGCGCCGCCATTTGCGTTCGTGGTCGCCGCCGAACACGATCGCGTCGCTGGCCGGCACCGACAGCCAGGCGTTCTGGCGTATCTCCGACTCGAGCTGGCCCGGCCCCCAGGCGGCGTGGCCGAGCGCCAGCAACGCCTGCCTCGGGCCCTGACCGTCGGCGATCTCGCGCAGCACGTCGAGGCTGGCGGTGAGCACGATGCCCTCGTCCACGGTGAGGCTGCCGTCGCCGCTCCAGTCGCTGCTGTGCAGCACGAAGCCGCGCGAGCTTTCCATCGGGCCGCCGGAACACAGCACGATGCGACGGCGCGGCGGGGCAGGGGCGATCTCCAGCTGCGCCAGCAGGTCGTCGAAGCCGGGCTCGGCGAGGCGACGGTTGATCACAAGACCCATGGCGCCGTCCTTGAGCGAATGGGCGCACAGGAAGATGACCGTGTGGGCGAAGTTGCGGTCGGCGAGGGACGGCATGGCGATCAGGAGCTGGCCGGTCAGGCTTCCATCGGACGCGGGATCAGGAGACATGGGTGCAAATGTGGCGAGGCCGCCGGGCGGCGCAAGATCGGCCGCAGCGCCGGCCGGATCATTGCGGTTGAATGACGACGCGCCTTGAACGATGCGGCCCGGCGTGCGTCTGGTCCTGGACCGTGACGCGCCGGCGCGACCCCGCCCGGTTCCGCCACGACCCTGCGAACAAGGTCTGCGATGCCGTTCACCCTCGCCTATCTCGACAGCCCGGTTCCGGGCATACCGGACGGACCCGGCCGCGCGAACAGGCCGCCGGACCGGCAGGAGCATTTCGGCACCGAGGAGGCGGCGCGGCGCCGTGCCGCTTCCCTGCTGCCGGGGCCGGCCTGGCTCGACCTTCGGCTTTACGGGCCGGACGGGCGGCTGATCGCGGGGCCGGAGCGGCTCGCGGCGGAACTCGGCGTGAGCACGGTTGGAGACGGCGCCTCCGACGCGCCCGGAGAACAGCAGCCATCATGAGCACCATTCTCATCACCGGCGCCACCGCCGGCTTCGGCAAGGCCACCGCGGAGCGGCTGGTGCGCGACGGGCACCGCGTGATCGCCACCGGGCGCAGGCAGGAGCGGCTGGACGCGCTGGCGGCCGAGCTCGGCCCCGACCTGCTCCCGGTTCGGCTGGACGTGTCCGACGTCCAGGCGGTGGCGGCGCTGCCGGACAGCCTGCCGGACAACTGGCGCGAGGTGGACGTGCTTGTCGCCAACGCCGGGCTGGCGCTCGGGCTGGGACCGGCCTGGGACGCGAAGGCGGCGGATTGGGACCAGATGGTGGCGACCAACGTCGGCGGCGTGCTCGGCACGGTGCGGGCGCTGCTGCCGGGCATGGTGGCGCGCAACCGCGGCCACGTGGTCACGCTGGGCAGCATCGCCGGCACCTATCCGTATCCGGGCGGCAACGTGTACGGCGCCACCAAGGCGTTCGTGATGCAGTTCGCGCTGAACCTGAAGGCGGACCTGGTCGGCACCGCGGTGCGCATCACCAACATCGAGCCGGGCATGGTCGGCGGCAGCGAGTTCAGCCGCGTGCGCTTCAACGGCGACGACGACAAGGCGCAGGCGGTGTACCGCAACGCCGACCCGCTTCTGCCGGAGGATATCGCCGAAACCATCGCCTGGGTGATCGGGCTGCCGCCGCGGGTGAACATCAACCGGATCGAGCTGATGCCGACCACGCAGGCACCCGCGCCCTTGACGATCTCCCGGCGCGAAGGCTGAGGCGCCGCCATGGACCGGGACAGGCGCAAGGCGCTGCTTCGGCGCTACCGGGTGACCACCGGCAAGGGCTTCACCCTGGCCGGCCGCGACACCAACGACGAGGCGCCGCACGGGCTGGACGCCGACGCAGGCAAGGCGCTTCTGGCCGAAGGGGTGGAACGGCTGTCCGCGCTGCAGCGGGCGCTCTATGCGGACGGGCGCTGGGCGCTTCTGGCGGTGTTCCAGGCCATGGATGCCGGCGGCAAGGACGGCACCATCCGCCACGTGATGTCGGGGGTGAATCCGCAGGGCGTCAGCGTGTTCTCGTTCAAGCAGCCGGGCGCGGTCGAGCTCGGCCACGACTTCCTGTGGCGCATCCACCAGGCGGTGCCGGCGCGCGGCCGGATCGGCATCTTCAACCGCAGCCACTACGAGGAGGTGCTGGTCACGCGCGTGCATCCGGAGGTGCTGGACCGCCAGGACCTGCCGGAGGCAAGGCGGGGCGGCGGCTTCTGGAAGCAGCGGATGAAGGACATCCGCCACTTCGAGCGCTACCTCGACCGGCAGGGCATCGTGGTGCTGAAGTTCTTCCTGCACATCTCCAGGGAGGAGCAGCGGCAACGCTTCCTGGCGCGCCTGGAGGACCCGGACAAGACCTGGAAGTTCTCCGCCGCAGACCTCGCCGAGCGGGCGCACTGGGACCGCTACCAGGACGCCTACGAGGACGCGATCGCCGGCACCGCCACG
>CAXTMS010000157.1:0-8027 GCA_964245345.1 uncultured Acetobacteraceae bacterium | reverse complement strand
CCGCTCATCGAGAAGCAGTCGACGATCTCCCGCTGATCGCGCGCTGCCTGCTCCAGCGCCACCAGCGTGTCCTCGTCATGCGCCTTGAGCCGGACGTTGGCGAACACGGTGATGTCGAACCCCATGATCCGCGGGTCGAGGATGACGGCTCGCTCCATGATGGCGCCGCTCGCTTCCAGCTGCTTGACGCGGCGCCAGCAGGGCGTGTGCGACAGCCCGACCTTCTGCGCCAGCTCGACCGCCGAGATGCCCGGAACCTCCTGCAACAGCCGGAGGATCTTGAGGTCGGTCGCGTCCATGCAATATCATCCTACCCAACGGCCGGAGACAGCGACCTCGTTCCAAGTTTGTGCCGCCAGAGGCTGGTAATAGCAATTCACCGGGCCTGGTTTCGGTGCAAGTCTCGGCGTCCGCGCACCGCCTCGTCGCTTCCGGATGTTTCAAGCCATGTCGAACCGCCCCAGGCTGACGCTGCACGTTCCGGTGCCGAAGGTCAGGCCGGGCGACCGGCCGGACTTCAGTCACGTCACGGTGCCTGCGGCGGATGCCATGCGTCGTCCCGACGTGCTCGATGCCGAGGCGCAGCTGCGCGACATGCCCTACGGCCTGATCCGCGTGCTGGACCAGGATAACCGCGCGGTGGGGACATGGAACCCACGCCTCCACCCGGACCTGCTGCGGCGCGGGTTGAGGGCGATGGTGCTGACACGCGCGTTCGACACGCGGATGTTCCAGTCGCACAGGCAGGGCAAGACCTCGTTCTTCATGACCTCGACCGGCGAGGAGGCGCTCGGCGCCGCGCCGTCCCTGGTGCTCGGCCGGGAGGACATGTGCTTCCCGACCTACCGGATCGTCAGCTACCTCCTGGCCCGCGACTACCCGCTGCTCGACATGGTCAACCAGATCTACTCGAACGCGCAGGACCCGTTGAAGGGACGGCAGCTGCCGATCCTCTACTCCGCCCGTCAGTACGGGTTCTATTCGCTGTCCGGCAACGTGGGCAGCCGCTTCGGCCATGCGGTGGGCTGGGCGATGGCGTCCGCCTACAAGGGCGACGACAAGATCGCGATCTCCTTTATCGGCGAAGGAACCACCGCGGAAGGGGACTTCCACGAGGCGCTGACCTTCGCCTCGGTGTACCGGGCGCCCGTCATCCTGTGCATCACCAACAACCAGTGGGCGATCTCGTCGTTCCAGGGCATCGCCGGCGGCGACGAGACCACCTTCGCGGCGCGCGCGATCGGCTACGGCCTGCCTGGCCTGCGTGTCGACGGCAACGACTTCCTGGCCGTGTATGCCGCGACCCAATGGGCGGCCGACCGCGCGCGGAGCAACGGCGGCGCGACGCTGATCGAGTTCCTCACCTATCGTGCGGCCGGGCACTCGACCAGCGACGATCCAGGCCGGTATCGTCCGGCGGACGAGGCGGCGCACTGGCCGCTGGGCGACCCGATCCTGCGGCTGAAGGCGCACCTCCTCGCGTGCGGCGAATGGTCGGAGCAGCAGCACGAGGCGCTCGAGGTCGAATGCAGGGACGCGGTGCGCGCCGCCGCCAAGCAGGGCGAGGCCATCGGCACGCTCGGGCAGTCCAAGCCGGACACGCGCGAAATGTTCGAGGGGGTGTACGAGCAGCCGGACTGGCGCATCGTCGAGCAGCGCCGGGAGCTGGGCTGCTGATCATGGCGACCATGAACATGGTGCGGGCGATCAACTCGGCGCTCGACGTGATGCTGGCGCGCGACCCGGACGTGCTGGTCTTCGGCGAGGACGTGGGATATTTCGGCGGGGTGTTCCGCGCCACCGACGGGCTGGCCGCCAAGCACGGCCTGACGCGCTGCTTCGACTCGCCGATCTCCGAGGGCGGCATCGTCGCCACGGCGATCGGCATGGGCGCCTACGGCTTGCGGCCGGTGGTGGAGATCCAGTTCGCCGACTACATCCTGCCGGCGTACGACCAGCTGGTGTCGGAGGCGGCGCGGCTGCGCTACCGCTCCGGGGGCGAGTTCTGGTCGCCGATCACGGTGCGCTCGCCGTATGGCGGCGGCATCTTCGGCGGGCAGACCCACAGCTCCAGCCCGGAAGCGATCTTCGCCCACGTGTCCGGGCTCAAGACGGTGATCCCGTCCAACCCGTACGACGCCAAGGGCCTGCTGATCGCTGCCATCGAGGACGACGACCCGGTGATCTTTCTGGAGCCCAAGCGCATCTACAACGGCCCGTTCGACGGCCGCTTCGACCGGCCGGTCAGCACCTGGGCGCAGCATCCGGCGAGCGAGGTGCCGGACGGGCACTACACGGTGCCGCTGGGCAAGGCCGCGACCGCGCGCGCCGGCACGGCGGTGACGGTGCTGGCCTACGGCACCATGGTGCACGTGGCGCTGTCGGCGGTGGAGGAAAGCGGCATCGACGCCGAGGTGATCGACCTGCGCAGCATCGTGCCGCTGGACCTCGACGCCATCCTGCATTCGGTGCGCAGGACCAGGCGCTGCGTCGTGGTGCACGAGGCGTCGCGCTTCGCGGGCTTCGGAGCCGAGCTGTCGTCGCTGGTGCAGGAGCGGTGCTTCTACCACCTGGAAGCGCCGATCGAGCGCGTCGCCGGCTGGGATACGCCGTATCCGCACGCCTTCGAGCGGGACTACTTTGTCGGACCTGCCCGAATCATCGCTGCGATGCAGCGCACCCTGAAGGGTTGACGATGGACCACTACGTCATTCGCCTGCCGGACGTCGGCGAGGGCGTCGCCGAGGCGGAGATCGTCGCCTGGCACGTCAGGATCGGCGACCGGATCGAGGAAGACCAGGCGACGGTCGACGTCATGACCGACAAGGCGACGGTGGAGATGACCGCGCCGGTGTCGGGCGTGGTGGTGGCGCTGCACGGCGAGATCGGCCGGATGGTGCCGGTGGGCTCGCCGCTGATCGAGCTGACGCTCGACGGTGCGGCCGAGGCGGCGCCGGATGCCCTGGACGGTCCGGAAACGCCGACGCTTCCCGAAACCATCGTAGCGGGCGGCACGCCGGCGGCTTCCCCCGGGACGGCTCCCGACCCGGCCGGGCCCGTTGCCGTGGCGGCTGCGGCACCCGCGCCGGAGCAGGCCGAGGCGCCGCTGGCGGCGCCGGCGACGCGTCGGCGCGCGTCCGAGCTCGGCATCGACCTCCGGTCCGTGTCCGGCACCGGCCCGGACGGGCGCATCACGCCGGAGGACCTGGACGCGTTCGCCCAGCGCCCGGCGAGCCGGCCGGCGGCCCGCGACGGGATCAAGGAGATCGCGCTGGTCGGCCTGCGCCGCAGGATCGCCGAGCGCATGCAGGAGGCGAAGCGCCGCATCCCGCATTTCGGCTATGTCGAGGAGTTCGACCTGACCGAGCTCGAGGCCCTGCGCGGGGAGCTCAACGCCGGCCGGTCGGATGGACAGCCGAAGCTGACCCTGCTGCCCTTCTTCATGCGCGCGCTGGTGCGCCTGGTGCCGCAGTTCCCGCAGGTGAACGCACGGTTCGACGACGAGAACGGGATCCTGCGCAGCTTCGACGCGGTGCATGTCGGCATCGCGACCCAGACGGTGGGCGGCCTGATGGTCCCGGTGGTGCGCCATGCGGAAACGCTCGACCTGTGGCAAAGCGCGCGAGAGCTGGACCGCGTCACGCGGGCCGCGCGGGACGGCAGCGCCAGGCGCGAGGAGCTGATGGATTCCACCATCACCCTCACCAGCCTCGGAGCGCTCGGCGGCGTGTCCGCAACGCCGGTGATCAACCATCCGGAAGTGGCGATCATCGGTCCCAACAAGCTGATGCAGCGTCCGGTGGTGATGAGCGGGCAGGTCGTCGTGCGCACGGTGATGAACGTGTCCTCGTCGTTCGACCACCGCATCGTCGACGGCTACGACGCCGCCCGGTTCATACAGGGCCTGAAGCGGCTGATCGAGCGGCCCGCCCTGCTGTTCGTGGAGCAGCAATGACCGGCATCGGTGATACGATGCACATGAAGCCGGGCTGGTCGCCGGCTCCGGCAAACAACCACAGGGTCCGATCATGAGCCTAGGACTTGAGTTCTCGCTGGGCGAGAACGCGGACGCCATACGCGACACGACGGCGCGGTTCGCCGCCGACCGCATCGCGCCGATGGCGAAGCAGATCGACGAGGACAACGCGTTTCCGCGCGCGCTGTGGCCGCAGATGGGCGAGCTCGGGCTGCACGGCATCACGGTCGAGGAGGAGCATGGCGGGCTGGGGCTCGGCTACCTCGAGCACGTGGTGGCGATGGAGGAGGTGTCCCGCGCCTCCGCCTCGGTGGGCTTGAGCTACGGCGCGCATTCCAACCTGTGCATCAACCAGATCCGGCGCTGGGGCACGGCCGAGCAGAAGAAGCGCTACCTGCCGAAGCTGATCTCCGGCGAGCATGTCGGCTCGCTCGCCATGTCCGAAGCCGGGTCCGGCTCGGACGTGGTGTCGATGCGGCTCAAGGCCGAGCGGCGCGGCGACCGCTACGTGCTGAACGGCACCAAGTTCTGGATCACCAACGCCCCGTCGGCCGAGGTGCTGGTGGTGTATGCCAAGACCGACCCGGCCGCCGGCCCGAAGGGGATCACCGCGTTCCTGGTCGAGAAGGGCTGGGCCGGGTTCACCGTGTCGAAGAAGCTCGACAAGATGGGCATGCGCGGCAGCGACACCGCGGAGCTGGTGTTCCAGGACTGCGAGGTTCCGGCCGAGGCGATCATGGGCCGGGAAGGACAAGGGGTGACGATCCTGATGTCCGGGCTGGACTACGAGCGCGCGGTGCTGGCCGGCGGCCCGCTCGGCATCATGCAGGCCTGCCTGGACGTGTGCCTGCCCTATGTCCGCGAGCGCCAGCAGTTCGGCCGCGCGATCGGCGGGTTCCAGCTCATGCAGGCCAAGATCGCCGACATGTACGTGGCGCTGAACTCGGCCCGCGCCTACGTGTATGCGGTGGCCAAGGCGTGCGACGCCGGCAACACCACGCGCACCGACGCGGCGGCGGCGATCCTGCTCGCCAGCGAGAACGCGGTGAAGACCACGCTGGAAGCGATCCAGGCGCTTGGCGGCGCCGGCTACACCCGCGAATGGCCGGTGGAGCGGCTGCTGCGCGACGCCAAGCTGTACGACATCGGCGCCGGCACCAACGAGATACGCCGCTACCTGATCGGCCGGGAGCTGATCGAGGGAGCCACGCCGCGATGAGCCGGCTGGCGAGCGCGGTCGACACCGGCAGCGACGCGTTCGCGCGCAACGCCGTTGTCAACCGGGCGCTTGCCGCGGACCTGCGCGAGCAGGTCCGGATCACCGCGCAGGGCGGCCCGGCCGCGTCCCGCGAGCGCCACGTCGCGCGCGGCAAGCTGCTGCCGCGCGACCGGGTGGAGCGCCTGCTCGATCCCGGCGCGCCGTTCCTGGAGCTGGGCCAGCTGGCGGCCCTGGGATTGTACGGCGACGAGGCGCCGGGGGCCGGGATCATCACCGGGATCGGCCGCGTGTGCGGGCGCGAGGTGATGATCGTCGCCAACGACCCGACGGTGAAGGGCGGCGCGTACTTCCCGCTCACGGTGAAGAAGCACCTGCGCGCGCAGGAGGTCGCGGAACAGAACCGCCTGCCCTGCCTATACCTGGTGGACAGCGGCGGCGCCAACCTGCCGCACCAGGCGGAGGTGTTTCCCGACCGCGACCATTTCGGACGCATCTTCTTCAACCAGGCACGGATGAGTGCGGCAGGCATCGCGCAGATCGCCTGCGTCATGGGGCTCAGCACCGCCGGCGGCGCCTACGTGCCGGCGATGAGCGACGAGACGGTGATCGTGCGGGGACTGGGTGCCGAAAGCCAGGGGGCGATCTTCCTGGCCGGGCCGCCGCTGGTGAAGGCGGCGACCGGCGAGGTGATCAGCGCCACCGAGCTCGGCGGCGCCGACACGCATGGGCGCCGGTCCGGCGTGGTCGACCACGTGGCGCGGACCGACGCGCACGCGCTGCAGATCGTGCGCGACATCGTGTCCCGGCTCAACACCGTCAAGCGCGTCGACGTCGACATGGCGGAGCCGGTGCCGCCGCGCTACGACCCGGACGAGCTGTACGGGATCGTGCCCGCCGACCGGCGCGTGCCGTACGAGGTGCGCGACGTGATCGCCCGGATCGTCGACAACTCCGAGCTGCACGAGTTCCGGCCGCTGTACGGTCCCACCCTGGTCACCGGCTTCGCACGCATCTGGGGCTATCCGGTGGCGATCCTGGCCAACAACGGCGTGCTGTTCTCGGAGTCGGCGCAGAAGGCGGCGCATTTCATCGAGCTCGCCTGCCAGCGGCGGACGCCGCTGGTGTTCCTGCAGAACATCTCCGGCTTCATGGTCGGCGGCCGCTACGAGGCGGGCGGCATCGCCAAGGACGGGGCCAAGATGGTGACGGCGGTGGCGACGGCGAGCGTGCCGAAGTTCACCGTGCTGATCGGCAACAGCTTCGGCGCCGGCAACTACGGCATGTGCGGCCGCGCCTACGAGCCGCGCTTCCTGTTCTCCTGGCCGAACTCGCGGATCGGCGTGATGGGCGGCGAGCAGGCGGCGGGCGTGCTGGCGACCGTGCGGCGCGACGCCATGGAGGCCAGGGGCCAGAACTGGAGCGAGGAGGAGGAGGACAGCTTCAAGGCGCCGATCCGCGAGCGCTACGAGGCAGAGTCCGATCCGCGGTTCGCGAGCGCTCGGCTCTGGGATGACGGGATCATCGACCCGGTGCAGACGCGCGACGTGCTGGGCCTGGCGATCTCTGCGTCGCTGAACGCACCGATCCCGCAGTCTCCGCGCTTCGGCCTGTTCCGGATGTAGCTTGGTCATGATCGCATCCCTGCTCATCGCCAACCGTGGCGAGATCGCCCGGCGCATCATCCGGACCTGCCGCCGGCTCGGCATCCGCTGCATCGCGGTGTACTCCGAGGCGGACGCGGACGCGCCCTTCGTCGCCGAGGCCGACGAGGCGGTCGCGATCGGGCCGGCGCCGGCACGCGACAGCTATCTGGTGGGAGAGCGCATCATCGAGGCCGCCCGCGCGTGCGGCGCGGACGCGGTGCATCCCGGCTACGGCTTCCTGTCGGAGAATGCCGAGTTCGCCGAGGCGGTGATCGCCGCCGGGCTCCTCTGGGTCGGGCCGCCGGCGGCGGCGATCCGCGCCATGGGGCTCAAGGACGCCGCCAAGTCGCTCATGGCCGAGGCCGGGGTACCGACCACGCCGGGCTACCTGGGCGACGACCAGAGCGAGGCACGGCTGGCTGCGGAGGCCGGACGCATCGGCTACCCGGTGCTGATCAAGGCGGTGTCGGGCGGCGGCGGCAAGGGGATGCGTCGCGTCGACCGGCCGGACGAGTTCGCGGCCTCGCTCGCCTCCTGCCGGCGCGAGGCCAGCGGGGCGTTCAACGACGACCGGGTGCTGATCGAGACCTGCGTGACGCAGCCGCGACACATCGAGGTGCAGGTGTTCGCCGACGACCACGGCAACGTGGTGCACCTGTTCGAGCGCGACTGCTCGCTGCAGCGCCGGCACCAGAAGGTGATCGAGGAGGCGCCGGCGCCCGGCCTGGAGCCCGACGTGCGCGAGGCGGTGTGCGCGGCGGCGGTCAGGGCGGCGGTCGCGGTCGGCTACCGCGGCGCCGGCACGGTCGAGTTCATCGCCGACGCCAGCGACGGGCTGCGGGCCGACAGGATCTGGTTCATGGAGATGAACACCCGGCTGCAGGTGGAGCATCCGGTGACGGAAGCGGTCACCGGCCAGGACTTGGTGGAGTGGCAGCTGCGCGTGGCCTCCGGCGAGCCGCTGCCGCTGCTGCAGGACCGGCTGCGGATCGACGGCTGCGCCATGGAAGCGCGGCTCTACGCCGAGAACCCGCAGGCCGGCTTCCTCCCGTCGACCGGCAGGCTCGACCGCCTCCGCCTGCCCTCGGGCCGGGTGCGCGTCGACAGCGCCGTCGAGGAGGGATCGGCGGTCACCGCCTTCTACGACCCGATGATCGCCAAGCTGATCGTGCACGCCGCCACGCGCGCG
>CAXTMS010000156.1:5275-8036 GCA_964245345.1 uncultured Acetobacteraceae bacterium | reverse complement strand
GGCGCCGGCCGGACACCCGGAAACGTCGCGGCGCGCGCGGCGGTCCGTGCCCGTTCCGCGAGAAAGGCGCGATAATCCGCCATGTCGCCCTCGAACGGCTGCACCCGGCCGTCCCCCACCAGCCACAGCCGATCGGCCACCAGCTCCACCAGATGCGGGTCGTGGCTGATCAGCAGCACCGCGCCCTCGAACTCGGCCAGGGCGCGGATCAGCGCGTCGCGGGCGTCGAGGTCGAGATGGTTGGTGGGCTCGTCCAGGATCAGCAGCTGCGGCGCGTCGCGCGTCGCCAGCGCCAGCAGCAGCCGCGCCTTCTCGCCGCCGGACAGGTCGCGCGACGGCGTGTCGGCGCGGTTGGCGTCGAGCCCGAACCGGGCGAGCTGGGCGCGCAGCGCGGTCGGAAGTGCTGCCGGCAGGACGTGCGCCATGTGCTGCACCGGGCTCGCGTCGGGCAGCAGCTCCTCCGCCTGGTGCTGGGCGAAAAAGCCGACCCGGAGCTTCGGGCTGTGCCGGACCGTGCCGGACAGCGGCGGCAGCCGGCCGGCAAGAAGCTTGGCAAAGGTGGACTTGCCGTTGCCGTTGGCGCCGAGCAGGGCGATCCGGTCCTCCATGTCGATCCGGAGCGACATCCCGGCGAGCACCACACGCCCGTCATAGCCGGCGCTGGCGCGCTCCAGCACCAGCATCGGCGGCGGCAGCGGCATTGGCTCGGGAAACGCGAAGCGGGTCGGCGCGTCCTCCACCACGCTCTCGATCGCCGGCAGCCGTTCCAGCGCCTTGAGACGCGCCTGCGCCTGCCTGGCCTTGGTCGCCTTGGCGCGGAACCGGTCCACGAAGGACTGCATGTGCGCCCGCCTGGCCGCGATCCGCTCGGCCGCGCGGGACTGCTGCAGCGCCTGCTCGGTGCGGATGCGCACGAACTCGTCGTAGCCGCCCGGCGTCAAGGACAACCGGCCGCGGTCGAGATGGGCGATCGCCTCCACCGCGCGGTCGAGCAGGCCGCGGTCGTGGCTGACGATCAGCGCCGCACCCGGGAAGCGCGCGAGCCAGCCTTCCAGCCACAGCGTCGCTTCCAGGTCGAGGTGGTTGGTCGGCTCGTCCAGCAGAAGCAGGTCCGGGTTCAGGAACAGCGCGGTCGCCAGCGCCACGCGCATGCGCCAGCCGCCGGAAAAGTCGTCCACCGCGCGGCCTTGCGCCTCGGCATCGAAGCCGAGCCCGGACAGGATGGCGGCCGCCCGCGCCGGCGCGCTGTCGGCGCCGATCGCGCGCAGCCGCTCGTGGATGTCTGCCAGCCGGGACGGGTCGGTGGCGGCCTCGGCCTCGGCCAGCAGCGCGGTGCGCTCCGCGTCGCCGGCCAGCACGGTGTCGACCAGCGACAACGGCCCGGACGGCGCTTCCTGCCGCACCCGTGCCATGCGGGCGCGGCTGGACAGGCGGATCTCGCCGCCATCCGGCTGGATGTCGCCCGCGATCGCCGCCAGCAGCGTGGACTTGCCGGCGCCGTTGCGCCCGACCAGCCCGATCCGCCGGCCCGGCTCGACCGACAGGTCCGCGCGGTCCAGCAGGGAGCGCCCGGCGATGCGCAGGCTCAGCGCGGAGATGACCAGCAGGCTCAACCCGACGACGCTCCGGAGGTGACCACGCGGTTCTAGCAGCCGGCCCGCCGGCGGTCACAGTGGCGGGCGCCGGGTTTTTGTTCTAAGCGGCGCGCGATCCATCCCGCACGCACACCAGGAGACACCACCATGGCGACCGAGCGCACCCTGTCGATCCTCAAGCCGGATGCGACCCGACGCAACCTCACAGGCAAGATCAACGCCCTGTTCGAGGAGGCGGGCCTGCGCATCGTGGCGCAGAAGCGCATGCGCCTGTCCGACGCCGAGGCGGGCGCGTTCTACGCCGTGCACAAGGAGCGTCCGTTCTACAACAGCCTGGTCTCGTCCATGACAGCCGCGCCGGTGGTGGTTCAGGTGCTGGAAGGCGAGAACGCGGTGGCGAAGCACCGCGAGGTGATGGGCGCCACCGACCCGAAGAAGGCCGAGCCGCACACGGTTCGGGCGCAGTTCGCGGAAAGCATCGAGGCGAACTCGGTGCACGGCTCGGACAGCGCCGAGAACGCCGCCACCGAGATCGCCTTCTTCTTCGCCGGCACCGAAATCCTGCCCTGAGCGCGTCTGCGCCCCGCGCGGGCTGGTCCGTTGTCGCGGCCGCGGTGGCGGGCAACCTGCTCGAGGTGTTCGACTTCATCGCCTACGGCACCTTCGCGGTGATGATCGGGCGGGTGTTCTTTCCCGCCCGCGACCCGTTCGTGTCGCTGCTGCTGTCGGTCGCGACCTTCGGCATCGGCTTCGTCACCCGCCCGCTCGGCGCGCTGGCGGTCGGCCTCCTCGCCGACCGGCGGGGCCGGCGCGCCGGGATGCTGGTCTCGATGTCCCTGATGGGTCTGGGAAGCCTCATGATCGCGGTGCTGCCGGGCTACGGCAGCATCGGCATCGCCGCGCCGGCGCTGCTGGTGCTGGCCCGCCTGATCCAGGGCCTGGCCTGGGGCGCCGAGGTCGGTCCCGCCACCACCTTTCTGCTGGAGAACGCGCCGCCGGGCCGAAGCGGGCTGTACGCCTCATGGCAGTCCGCCAGCCAGAGCCTGGCCCAGTTCGCAGGCGGCCTGATCGGCCTGCTCAGCAGCGTGCTGCTGGGCAGCGGGGCGATGACCGGCTGGGGATGGCGGATCCCGTTCGCGCTCGGCGCCCTGCTGGTGCCGGTCGGC
>CAXTMS010000156.1:0-5175 GCA_964245345.1 uncultured Acetobacteraceae bacterium | reverse complement strand
GCCGGGCTGGGCGGCGAGACGCCGTTGCCGGCCGGGCCGGCTTCCGGCCGCCTGGCCCTGCTCGGGAGCAGCGGCGCGTTGTCGCTGTGCTGCGCGCTGATGCTCCTGATCGCCGGCACCGTCAGCCAGTACTTCCTGAACTACGTCACCACCTATGCCCTGGTGGCGCTGCACATGCCGACCTCGCTCGCCCTGCTCGGCACCGTGCTGGCCGGGCTGTTCGGGGCGCTGGCGGCGCTCGCCGGCGGCGTCCTGTCCGACCGCACCGGGCGGTATGCCGTGATCCTGCTGCCGAGGCTCCTGCTGGCGCTGCTGATCGTGCCGATGCTGCTGCTGCTGCACGACCACCCGTCGGCTCCCGTATTCGCGCTCGTGGTGGCGGCCATCGCGGTGCTCCAGGTCGGCAGCTTCGCCACCAGCCTGGTGCTGCTGTTGGAGCTGTTCCCGCCGGCAGTGCGCTCCACCGGGTTCGGGCTGCTCTACGCGCTGGCCATCTCCTGCTTCGGCGGCACCGCGCAGATCGTGTTCACGGCGCTGATCCGCTCCACCGGCGACCCGGTCTCGCCGGCCTGGTACCTGGCGCTGGTCAACCTCCTGTGCGTCGGCGCGGCGTGGATCCTGATGCGACGCCGTCCGGCTAGTAGTAGCGGAACACGATCGCCCGCAGCGTGACCGCGATCGACAGCGCCGGAAAGCAGCACAGCGCGACCACAGCCCAGCCTGGTCGGCGTGCCCGGCTGCCCGGCAGCAGCAACAGCAGGAACGGTGCGACCGGCAGGAAATAGCGCCCCTGCACCCCGTCAACCATTGGGCCGCCGACCGGACTCCAGCTCAGGTACTGCAGCACGAACACCGCCACGACGGCGCCGAGCACCAGCGACGCGGCCACCAGTCGCGAGCGGCGGCCGATCAGCGGTGCGGCCGCCGGTCGCGACATCGCCAGCGCCCCGAGCAGCACCGCTGCGGCGAGGGCGACATAGGAGTTCGGCAGCGGCGTATCGAGCCATCCCAGCACGCCGACGAACTCGCGGCAGTACGGGCAGCCTTCCACCAGCTGCGTGTGCAGGGTGGTGCGCAGCAGGGTGGCGGCCACGAGCGGATGCAGCGACAAGGCCTGCATCTGCGACGACACCTGCGTCGCGGCTGACTGCAGCAGGGTGACGCGCTCGACCAACGCCGTCCAGGCAACCACCGCAAGCACCGCTGCGCCGGCGGCGGCGAAACGCGCCGCCCGCGGAAGCGCCGGCAGCAGCAAGGGCAGCAGGCACAAGGGCAGGTAGGCCGGGCGTGCGGTCGCCGTCAGGGCCAGCAGCAACGCCGCGCCGGCCAGGAGCGGACCGTGAGGTCGTTCCGCCACGCGCCGCAGCAGCACCGAGGCGAGCGCCGCGACGGCGATCAGCGGCCCGTCCTGCGTGACGGCGGCGTCGAGGGACAGGCTCATCGGCAGCGTGAGCAGCGCGAACAGGAACGGTGCCGCCGCGTCGGACAAGGCGATGGCGAGGGCGCCGAGCGCCGCGCTGACGAGCCCGTCGAGCAGGCGGGACAGCAAGAGCCCGTGCAGCACGGACAGGCCGGCGTGACGGGCGATGAACTGACCGGATGCCGCCGGAAGGTAGAGCAGCGGCGGGTAAAGCGCGGTGTTGGGGAACGGTCGCGTTTCCAGCGTTCCCCAGCCGGTGGCGGAAGCGGCATCGGTCATCGCCCGCGTCCGCTTCCGTTCGGGATGGAAGCGGATCGGGTCGAACGGGTGTTCGGCCTGCTCGAGCCCGCTGTCGACGACGCCGCCGGAGGTTTGCTTGCCGGCGTAGTGCGTGGCCAGAAGCCCACCGTGGGCGATCTGGTTCGCACGCTCCAGATGGGCGAGTTCGTCGGCGGCCTGGAACGGTGGCATCAGCACCGCGAGGACGGGGATCGCCACAATGGCATAGGCGGCGAACGCCTGCGCCAGCCGCCGGGCGGGTCGCGACGGTGTCATGATCGGCCGGGGATCCCGGTCGAGGAGGCGACAGCCATCGAGGCCCGCCCTATGTCGACGCGCTGCCTAGCCGCCCGGTCCAGTGCCGCCTGCTCCCGGCTGCCGCCGCTTCACGAGGGCGCCACCCGCTGTTATCGACATCCGCCACGCTAGCGGGATCGGGTTCATGATTGCAAACCGTCGGGTCGCCGTCGTGCTGCCGGCCTTCAACGCCGCGAGAACGCTGCAACAAACAAACGCGGAGATCCCGCGCGACATCGTCGACGACGTGATCCTGACCGACGACGCGAGCCGCGACGAGACGGTGAGCATAGCCAGGTCGCTGGGCCTGCACACGATCCGGCACGACCGCAACCGCGGCTATGGCGGCAACCAGAAGACCTGCTACGCCGCCGCGCTGGAGCGTGGCGCCGACATCGTCGTGATGCTGCATCCGGACTACCAGTACACGCCGACGCTGATCCCGGCGATGGCGGCCATGCTGGCGTCCGGCCAGTACGATGCGGTGCTGGCGTCGCGCATCCTCGGCCGCGGCGCCATCAGCGGCGGCATGCCGCGCTACAAGTACGTGGCCAACCGCGGCCTCACCCTGGTCCAGAACGCGCTGATGAGCGCCAAGCTGTCGGAATACCACAGCGGCTACCGGGCATGGACCCGGACCGTCCTGGAGAAGCTTCCGCTGGAGCGCTGCTCGGACGACTTCGTGTTCGACAACCAGATGCTGGCGCAGGCCATCCATCTCGGCTTCAGGATCGGCGAGATCTCCTGCCCGACGAAGTACTTTCCGGAAGCGTCGTCGATCAACCTGCACCGCAGCATCGTGTATGGCTTCGGCGTGCTGCAAACCTCGGTCCGCTACCGCCTGCACAAGGCCGGGCTGAGGCAGGACCTGCTTTTCCGCCCGGTCGACCGGTGACTCCGTGTCGCGTGGCTTTTCCGCGTCCGTTCTGCTTCGCGCCCTGCTCGCGATCGTCCTGTTCCTCGCGGTCTGCGCCGGCGTCGTCGTCGTCCGCGTCTGGCCGCACCTGGTGTCGAGCCTGCTTGGAAAGGCCATGCGGATCGAGCAGGACCTCGGCCCGGCCGGATGGCTCGTCGCAGCGCTGATCCAGGTGGTGATCGCGCTTTGCGGCATCCTGCCTGCTTCGGTCGGCGGACTCGCTGCCGGCCTGGTCTACGGGATCGTCGGCGGTTTTCTGGTGTCGGCCTTCGGCACCCTGGTCGGGGCGGCCCTCGCCTTCCTGCTCGCGCGTTCGCTGTTCAGGCCGCTCATCGTCCGGGTGCTTTCGAACCACCGGCGCTTCACCCGGCTCGACCAAGCGGTGGCACGGGACGGCTGGCGGCTGGTCTGCTTGTTGCGAACCTCCCCGGTGATGCCGTTCGCGATGACCAGCTACGCCCTGGGGCTTACCGCGCTGGACCTGCGCAGCTACGCCGTCGGCACCCTCGCGTCCCTGCCGGCGCTGTTCGGCTATGTCGTGCTTGGGGCGTTGTCGGGCCGTGGCCTCGGCGCGCTCGCTTCGCACGAGGCGCAGCCACTGCGTTGGGCGCTGCTGGTGCTCGCCGTTGTTGCCACGCTGCTTCTGATCCTGAAGCTCGGCAGCATCGTACGGCGCGTCGTCCGGCTGCCGGAAGCATCGTGATGACGGTCTGCGGCCAAACCCGGATCCTGGCCTGATGAAACAGCGGTCGCACGGCAACGCGACGCCCTCCTTCGCCTGGCTGCTCGTGCTGCTGGCGTTCGCCGTGCTGGTGTGCCTCAGGATGCCGGAGATCGTCCTGAAAGGCCGCTTCTGGGCAGAAGAGGGACGCTTCTTCTTCCACAACGCCTGGGTGCTGCCCCCTAGCCAGGCGCTGCTGGAACCGGTCGGCGGTTACCTCAACCTGGTGGCCAACGGCGCCACTCTGGCCGCACGCTGGCTGATGCCGCTGCGGCTCGCCCCCTACATGACGATCGCGGTGGCCCTGCTGATCCAGCTGTTGCCGCCGTTCCTGATCCTGACCGCCCGCGACCGCTGGCTGCGCGCGCCGCCGACCCGTCTCGCCGGCGTGCTCCTGCTGCTCCTGGTCCCTGCGTCGGAAGAGATCTGGCTGCAAACGCTGCACTGCCAGTTCGAGCTGACCCTGTGTTGCGGCATCATTCTGGCGCTGGAACCCGAGGCAGGCCTGCCCGGCCTGCTTCGCTTGGCGATCCTGCTGCTGGCGCCTCTTTGCGGTCCCGGAGCGATCGCGCTCATCCCGCTGTTTTTGTTGCGGCTGATCGGGGAACGAAGCACGGCAAGGCTGCTGCAGGTGGTCGTCCTGTGCCTTGCGGCCGCGATCCAGGTTCTCCTGTTCCTGAGGGCCACGCCCGGTCGCGGCTTCTCGCTGGATCCTGCGGTGCTGCTCTGCATCGTGACGGTGCGCCACCTCGCGCTGCCGTTCCTCGGCGATGCCCGTGCCGAGGTGATCGCGGCCGCGATCAAGGCCAGGCTCGCGAGCGGCCACACGCCGCATGTCGCGACCATCCTGCCGGTGCTGGTCGGCGGCACCCTGGCGCTGTTGGTGGCAGCGCGTCCGGCGCCGCGTCCCGCCTTCTGGCTTCTGGCGGCGGCGTTGATGATCGCCGTGCTGTCCTATTTCGGCGCGATCGGGCAGGCGACCAGCCTGATCGACGTTCATCTCGGCGAACGCTACGCGTTCGTGCCGGAAGCCTTGTTCAGCCTCGCGCTGCTGGCGACGACCGCCACCACCTGGCGCCCGCTCGCGTTGCTCGGCTGGATCGCGATCGCGTGGCAGCTCGCGGTGGGCGTCCAGCAGTTCACGCATCCCTGGTCGCTGACCAGCGACGGCCCATCCTGGCGACCTCAGGTGGCCAGCCGTCGGCTTCATCCCGAACAGCCGCTGAGGCTTTGGCCCGAGGGCTGGACCGTAACGCTCGAACCGATCGCTCGCTCAGCCGCACCCTGATGTCCCGTCGGCTTCAGCCGGAAGAAGGATCACGTCGGCGATGCATCGAACCTCCCTGCCACCTCATGTCCGGGTGCCAGACGTCGAAACCTCCAGATGCCGGGCCAGCACCGCCGGATACAGCACGTGCTCCTCCACCAGCACCCGGGCGGCCAGGATGTCGGGGGTGTCGCCGGGCAGCACAGGCACCGTTGCCTGGCCCAGGATCGGGCCCTCGTCCATCACCTCCGTGACCAGGTGCACGGTGCAGCCGT
>CAXTMS010000155.1:0-8054 GCA_964245345.1 uncultured Acetobacteraceae bacterium | reverse complement strand
GACGTGCAGGTGCTGTGCCCGATGAACCGGGGCAGCCTGGGGGCCCGGACGCTGAACATGGAGCTGCAGCAGGCGCTGAACCCGCCGGGCGAGCGGCGGGTGGAGCGGTTCGGCTGGACCTTCTGCGCGGGGGACAAGGTAATGCAGGTGGCCAACGACTACGAGCGCGACGTGTTCAACGGCGACCTTGGCATCATCAACGCCATCGACATGGAGGAAGGCACGCTGAGCGTCAGCTTCGAGGGTCGTGCGGTGGAGTATGGCTTCGGGGAGCTGGACGAGCTGGTGCTGGCGTATGCGACCACGATCCACAAGGCGCAGGGGTCGGAGTATCCGGTGGTGGTGATCCCGCTGGCGACGCAGCACTACGCCATGCTGGCGCGCAACCTGCTCTACACCGGGGTCACCCGCGGCAAGCGGCTGGTGGTGCTGGTCGGGCAGCGCAAGGCGCTGGCCATGGCGGTCAGGAACGGCAATGCCCGCAGACGCTGGTCCAAGCTGCGGGAGTGGTTGCAGGCAGGCAGCCAAGGGTCATCTATCAGGATCGGCTCCCAAGCCACCGCCTGACGGCGATCCTGCCAAGGAGACAGCCGATGCCTGAGACCATTGCCCCTCCCCGCGTCCAGCTTGAGCTCAAAGTCGAGCGGCCACGGCTGCACAAGGTGATGCTGGTCAACGACGACTTCACGCCGCGCGAGTTCGTGGTCCTGGTGCTAAAGGCGGAGTTCCGGATGGACGAGGGACAGGCCAGCCGGGTGATGATGACGGCGCATCAGCGTGGGGTGTGCGTGGTGGCGGTGTTCACGCAGGAGGTGGCCGAAACAAAGGCCACCACTGCGACCGACATGGCACGCAAGAAGGGCTACCCGCTGCTGTTCACCACCGAGCCCGAGGAATAGGGCCGAAGCTGCTCCTGCACGACGCGAGCCTCGTCCGGGAGAGCAGGCTCGCCTGCCTCGCTCTTGATTTGCTCAGACACGGGTCATGGCCTGCTCCAGTCTCAGCAAGGCGGCCTCGAGCGGATGGCCTGGATCGAGAGGCACACTCGCTCCGCGCTCCGTTTGTTCATGAGCAAGCTTCTGATTTTCTTGAAGTATGGTTCCAGTCGAGTTCTGCGACTTAGGAGAAGAAGGCAGATCGACCGGCCGGCCGAAGACATCCCGGCGATAGTCGTAGAAGCGGTAGGCGTTGGAGGTGCGCACGGGCACCATCACCCACTGCGGGCCAAACAGGCCTGGGATCGCCATGCGCTGGTGCACCAGGCGGTTCTCCCAGGTCAACACGCCTTGCTGCTCGAGGGCGATGATTGCCCGGGCCACGGTGGACCGATGCACGCGGGCACGGTCAGCAATCCGCTCATAGGAGGGGAAGCACCGGCCGCTGATCCCGTTGTGGAACCCCCAGAGCAGCGTCTGCAGCACGTCCAGCATGGCCCGGGTCAAAGGCCCGCGGTGCTGGCCAGGGCGGCGCAGCTTCGCGGTGCGGGCCAGCGCGTAGGCCCAGATCCGGGCCTTGGCGTTGCGGTCGAGCGGGATCGTTTTGCCCTCGCCGAACACCTTCTCGCGCTTGGGACGGCTGATCCGTCCCAACAGCTTGCCTGTCATCGTCAGTCTCCTGGCGATGGCCGCACCGTCAGATCGGGCACCCGCTAGGCAAAACAATCCCGTGGCAAGGCGAAGCTTGCAAAAAACGGGAGCATGCGAGAGAATCAAAACCGCCAAGTTGTTGATGCTCTCGGCTTTGCCGATGTGGGGGCCGCCTTTCGAGGCGGCCTTTCGCATTTCTAGGTCACGGGATGGCCTCTCAGCCTTGGTTACCGATTGGTCTCGGCCTCTTGACAGTGTACGTCTCAGGAAGAGCACGCAACGCATTGAAAGAGCTTATTCCTGCCATCCCAATAGCCAATTACATTGATATTAAGATGATTGTGAACAGACATCTTTTTCATCTCATTCCGAGATGAAGGAGCGGTGGTGGTACACGTACCGCATCGCTTGAGGAATTTGAGCTGTTTGAGATGGCCAAGAACGATGCTCCGCCTTGCAACGGCCGGCTAGATTACAATCAGCTGGACATCATCCTAACTTCTGGATGATATGTTTTTCATATCAAAGGCATATCAGGATGATACTAACGGTAGGGAACACCAAGGGTGGTGTGGGCAAGACCACTCTTGCTGTTCAGCTCGCGCTAGCCCGAGCTCATGCTGGTCGCGATGTCTGGTTGGTCGACGGCGACCGACAAGGCACGGCCCTTACGGCTGTATCGATTCGCGCGGACGAAGATCGGAAGCCGGCTATCGCATGCTCGCAATACTTCGACGGTCCTAAGCTTCGTCAGCAGGTTCAGCATCAGGCTGGTCGGTATGACGACGTCGTTATCGACGTAGGTGGGCAAGACAGTTCGGCCTTGCGAGCTGCGCTCACCCTGTCTGACGTGCTTCTAGTACCTTTCCAGCCTCGTTCGTTTGACGTGTGGGCTCTGACTCACATCTCGAAACTGGTCGAGGAAGCACGCTCGGTACGTGACGGACTTACAGCGTACGCGATCCTCAACTGCGCTGATCCGGTAAATGGCGGCTTAGACAACCGAGAGGCGGCTGAAGCGCTGCTCGATTTTCCCCAGCTGGAGCTTCTTGACGCTCCTCTCCGGCGTCGCAAAGCCTTTGCGAACGCATCAGGCCAAGGTCGTTGGGTCGATGATCTGCCATCCCGCGATGCCAAGGCATCCGCTGAGTTGGCGACACTCATATCCATCGTATTTGACGATCATACCAATGCGCTAAGCGCATTGGCTTAATATCAGGTTGATATGCAATGGCTATTACTAGACCTAAAGCGCATTCGGCGGATGCTTTCGTCCAGGGAGCCCCTGACGCACCCAGGAAGGGGGTACGGAAGGGGAAAAAGGAACAAATTACCCTGACAATTGCGCCAGACCTGCTTGCTAAGGTGGATGATTACGCTGCCCAACGTGGGCAGAGCCGCGCAGCCATGATCAACATGGCCATCTTCGAGTTCGTAAATCGGGGTGGAGCGACGACGCAGTAATCCATCCTAATCCGGCTAACGGCTGCCACCAGTCATACGCTGCCTCCAGATCAAGTATGGCAGTCCGCCACAGATGCCGGCGAAGCCGCTTCATCTACTTCACGGTAGCGTCCCATGACCCGCGCCACCTGCACGGGGCGCCAGCGCGCGCCGCTGCCGGAGGGTGTGGGGACGCCGCGGGCAGCGAGCGCGTCGGCGAGCTGTTGCAGGGTGGCGCCGCCGGCGCGGCGGGCCTGCTCGATGAAGGGCAGCACGTCGGCCGCCCGTACCTGCGCCCGCGCGGTCTTCACCGCGTTGGCGGCACGCGCCTGTTCAGGCGAACCGGCGAGGAGGTTGGGATTGCCAAGCCGGACGCCGCGCGCCTTGGCGGCGGCGAGGGCGGCCTTGGTACGGGCCGAAATCATGCGTGCTTCCTCCTCAGCGACGGCCGCGAGGATGTGGACGGTCAGCCGGTTCACGGTCGGCATGTCGGCGGCGACGAACTCGACACCGCTCTCCATCAGCCCCGACACGAAATGTACGTTGCGCGCCAAGCGGTCGAGCTTGGCGATCACCAGCACAGCGCGGTGGACGCGGGCGGCCGCCAGTGCCGCAGCAAGCTGCGGACGGTCACCCTTGCGCCCGCTCTCCACCTCCATGAACCCGGCGCAGACCACACCGCGGGCACCCGCGACATGGGCTTCCACCGCGGCGCGCTGCGCATCCAGACCCAGCCCGCTGCGGCCCTGCTTGTCGGTGCTGACGCGGTAGTAGGCGACGAAGCGCGGGGTGCTCACGACGCAAGGTCGGAGGGCAGCTCGTCACCCGTCTCGGCCTGGTTGTCCTGCCCGGCCCGGCTCAGGATCTCCAACGCCCGCTCAGGGCTGGAGCGCTCCGCTCGGGTGGCGAAGGCCTTTTCGGTCCCAGCCTGCGGATCAGGATCCTGCTCCACCCCAGTACGCTCCTCCCTGTGTCTTTGAGACCTACCACTGCCCCTTTTACGCACCCAAACGCCCGTTTGGCTTCTGGATTTCGGTTCTCTGTAATCTGGGTTGAGCCTCATCTGGCCACGCCAGATGAGGTTTCTTCTTGGACGGCTTTCAGTCCTTGAACGGATCGAACTCTCCCTCGCCCGCCATTGCCACCGCGAACGGTGTCAGCGTGTGCTGGACGCGGATCGTGCCAGCGTGCTGCGCCAATACCTCCGGCAGGCGCCGGTAGGCCATCGGGCTCTCGTCCAGGTCGCCGCCCGCCAACAGCACGCAGCGCTCGCGCATCCAGTCGTCCATCTGCTCGCGCCGGAAGGTCCGCAGCGCCTGCTTGCGGCCGAACAGCCGCCCGGCGCCGTGCACGGTGGAATACAGCGCGCTCTGGGCTAGGGGGCTGTCGACGCCCTCGATGATGACGGCGTCGTCACCCATCGAGCCGCCAACGAAACCACGCTGGCCGGGCCATGCCGGTGTGGCGCCCTTGCGGACCACCCACAGCTCGCGCCCGTCATGCGTCTCCCGCCACGCGTAGTTGTGGTGGTTGTGCACGCTGTCGGTGACCGCGCCGCCGATGATGCGGCGCACGCGCTCCACCACCCACTCGCGCCCCGCGTAGGCGTAGCGCCCGGCCAGCTCCATCGCCGCCAGGTAGCGGCGGCCAAGCTCGCTGCCCTCGTCCACCACCGCCGGCGGCACATTCATGCCGTCCTGGCCGCCTGCCGCCTTCAGGTAACGGGTGGCGCTGGTGTGGCCGAGGCCGCGGCTGCCGAAGTGCACGCCGATCCAGACCCTGTCCGCCTCGTCGCGCAGCAGGTCGACATAGTGGTTGCCTGAGCCGACGGTGCCCAGCTGGCTCGCCGCCTTCTGGCGGTAGAACGCCATGTCGGCCTCGCGCCACGCGTCGTGGTCGTCGAACAACGCGTGTTCCGTCCGCTCGGCGTTGGCGCGACCAACTCCGAACGACACCGCGCTCCGGATGTCGGCGAGGATGGCGCCGACCCGGTCGGCGATGGCCGCGAACGGCGTGTCGAGCCGCACCGCCATGTTGCCGCAGCCGATGTCGAAGCCGACGCCGGAGATGCTGATCTGGCGCTCGTAGGCGATCACGCCACCGACCGGCTGGGCGTAGCCGAGGTGGCCGTCGGCGCACACCACGCCCGCCGCCACCCGGCCAACGCCCATGCAGTTCCGCATCTGCGCGATCGTCGCCTCGTCGTGAACGCCGAACACCTGCAGCGGCGCATTCCGGTAGGTGGCGTCCTGCTCGGGCAGCTGCACCGAGGCTGCTTCCGCCGCCAGGTGCTCTGCGCGGGCGGCGTCGCGGAAGGAGCACCACGCCGGCATGCCGCGGCCGCCGGGCTCCTCGCCCGGCCGCGCCACGCGGCTGTCGGGGTCGATGCCGGCGACGGCGGCGAGCTCGCGGGCACGGGTCTCGTAGGGACTGGGGCGACGCATGGGTCGACCTCCTGGATAGCGATCAAGAGGGGGGGAAAAAGGCCTCCGGCCGTCCCGGTGGTGGGATGGCCGGAGCGTTCAGGGCGAGCGGAGGAAGTCGGCGATCACCGCGGGCGCCGCGGCATCGAACCCGACCACGTCGAGCATGCCGGCATCCTCCGGATCGGCAATGCTGAACCCGTTAGACACCAGCCCCACCACCACGAGCTTGGCCGGGATGCCGGTGCGCTCGCGATACAGCCGCAGCGCCTGCACCGGATGCACCGCCCCGGCCCAGGTCTCGCTGTCGGTGTAGACCACGAAGCCGTCGACAGGGATGTTGCGCTCCAGGGCGTACAGCATCGGCAGCGCGCAGTCGGTGCCGCCGAACGGCAGGCCCGACACCGCCCGCACCGCGTCGTCCAGCCGCATGGAGGGCGACAGCGTCACCGGCAGCATGCGCGCCGTGCCACCGTACATCCCGCCATAGCGGCCGTCCTCGCCGGCGGCGAACGCCACGACGTGGGTGTTCGCCTCCGTCGCCGCGGTCATCAGCGCCATCGCCGCCGAAGCCTCGCGCGGGGTCAGCGACGACCCGGCGATGCCACCGGACGCCATCGACCCCGATACGTCCAGCGCCAGCAGCAGCCGGCGGCCGGTCGGCTCCACCGCCCGGAAGGCGGTATAGAACGCGGCGTTCAGCGCATCGACCACCGCCGGCACCGGCTCCCACCGCAGCGCGCCGCGATCGCCGATGCCGCGCGCGTAGGTGCGCAGCGCCAGCAGGATCGCCAGCGGGTGCAGCCGCGCCCGGGTGATACGTTCGGCGTCGCCGAGGGCGGACAGCACGGTCGGCAGGCTGTCGCCGAGCGGACGGATCGCGCCGACCGCGGTCAGCTTGGCCAGCGAGCGCACCAGCGCGGTCAGCGGCATGCGCTCCAGCAGCGCCTCCCACACCAGGACGTTGTTCAGCCACTCGGTCGCCACCACCTCCCGCGGCAGGTCGTGCGCACGGATCAGCGCCGCCACCGCCTCGGCGGTCTCGGCGCCGCCGAGCGCCATGACGGCACGGACGATCGGCGGCAGCGCATCGCTGTCGGTGCCACGGCACACCCACTCGAGCAGCGCCTTGCGGGCCGGATCCACGGTCTCCGGATGCGCGAGCCGCAGCAGGTCGCGGTGCGACCAGCCACCGCGCTGGCGGTACTTCACCAGCTGGTAGGCCAGCCGCTCGGCCGGCTGCGCGTCATACCAGGCCCCCACCGCCCGGCGCAGCGCCCGGCCCCAGCCGCGCGTGGTCTCGACCAGCGCTGCGAACTGCAGCAG
Organism: uncultured Acetobacteraceae bacterium; assembly: GCA_964245345.1. Lineage (GTDB taxonomy): Bacteria > Pseudomonadota > Alphaproteobacteria > Acetobacterales > Acetobacteraceae > Lichenicola. Next base: position 1,276 of record CAXTMS010000155.1, on the reverse strand, counting down.
GTGCGCGCTGGTCCGGGCCACCCGCGGCAGGACAGCCAGGGCGGCACGACGCGTGGCCAGATCCGACGCCGAGGCGGCTAGCGCCAGCGCGAACAATGCCGGATCGTTGCGCGGCGCCCGGCCGCCGTCGCTGACCGCGACGATGCGCTCGACGGCACGGACGCCGTCGGCGGCGATCGCCCGCAGCACCGCCTGCGCGTTCTCGACCGTCAGCACCTGCTCGGTGGCGTAGTAGCTGCCGCCCTCGGAGCCGAGGATCAGGAACCGCTCGAGCCGCGCCCAGTCGTCGACCGCGTAGGCATAGCCGCGGGCCGTGTTCGGCACAGTGTTGGAGATCGGCAGCACCTGCGGCGTGGCCGCGGTTCTGCTGCGCGTGAAGAGCTTCAGGTAGGTGTTCATGCCCGTTCTGCCTTGAAGAGGCCGGCGGGCATGTTGTGGCGAGGGGTGCTACGGCATCCGGTGGGACGCGTGAGGATTCGAACCCCTAGCAGACCAGATAACCCTCGGCCTCCGGCCCGCCGGAGAAATGGTGTCGTGTGCCGTCATGCCGGATTGACCAAGTTCAGCTGCCGCATGGCGGGCTTGCTGAACGGATGGCATCCGGGCGCGTGGAGCGCTTGTCGCGGTCGATGCTGTCGTGTCACCCCAAGCCTCCTCTCGATCCCAATGCCAGGCGGTCATGCTCATGCCGACGGATGCCTGTTGCTCTACCGCTGAGCTACGACCTCCCCTGCGGGAGACGGCAGGAGTCGAACCTGCGACGCACAAGTCCCGATAACCGTCGAACTCCGGCCCGCCTGGGCCAACGCACGCAAGCGCGGTCATGTCCATGGCGAGGGCGCCATCCCTTGCGGGATCGTGGGCTTCCGGACCCACCGGCAGTTGGAGGATAACCCTCGGCCCTCGGCCCGCGCCGAAGCCCCGAATGACGGACATGATGCTCGGGCTGGGGGACGTTTTTCAGGCGAGAACCCAACCCGTTCGGCCCGTCGGCGGCGCATATGCCCGGGCTCGTTGCCTGTCGTCAACGACAAACTTTAATTTCTCTAAAGTTCACGCTATGCCGTCCGGCGTGTTGGTCGGTATCCCCCAGATCCGCGCCGCCCGTGGCCTGCTGAAGTGGACGCAGGCGACGCTGGCGCATCGCGCCTCGATCTCCACGGTGACGCTGAACATGATCGAGAACGAGACCGTACGACCGCGCGAAACCACGCTCGTCTCCATCCGCCGGGCGCTGGAGGCCGGGGGCGTCCAATTCATCGAGGAGGGAGGGGTG
>CAXTMS010000154.1:0-8093 GCA_964245345.1 uncultured Acetobacteraceae bacterium | reverse complement strand
GCAGGGCGAAGTAGCGCTCGCCGTCGCGCGGCGCCCGGATCTGGCCTTCCACGGTATCGCCGGTGCGTAGGCCGTACCGACGCACCTGGCTCGGACTGACGTAGATGTCGTCGGGTCCAGGCAGGAAGTTGGCTTCGGGTGACCGCAGGTAGCCGAACCCGTCGGACAGGATCTCCAGCGTGCCCTCGCCGTGGATCGCCTGGTCGTTCTCGGCCAGGTTCTTCAGGATGGCGAACATCATGTCCTGCTTGCGCAGCGACGACGCGTTCTCGATCTGTAGCGATTCCGCATAGGATAGCAGGTCGGAGGGTGTCTTTGCCTTGAGTTCGGCGAGGTGCATGGGACGCCTCGAATGCGCTCGATCGTGCGGAGGGGAGGAACGATCGGCAGGACGCCGACGGTCGATTCTGACGGGGAAAACCCCGTGCCTGTTCGATCGATGCCGTTCCGAGTGGAGGGATCCCGTGCAGGCAGGAGATGCCGAGGGACGACGACGAGATAGGTGCGATGACCCCGGCTTGTCAAGAAGAGGCAGAACCGGCCCAGAATCCTGCGTCTGCCTGCTGGTGACGTGCCTCGTCCAGAAATGGAGACCGCCATCCTGTCGGCCGCCGCTTCAGCTGCTGCTGAGCCAGCCCTTGCGCCAGAACCAGATCATCGGCACCAGGATCGTCAGGCTCATCAGGCCAAGTGCATACCAGTAACCGAAGCTCCAGTTCAGCTCCGGAATGTTCTTGAAGTTCATTCCGTAGATGCTGGCGATCAGGGTCGGCGGGATGCCGACGATGCTGACCACGGTCAGGATCTTGATGCCGTTGTTCTGCTCGATGTTGATGAAGCCCAGCGTGGCGTCGAGCAGGAACTGCACCTTGGTGTTCAGCTGGCCGTCGTAGTCGTTCAGCGAGGCGATGTCGCGGACCAGCAGCGCCAGCTGCGCCGAGAACCGTTCCCGGTCCACGCAAGGATGGTGCTCGCCCAGGTATGCGATTACCCGCTGCAGCCCGAGCAGGCTGTCCCGGATCCCGGACACCAGATCGGCCTTGCTGCCGACCTCCATCAGCAGGCCGCGCAGCTTGCGATCAATGTTGTTGCCGCTGCCATCCTGCGCCTGGAACACGCGCTTGGAGATGTTGTCGAGGTCGTGGCCGCACATCTCCAGAAGGTCGGCAATGCGGTCGATAATCGCTTCCAGCAGAAGCAGCATGATGTCGCTGCCGGCTTGCGGGACGGTGCTCTTAGCCACCCGTTCGCCCACGGTCTCGAACACCGCGTAGTCGGTGTAGCGGATGGTGACGAGCCGGTCGCGGCTCAGCACGAAGCCGACCGGAGCCGAGAAGGACGTTTCGCCGGTCCGGCGCACCAGCGGCGTGGACAGGTAGAAGTTGTCCCCTTCCGTGTATACCCGCGACGAGCTTTCGATCTCCTCGATCTCCGCCCGGGTTGGCATGCGCAAGCCCGTCAACTGTTGCGCCAGCAGGCGCTCCTCCTCGGTTGGGTTCAGCAGGTCGAACCAGGCGATCCCTGCGACCTCAACATCGATTGAGGCGGCGGACGGTGCCTGACCGGACGGGTGGGAAACGAACATGGACGCTCCTGGAACAGTCAGGGCGTGATGAGCAGGGGCGATCGGACCTGTCAAACACCAATCGCTCCGCTGCCCAGCCGCCTCGTCCTGTCAGCCAGCCGCGCAACCGTTTTCCTCGTCCGTGCTTAATCCTGCGCTGGAGGCATGACATGGACCCTGTAACCGAGCTTGAATCGGCCGCCTTCGACAGCGTCGCCCCGGCCAGTTCCGGCCTGCCAGTTTCGCGCGTTCCGGATCCGGCAGCGCTTCCGGTCCTTGCCGATCCGGGGCAGCGGCGCGGGGAGATGCTGTATCGCGGCTTCGGCCGCACTGGCGAGATGATCTCCGCCATCGGCCTGGGCGGCTTCCACCTTGGCAAGAACGCGGTCAGCGACGACGAGGCGGTGCGTCTGGTGCATCAGGCGGTCGACCGCGGCATCACCTTTATCGACAACTGCTGGGACTACAACGGGGGCCGGTCCGAACTGCGCGTCGGCGTGGCGCTGGACCAGAACGGCTACCGCGACCGCGTGTTCCTGATGTCCAAAATGGACGGGCGCACCAAGCAGGAAGCGGCGCGGCAGATCGACACCTCGCTCAAGCGGATGCGCACCGACCGGATCGACCTGGTGCAGCACCACGAGATCCTCCGCTACGACGATCCGGACCGCATCTTCGCCGAAGGCGGCGCGATGGAAGCGTTCGTCGAGGCGAAGGCAGCTGGCAAGCTGCGTTACATCGGCTTTACCGGTCACAAGGACCCGCGCATCCATCTGCAGATGCTGGCGGTCGCCGCCGAGCGGGGGTTCCGGTTCGACGCCGTGCAGATGCCGCTCAACGTGATGGACGCGCATTTCCGCAGCTTTGCCCATCTCGTGCTGCCTTATCTGGTCGAGCAGGGCATTGCCGTGCTGGGCATGAAGACGTTTGCAGACAGCGTGCTGCTCAAGAGCGGTGCTGCGATCACGCCGCTCGAGTACCTCCATTATTCCCTCAACCTGCCGACCTCGGTGGTGATCACCGGGGTGGAAAACCAGCGTGACCTGGACCAAGCCTTCGAGGCAGTACGGACCTTCCAGCCAATGGATCGTGAAAGGGTTTCGGCCCTGCTGGCGCGTAGCCGCCCGCATGCGCTGGAAGGCAGGTATGAGCTGTTCAAGACCAGCGCCACCTTCGACGGCACCGCCAAAAACCCGCAATGGCTTGGCGAGGACGTCGAGGCCGTCAACAAGCTGGCGCCGGTGATGGAGTAAGGAAAGGGCCGCCCTGCTCCGGCTGCCTAGACGCGTCCGTAGCCGAAGCTGTTCCTCGGGACCGGCCTCAAGCCCTCGATGCGGCTTTCCGGCGAGGTGTCCGGACGGTTCTGCGACGTGGCCGGCAGCAGCACGCCGCTCGACAACAGGACGTAGCGCGAGATTTGGCTGTTCGGAAGGTTGTGCAGCACCAGGAGCAGGACGGATCCCGACCCGGCGGACGGGGTGAGAGTCCAGCGATCGCTCCAGGTCAGCTGGCCCTGGTTGACGTCGCCGAACACCGGCTGCGTGTTGATCGCCTGGATGTCGTAGCCGCCCTGGGTGTCGCCGGGGTTGCCGTGCAGTACCAAGGTGACGAACGTGGGCGAGAGCGGGTCCAGCTGCGGTTGCCGCCCTTGCCATTCGCCGAGGACCGGGCCGCCCTGGCCGGCGCAACCGCTAAGCGCCAGCGCCAAGCCAAGCGCCTTCAGGACACGTGCAGGCCGTTGAAATCCGGATCGCCGATGCGTGGCCATTGCTGCCCTCCCCGGGCTCTGCGCCGAGTGAACAGCAACGCTTGCAGACCGGTGACGGATGCAGAAGAACATGCGAGGCGGGCCGCCGGTCTCGGCTCAGGCTGGCTGCCGCGCCGGCAACGGGTTTATCCCGTGATGGCACCGGGAACCGGCTCGCTCTTCAGCAGCCTGATGTAGCGCGAGGTCAGCAGGACCATCGCGCTCACCACGATCGCACCGGAGCCGATGACCAGGGAGCTTCGCGGCCCGACCAGATGCGCGATCGGACCGCACAAGGCGAAGCCGATCGGGCCGAGGCCCAGGGACACCACGCTGAACATGGCGTTGACGCGGGACAGCACGTCGGCTGGGATCCGCTCCTGGATCGTGGTCTGCACGGTCACGTTCAGGACCGCGAGCGCGGCGCCGAAGACGGCACTGCCGACCGCCACCGGAAGAACCGGCGCATGGAATGCCAGCAGGACGAGCGGCGTCGCCAGCAAGGCGGCGGCGAGCTCGAATGCGACAAGCGGGCGGAGAAAGCGGAGGCGGAGGATGAACAAGCCGCCGACCATGCCGCCGACGCCGGTGGCGGAGGCGACCAGGCCCCACAGCCTGGCGCCGTTCGGCAGGGACGCGAACAGGACCGGGCCGAGGACGAAGAAGGGTGCGAAGGCAACCAGGTTCAGAAGCCCGTACTGCGCGGTGATGAGCTGAAGCCAGCGGTGCTGGCGGAACTCCTGCCATCCGAGCTTCAGGTCGGTGATGAACGAGGCCGACGGCGTGGACTCATGCACGGAGATGCGCATCAGCGACAGGCAGGTGGCGCTCAGGGCGTAGGACAGCGCGTCGACGCCGATCGCAAGCGGTGCCTTGCCGGATGCGACCAGCAGCCCGCCAAGCGACGGGCCCAGGATCGCCGACAACGAACCGGTGATGCTGAGGACGCTGTTGGCCTCCTTGAGGTGCTCGGCGCCGGCGACCTGCGGGATGAGCCCGCCCTCCGCCGGAGCATAGAAGGCGTTGCCGACCCCGACACAGGCAGCCATCACCAGCAGGGCCGCGAGCGGCGGATGGCCGATCGCCAGAAGGGTCGCGAGCACGAGCTGGCTGGCGCAGCGCAGGATGTCCGAGCCCATCATCAAGCGGCGCCTCGGCCACCGGTCGCCGATCACGCCTCCAGCCAGCATCAGCACGATCGTCGGCGCCGTCTGCGCCGCCAGGACCAGGCCGATCGTGGTGGCCGAATACTTCAAGGTGAGCAGCGCGAAGGTCAGCGCCACCGGCACCACCGCCGATCCAAGGGTCGAGGCGGTGGTTGCAGTGAAGAACAGGGCGAAGTTGCGCTGGCCAAGAAGGGTTCGGAAGCTGCCGTATAGGGAGGCCGACGCGCTTGGGGAAGCTGTGTGGTCCGGGCGGTGTGTCATGGCGGCGATCCCTGTCCGGTGATGCTCGAACCGACAGCACGTCCCCTTGGACCTGGACGAGACCGGGTTTCTGGCTTGGTGCCCGGGACACAAGGAAGGTCGCCCAAGCCGGCACGGCCGGAAGCGGAACCGAGCGGTCGTGCGGCAGGCCACCAAGCCGGCCCGGAGACAAGCTGCGGCTTCCAGGCGGCAGGATGCTCAGGCAAGCAGGAAGGTGATCGACATGCGAGGGCCTCCAAGGCGCTCAAGGAAACCGACAGGAGCGCCGGCTCGGGTTGGTTAGCTTGATCGGAAGGCGTTGTCCCCCACAAAACCGGACAAGCAGGCGGCATTTGCCAAAGCGGGACGGCGTTGTCGTCGCGTCGACCTCGACCGGTCGGTTCAGCGGGACCCGGGAGCGGGATCCCGAGGGAACCTGATTCGGCGTGCATCGTCTTCATTCCGTGCTTCCCTCGGAGTGTCGCCGGCATGTCGATCGCGACCGGCGGCGGGTCCTTTGCTTCCTTCATGGTCGTGCTCGCCGCGACCGCCGGCGTCATCGTGCGACCCTGGCGACTGCCGGAAGCGGTGTGGGCGGTGGGAGGCGCCGTGCTCCTGGTGGTGCTCGGGCTGTTGCCGGCCCCGGCAGCGCTAGCCGCCATCCGCCGCGGCATGGACGTCTACCTGTTCCTGCTGGGCATGATGCTGTTGTCGGAGGTGTCGCGTCGTGAAGGCTTGTTCGACTGGCTCGCCGTGCTTGCCGTGCGCTGCGCCGGCGGATCGGCACGACAACTGTTCGTGCTGGTTTATGCCGTCGGCACCGCGGTCACGGTGTTCCTGTCGAACGACGCCGCCGCGGTGGTGCTGACGCCGGCGGTGGCCTCGGCTGCCCGGGCGGCCGAGGCGGAACCGCTGCCCTTTCTGTTCGCCTGCGCCTTTGTCGCCAACGCGGCCTCGTTCGTGCTGCCAATCTCCAACCCGGCGAACCTAGTGCTCTACGGCAACCACATGCCGCCGCTGTCAGCCTGGCTCGGTCGCTTCCTGCTACCGGCAGCGGTCTCGGTGGCAGCGACCCTTCTGGCGCTGCTTCTGGTCGAGCGGCGATGCCTGTCGGGTTCGATCCGGACCGGCATGCTGCAGCCGCGGCTTGGTGCCGGCGGCTGGACCGCGTTGGCCGGGCTGATCGTCGCGGCGCTGGTGCTGCTGGCCGCCTCGGCCGCAGGGATCGCGCTGGGCCTGCCGACCTGCCTGTGCGGGCTCGGCACCCTTGTCGTGCTCCTGCTCGCCAAGCGGGAGCCGCCTTGGGCGCTGGCGCGGGGCATCTCATGGGGAGTGCTGCCGCTGGTTGCAGGCTTGTTCGTGCTGGTGTCCGGCCTGGACCGGACGGGATCGCTGGCAGCCCTCGCCGGGGCGCTGCACCGCGCGGCGCAGGCCGGCGTCGGACCTGCCGCTCTTGCCTGCGGCGTCGGGCTGGCGCTGCTCTGCAACCTTGCCAACAACCTGCCGACCGGGCTGGTTGCAGCCCAGGTGGTCGCGCAGGGCCGGCTGCCGAGGCCGGTGGTCGACTCGCTGCTGGTCGGGGTCGATCTCGGCCCGAACCTGTCGATCACCGGGTCGCTCGCCACCATCCTGTGGCTGACCGCGCTTCGTCGCGACGGGCTCGACGTGTCGTTCAGGCGGTTCCTGCTTCGCGGCGCGCTGGTGATGCCGGCGGCCCTGCTGCCGACGCTCGCGGTTCTGCTTCTGCGCTGATGCGGACATGTTATTCGCCGCCGATGCGTGACCTCCACGGCCCCCTGCGGTAGAACCCCCCGTCCCGGAGGGTCCCCAACCGTGAATCCGCAACCCCAGACCATGCTGCCGACATCCGGTGCGGATGCCGATCCGTCGGTTCCGGTGTCGGTGCGCCTTGCCGCCCGGGCGGAGGTCGATCGTGCGGATGCGCTCCGTCCCAACACCCTGCGCTCCGGTCCCGACGAGCGCGGGCGCTTCGGCATCTTCGGCGGCCGCTTTGTCGCCGAAACCCTGATGCCGCTGATCCTGGAGCTCGACCAGGCCTATGAGGCGGCCAAGGCCGACCCCGCCTTTCGGCAGGAGCTCGACCTCTACCTCAAGGATTATGTCGGCCGCCCAAGCCCGTTGTGGCACGCCAGGCGCCTCGGCGCCGAACTCGGTGGCGCGCAGATCTATCTCAAGCGCGAGGAGCTGAACCACACCGGCTCGCACAAGCTCAACAACGTCATGGGCCAGATCCTGCTGGCCAGGCGCATGGGCCGCACCCGGATCGTCGCCGAAACCGGCGCCGGCAGTCATGGCGTCGCGACCGCTACGGTGTGCGCCCTGTTCGGCCTGCAATGCGTGATCTACATGGGCGCCGTCGACGTCGAGCGGCAGAAATCCAACGTGTTCCGCATGCGCCTGCTGGGGGCCGAGGTTCATCCGGTCACCACCGGCGCCGGCACCCTGAAGGACGCGATGAACGACGCCATGCGCGACTGGGTCGCCCATGTCGACGACACCTACTTCCTGGTCGGCACCGTCGCCGGTCCGCACCCCTACCCGGCCATGGTGCGCGACTTCCAGTGCGTGATCGGCGACGAGGCGCGCGTGCAGATGAAGGAAGCGGTGGGCCGCCTGCCGGACGTGGTGGTGGCCGCCGTGGGAGGCGGCTCCAACGCCATGGGCATCTTCCATCCGTTTCTCGACGATGCCGAGGTGCGGCTGGTCGGCGTGGAAGCGGCCGGACGCGGCCTCGACAGCGGGAAGCAGGCCGCCAGCATCAGCCGCGGCCGGCCCGGCGTGCTGCACGGCAACCGCACCTACCTCCTGCAGGACGCGGAAGGCCAGATCACCGAGGCGCACTCGATCAGCGCCGGGCTGGATTATCCAGGCATCGGTCCCGAGCATGCCTGGCTGCACGACATCGGACGCGCCGACTATGTCGGCATCACGGACGACGAGGCGCTGGCCGCGTTCCAGCTTTGCACACGCACCGAGGGGATCATCCCGGCCTTGGAATGCGCCCACGCCTTGGCCCACGTCGTCAAGATCGCCCCCGGCATGCATCCCGACCAGATCATCCTGATGAATCTGTCCGGGCGCGGCGACAAGGACATCTACACCGTCGCGGAGCGCCTCGGGGTCGCCTTGTGAGCCGGATTGCCGCCCGGTTCGCCGCTCTCCGGGCCGAGAACCGCGGTGCGTTGATCCCGTTCCTGGAGGCTGGCGATCCTGACCTCGCCACCGCGGAAGCCATCCTGCACGGCATGCCCGCAGCCGGCGCCGACCTGATCGAGATCGGCGTCCCCTTCACCGATCCCATGGCGGACGGCCCGATCATCCAAGCGGCGTCGAAGCGTGGCCTGGCCGCCGGCGC
>CAXTMS010000153.1:0-8199 GCA_964245345.1 uncultured Acetobacteraceae bacterium | reverse complement strand
GACGGCGTCCGCCTCGACGGCCTCGCCGCCCGCAACGGCGTGCTGCTGGTCGCCGGCGCCCGCGGAACCCTGCTCGCCGGCAAGCCCGAGGACGGGCTGCACAAGCTGTCCTCGCCCTATGACGGCAGCTTCTTCGGCGTGCTCGACGGCGGCCCGTTCGGCTTCGTGCTGTTCGGCCAGCAGGGCCACGCGTATGCCGCCGTTCCGGTCGCGGATTGGACCCCCGGGAAGCCTCCCCTGGCCTGGCATCCGGTCGCAGACCCGTCGCAGGCTACCCTGACCGCCGGCCTGGTGCGCCAGGACGGCAGCGTGCTCCTCGCCGACGCCGCGGGTGCCACCTGGAAGCTCGCAGGCAAGCCGGACGCGCCGCGCCTGGAGGCGGCACCGGCCCAGGCACCGTTCCCGGTCCTCGCCATGGCCGAGGCGTCGGACCGCTCGCTGATCCTGGCCGGCTCCGGCGGCGTCGTCCGCCTGCCTCCGCCGTGACTGCCGGAGACCAGCGTCAGTGCACGGTGCCGAAGGACGGCGCCCCGATCCCGGGGCAGCTGCACTGCGTGCCCACCGGGATCTGTTGCGGTAGGCGGCAAACATACGCGCCCGCGTAACAGGTATAGCCGTAGCCTGGCGCCGCGCTGGCCGATTGCTGCGCCGGCACCTCCACCACGCACCCCGCCAGCGGCAGCGCGCCCAGCGCCAGCCCGGCCAGCCGGAGGCCCCTGCCGATCCATCCCGGTTGCGACAAGCGACGCGCCTGCCTGTTGCCGTCCGTCATCGTTCGGTTACTCCCCTGCGTGATGTTCCCGGCGCCATGATGCCGCCTTGATCGGAGGCGCATCGTCGGCAGTCCTCCTGCGAGCTGGAACACCCCGTGAGCCTGACCGTTTCACGACACGACCCCGACCCGCGCCTCCGCCGCGGCGCTCGTCGTGCCGGCCCGCCCGCGGGCGGTGCCGGCCTCGTCGTCCCGCTGTCCGTCGTCGTCCTGGTGGCGCTGACCGCCCGCCTGCACGGCATAGGCGGCAAGCCGTACTGGATGGACGAGATCACCACCCTGCGCCGTTCCTCGCTCGGCTTCGTCGCCCTGGTGCAGGACAGCCTGTCGTTCCACCACCTGCCGCTCTACTTCGTGGTGTCGTCCTGGTTCGTCCCGTTCGGCCTCGACGAGCGCATCATGCGCCTGCCCGCCGCGCTGTTCGGCACCGCGTCCTGCGCCGCGCTGTTCATGGTCGGACGCAGCCTGGGCAACTGGCGCAGCGGCCTCCTCGCCGCGATGCTGCTGGCCCTGGCGCCGTTCCAGGTGCAGTACGGACAGGAAGCCCGCTCCTACACCCTTGTCACCACCATGATCCTGGTCGGGCTGTGGGGCCTGCTGCTGCTGGCATGCGATCCCGCCGCCGCCGCCCGCCGCTGGCGCGATCCCGGCGCCGCCCGCAGCGCCTGGCTGCTCTACGGCATCGGCACCGCGCTGGCGCTCGACACCCTCAGCGTCGCCGTGTTCTGGCTGCTCGCCGCCAATCTGGGCGCCGCTATGATCGCGCTGCGCGCTCCGGCGGCGCGCGGCGGCTTCGGCCGCAACTGGCTGCTGGCGCAGCTCGGGGTGCTGGCGGTGTACCTTCCCTTCATCGCCGGCATGATGGTGCTGACCAAGGGCGACATGGGCTCCGGCCTGGACTGGGTGCCGCCGATCACCGCCCACAGCGCCTGGACCACGCTGCAGACCGTGTACGGGATGCGCATCTCCAGCCTGATCGCGTTCCGCATCTTTCCCAGCAGCCTCGACCTGCTCGGCGTGGGCTGGCTCGGCCTGCTGGTCACCGCCCTGGCGGTTCTCGGCCTGCTCGCCGGGTTCCGACGCGGCCTGATCGGCTCCATCCTGGCCATCGCCCTGCTCACCCTGCCGATCGGGCTCGCGGCCTCGTCGCTGGTGTCCTCGGTCTGGATGCCGCGCTACCTGCTGTGGAGCGGCCCGATCTTCTTTCTGCTGGCCGGTCTCGGCCTGGTGCGTCTGCCGGCGCGGCTGCAGATCCCCTGCCTGCTTCTCCTGGCGGGTCTCGGCCTGGCCAACCTGCTTCCCTATTACCGCACCGAAACCAAGCCGCTGTGGAACCAGGCCGCCGCCGCCCTGCTCCGCGACCGCCAGCCCGGCGACGTGGTGCTGACCGACGATCCCGGCACCGTCAACATGATGAACGTCTACCTCGCCCGCACCGGCCACGCCCTCACCCCGGAGGACTGGACCACCAGCATCGACACCGCCGCCGAGCGTCAGGCCGCCGGCGCCCATGTCTGGGCGGTGCATGGCCGTGTCGGGCAGAACGACCCGTACCGCCTCGACAGCTTCGTCGACACTTTGGGTCCGCTCGGCTCGGACTCGGTGCTGCGCCAGATCGGCATCGACATCACGATGATGGTGTTCGCGCCGAAGCCTCCGTCCTGAGCCCAGCGCGCCCGGACCACCCGTCCCGGCTCCTCAGGCGCCGGGCGGCGCGAACAACGACGGATCGAATTGCTGCCCGGTGCGCTGGTCCAGCAGGTGGAAGCGGGTGCGATGCCGTTCCGCGTCCACCGCTTCCAGCCCCGCCAGCACCAGGCTGCCATCCGGCCGCCCGGTGAAGAACAGCGTCAGCAGGCCCTGCGCCGGGTTGCTGGCGCGTGTGAGCGACAGCTGCAGCGTGTTCGGGCCGCGCTGGATGTCTGTGACGTCGATCGGGCCCGACAGCCGCACCGGTCCCGACAACAACAGGCCGAGCGGGTTTGCCGCCAGCGACACGCGCGTGGTGGCGTCGCTCGGCTCGTCATGCACCACCAGCCGGCCGCGCGTCGCCACCACGATGCGGCGCATCGGCGCGTCGTATTGCAGCCGCAGGTGCCCGGTCTCGAACCAGGCGGTGCCCTCGGCGGTGTCGTCGCCGGGCCCGACCTGCACGAACCGCGCCTGGAGGCCGCCCATGCCGTCGAGGGCGGCCTGCGCCCGCTCGATGCTGGCCTGGTCGGCCGGCGAGTGCGGCGTGGCGAGCGGCCCCAGCGCGCACGCGCCGAGCCCGGCCGCGAGGCCCAGCGCCAGTCCCAGCTGCCTGGTCCGCATGATCCCGCCCGTCAGGCCGGGACCGCCGGTTCCCGCGGCCGCGCCGGGTCTTCCAGGTCGTAGAACAGGCGGTCGATGCGCGAGAAGTTCGGGTTGAAGAACGGGTCGTTCCTGAAGAACGGCTTGTCGCCCCAGCGCTCGTACATGGTCTGCTGCTCGCGGAAGAACCGCGCTTCCTGGTCCGGCCGCATGTCGCTGCCGCGGGACAGGCTTTCGTGGTGCTCGGCGATGAAGTCCGCGCACCACACCACGCGCTGCCCGCTGCCGTACACCTTCAGGCACAGGTCCACGTCGTTGTAGGCGATCTTGAGGTGCTCCTCGTCGAACCCGCCCACCGCACGAAAGGTGTCGGCGCGGATCAGCATGCAGGCCGCCGTCACCGCCACCAGGTCCTGGCTCAAGCGCGCCCGGCCGATGTAGCCGTAATCGTCGTCCGGGATGCCGAGATGGATGTGCGCCGCCACCCCGTGCGTGCCGACCACCACGCCCGCGTGCTGCACCGTCTTGTTCGGATACAGGAACTTGCCGCCGACGATGCCGATCGCGTCGTCCGACAGCGCCTCGCCGACGATCCGCTTCAGCCAGTTCTCGTCGGTGATGAACACGTCGTTGTTCATGAACACGAAGAACTCGGCGTCGTTGTCCTTGGTGGCGAGGTTGTTCAGCCGCGAATAGTTGAACTCCTCCACCACGTCCAGCACGCGGATCGTCTTGATGCCCTTGACGTCCTTGAAGAACTGCTTGGCTTCGGACGAGGTCGACCAGTTGTTCACCAGCACGATGTCGAAGTTGTCGTAGGCGGTGTTCTCCATCAGGCTGGCGATGCACTGCCGCGTGGTCTCGATCTGGTCCCGGAACGGGATGATGATCGACACCTTTGGCGTGCGCTGCGGGATCCACTCGACGGCATAGATGGTCAGCCCGTTGATGGTGGACACCTCCGCCACCTGTCCCTTGCGCTTGAGGTGGTCGGCGACGGCGAGCACCCCGGCATCCACCGCGTAGCCCTTCTTCGACACGTCCGCCGCGGTGGAGTTCGGCGTGATCCGCCAGTGATACAGCAGCTCCGGCACGTGCACGATCTGGCGCGGGCTGAGGACCTCCGAGCAGCGCAGGATGAAGTCGTGGTCCTGCGCGCCGTCGTACTCCTTCCGAAGCAGCCCCACCTGCCGCATCGTCGCCGTCTCGATCACGGTGAGGTGGCACACGTAGTTGCAGCCGAGCACGTAGCGGTAGTTCCAGTCCGGCTTCAGGTTCGGCTCCAGGTAGTACCCCGCCTGGTCGATCTTGTCCTCGTCCGAGTACAGCAGCTTGGCGCCGGTGCGCTGCGCGGTGCGGATCATGATCTCCAGCGCCACGTCCACCATCACGTCGTCATGGTCGAAGAACACGGTCCACTCGCCGCGCGCCGCCTCCATCGAGATGTTGGTGGCCTTGGCGATGCCCACGTTCTTCTTCGAGCGTATGCAGCGGATCCGCTTGTCTGCGGCGCAGAACCCGTCGATCTTGTCCGACACCTCCTTCGACTTGGAGCCGTCGTCGACGATCACCAGCTCCCAGTTCTCGTAGGTCTGCGCGATCACGCTTTCGATCGCCGCCACGAAGTCCGACAGCAGCGGCTTGTAGGTCGGCACCATCACCGTGACCAGCGGCTCCGCCGGCAGCGTGCCCGCCTGCTTCAGCGCACGCCGCTCCGCCGCGGTGCGCGCGCGCAGGTTCTCGTAGTAGCGTCGCGCCCAGCGGTCGTAGTCGCCGAGATGATAGCCCTCGCTCGGCAGCAGCGCCGTGATCTCCCGGCGCAGCCGCTCCATGTCCGCATACATGCGGCTCATGTCGTTGGAGATCGCTACCAGCTTGCCTTCAAGGAAGTTCGACACCGTCGCCGTCTTGAACGGGCTGTTGTCGAGCTCCAGCATCTCCGGCAGCACGAAGAAGCGGAAGCTTTGCGCGTAATCCTTCTGGAACGCGTGCGGCACCGTGAACTCGAAGCCGCAGTTCGGGTCGCAGCCCAAAACGTTGCCGACGTCGCGACGGAACCGGTCCGCCTTGATCTGCGCGATCTTGACGTTGTCGCAGGTGACCAGCACGTCGCAGCGCGCCTGCGCCTTCTTCGCCCGCCCGACCTTGCGCAGCACCCAGCCGCGCAGGGCGTTGTGCACCAGCCCGTCCACGTTGCCCTGCACGCTGACCGCGGGCCGCTCGCTGAACTCGAGCGACGGCGCCAGGCTGCTCAGTCCCCCCTCGCCCATGTGCGGCAGGCTGCTGCCGTCGGGCAGCGCGAAGCTCAGCACGTGCGGCTCGCCGTCGAGATAGTCTTCCGGCAGGTCGAACTCGAACCCCACCTCGGCGCTGGCCAGCCCGAGCGCGCCGCGCACGTCCTCGCGCACGCCGTCGCAGGACACCGTGCCGATCTCGCGCCCGTCCACCACCGCCTTCAGCTGCACCACCTGGTGCGGCGACGACAGGTCCGTCACCCAGCCAGACGCGCGGCCATCCTCGTAACGATCGAAATAGCCGTTGTAGCGAGTCTCGACATCGGCCGGCGCGGACTCGTCGAGGTCGGCCATGGTTTGTCCTCCTTGACGGGGTCGCTTCAACCGGAAGCGGTGCAAAAGCTACCGGATCGGCCTAGGCCGCGCAAACCACAACCATGCCTCGAAGGGGGCGATCCCGTTCCCGCTCAGCCGGACGCGTCCCGTTCCGACGGCGTGCGCAGCGTCAGCGACAGGGCGTGCAGCCCGCCCCGAAACTCCTCCTCCAGCGCCTCGTGCACCAGCCGCGACCGCTGCACCCGACCCAGCCCCGCGAACGCGTCGCTCACCACCAGCAGCGCGTAGTGCGTTTCCCCGCCGTTCGAGGCCATGCCGGCCTCCCGCACGCCGGCATGGCCGGCATGGCGGGCGCTCTCGTTGTCGAGCTCCAGCCGCTCCGGCGCGAAGCGCTCGGTGATCCGGGCCCTGATCCGGCCCGCCCGTCCGTCATCCGTCATGCGCATCCTCCCCTTGCCGCCGCCGCGGCGTCCGCCCGGTCCCGCTTCCTCTTGCACCGGTCCGGACACCGCGCACATAACCGGGGTGATGATGCGACGGAACCAGCGACACCGGGCGTTCGATCCCGACCCGGCGGCGCCGGACCGTCCGTGCGACATGCCCGGCTGCACCGAACCGGCCGGCTATCGCGCGCCCCGGTCGCGGCAGACGCTGAACCAGTACTTCTGGTTCTGCCTGGAGCACGTGCGCGAGTACAACGCCCATTGGGACTTCTACAAGGGCATGACGCCCGGGCAGATCGAGGCGCACCTGCGTGCCGACGTGTCCTGGAACCGTCCGTCCTGGCGGCTCGGCCATCTGGGCGGCTCAGGCGGCTTCGACGAGGACCAGGTGCTCGACCCGCTCGGGCTGCTGCGCGGCAACGCCGAGGCGCGGGCGCGTGCCAAGGCCCGGCCGCGGGAAGCCGACCTCCGCCCGGAAGCGCTGCGGCAGCCGCTCGACACGCTGGGCCTCGGCTGGCCCCTTTCGCTGGCCGAGCTCAAGAGCCGCTACAAGCACCTGGCGCGGGAGAACCATCCGGACGCCAACAACGGCGACCGCGCCGCCGAGGAGCGGCTCAAGACCATCAACGTGGCCTACACCGCGCTGCGCCGCCACCTGACCGAAGCGCCGCAGCCTTTGGCCGAAACCGGCTAGGCCCGCCGGCACCCCACCCTTCTGCCCGGCCGCAACCGAGGCGCGACGACCGCGTATGCGAGGAACCACCGACCGGGTGCCTCGGATCCGCATGAACCAACGGGATCACTTCATGGACAAGAGCGAAGGCGTGGCGACCGAGATCCTGGAGGACCCGGTCCCGGGTTCCGGGCTGGGCGACGGCGGCATCGCCGGCCTGCCGCCGACGGCGAGCCTGTCCATGCCCGACCGGATGGTTAGCGCCCGCGACGTGTTCGGCCTCGACCGCGACCTCGAGGTGCCGGCCTACTCGGTGCGCACCGAGCACGTGCCCGACATCGACACCGCCTACCGCTTCGATCTCGAGACCACCCTGGCGATCCTGGCCGGCTTCGCCTTCAACCGACGGGTGATGATCCAGGGCTACCACGGCACCGGCAAGTCCAGCCACATCGAGCAGGTGGCGGCGCGCCTGAACTGGCCCTGCATACGCATCAACCTCGACAGCCACATCAGCCGCATCGACCTGATCGGCAAGGACGCCATCGTCCTCAAGGACGGGCAGCAGATCACCGAGTTCCGCGAAGGCCTGCTGCCCTGGGCGCTGCAGCACCCCTGCGCCCTGGTGTTCGACGAGTACGACGCCGGCCGCCCGGACGTGATGTTCGTGATCCAGCGCGTGCTGGAGGTCGAGGGCCGCCTCACCCTGCTCGACCAGAACCGGGTGATCCGCCCGCATCCGGGCTTCCGCCTGTTCGCCACCGCCAACACCGTCGGCCTCGGCGACACCACCGGGCTGTACCACGGCACCCAGCAGATCAACCAGGGCCAGATGGACCGCTGGAACATCGTCACCACCCTGAACTACCTGCCGCACGCCCAGGAAACCGCCATCGTGCTGGCCAAGACCGGCTGGGACAACCGCGACACCGCGCAGAAGCGCCGCGTCGAGAGCATGGTGGCGCTGGCCGACCTCACCCGCGCCGGCTTCATCCACGGCGACATTTCCACCGTGATGTCGCCGCGCACCGTGCTGACCTGGGCCGAGAACACGCGCATCTTCGGCGATCTCGGCTTCGCGTTCCGCCTCACCTTCCTGAACAAGTGCGACGAGGCCGAGCGCCAGACCGTCGCCGAGTACTACCAGCGCTGCTTCAACGAGGAGCTCCTGGCAGGCCAGTCCATCAAGAGCCGATGAACGGCAACGGCGAGAACACCCGCAGCGAGGCCTTCAAGCGCGCCACCGCCGGCACGCTGCGCGCGATCGGCCGGCACAAGGACGTGCAGGTCACGTTCCAGGCCGGGCCCGCCCAGGTGACGGAAGCGCGCGTCCGCCTGCCGCAGCCGAGCCGATCGCTGCCCGCCGCCGAGATCGCCCGGCTGCGCGGCGCCGCCGACGCCGCCGCCCTGCGGCTGCGCCACCACGACGTGGCCGTGCATGCCGCCCGC
>CAXTMS010000152.1:0-8267 GCA_964245345.1 uncultured Acetobacteraceae bacterium | reverse complement strand
CCACCGGATCCCAGAACCAGTAGCCGCCCCAGCCCAGCACGTAGTACGACCACCACGAGCCGAGCGCGATGCCGCCGGTCAGGAAGCACCAGGCCGCGACCGCCCACGGGCGGACCCATCGGCCCCAGGCGGCGTCGACGCGCCCTTCCAGCAGGGCCGCGACCGCAAACGCGAACGGCACCGCGAAGCCGACATAGCCGGCGTACAGGATCGGCGGATGAAAGGCGAGGCCGGGATCCTGCAGCAGCGGGTTCATGCCCTGGCCGTCCACCGGCGCCGGCCAGGCGCGGTCGAACGGGTCGGAGGTGAGCAGGCAGAACAGCTCGAAGCCGCAGGCGGTGCCGCCCAGCACGCCGAGCACGCGCGCGTGCAGGGTGGAGGGCAGGCTCCGCCCCCACCACGCCACGGCCCCGCCGCAGCCACCCAGGATCAGCGCCCAGAGCAGGATGGAGCCCTCGTGGTTCCCCCAGATGCCGGTGATCTTGTACAGCAGCGGCTTGGCCACCGCGCTGTTGGCGGCGATGTTGGCGACCGAGAAGTCGTCGCCGACCGCGGCCACCGCGAGGCAGACAAAGGCGAGCAGGAGGCAGCCGAGCTGCGCGCCGGCAAGCGCCGGGCCGGTGGCCATCAGCCGCGCGTCCCGGGTGCGCGCGCCCCACAGCGGCAGAACCGCCTGCGCCAGTGCCAGGCAGCAGGCCAGCGCCAGCGCCAGCCGGCCGAGCTCGGGACCGAGCAGCGCGCTTGGCAGGAACGGCAGGCTCACGGCGCGCTCAGGTCCCGTGCGTGGCGCGGTTGCCGGCGGTGGTGTCCGCTGCGGTCATGGTGTTCCAGCTCCTGGCGTCGGGCGGAGGGCCGAAGCGCGGGTCCCAGCGGCCGGACCGGCGCAGCGCGGCCGCCACCTCCTTCGGCATGTAGGTTTCGTCGTGCTTGGCCAACACCTCGGCCGCCTGGAAACTGCCATCCGCCGCCATCTCGCCCAGCGCCACCACGCTTTGCCCTTCGCGGAACAGGTCGGGCAGCACGCCGACATAGCGCACGGACACCGACTCCTGCCCGTCGGTGACGGCGAAGCGCACCGCCGGCGCCCGGCCGGGCAGCCGCACCTGCCGCAGCGAGCCCGCCACCACCATGCCGCCCAGACGCACGGTGCGGCCGGGTGCCGGCGGCGCCCTCAGGATCTGCGACGGGGCCATGAAGAACACGATGTTGGCCGAGAACGCGTCCAGGGTGAGCCCGGCGGCGCTGCCGAAGCCGAGCATGCAGGCGCCCACCAGCCAAAGCCGGCGCGAACGGCGGGTCATGCCCGGTCGCGCTCCGGGTCGGGTCGCCGGCCGGATCCGGGCGCCCGCGGGTCCACCGCCGCGAGCCGACGGCGCGCCCGGCGAAGCCGAAGCGCCGCGCTCGCGGACAGCCAGGCGCCCGCCGCCACGGTGAGCCCATAGGCGCCGGCGACGAAGGGCAGGTGGGTCATCGCCCGGTTCCCGATCCGGCCGCGGCGCCGGCCTGCGCCAGCAGCAGGCCACGCAGGCGCGTTTCCATCACCGCAACGCGCAGCCGGGCCAGGACAATGGCGGCAAAGCCCAGCGTCATCCCCAGCGTGCACACCCCGAGCGGCCACAGCATGGACAGCGACATGGTCGGCGCCCCGGTCAGGGTGATGCTGTCGGGCTGGTGCAGGGTGTTCCACCATTGCACGCTGAACTTGATGATCGGCAGGTCCACGGCGCCCGCCAGGGCCAGGATCGCCGCCGCTCGCGCGCCGCGCGCCGGGTCGTCGAACGCCCGCACGAGCGCCACGTGGCCGAGGTAAAGGAAGAACAGCACCAGCACGGAGGTCAGGCGCGCGTCCCACACCCACCATGCGCCCCACATCGGCCGGCCCCACAAGGAGCCGGTGCACAGGCACAAGGCGGTCACGCAGGCGCCGACCGGCCCGATCTCGGCCGCCGCCAGGTCTGCCAGCCTGTGCCGCCACACCAGCGACACCAGCCCGCACGACGCCAGCGCCGCGTAGCCGGCGGAGCCCAGCCAGGCGGCCGGAACGTGCACGTACATGATGCGCACCGCGTCGCCCTGCTGCCAGTCCGCCGGCGACCAGAACAGCCCCCACAGGAGGCCCACCGCCGTCAGCATCAGAGCGAGGCAGGTCAGAACGGGCTGAATGGCGTTTCCCAGCCTGAGGAACCGTCCGGGGTTGGAATACCGGTGCAGCCACTCGCCCAAGGTCGAGGTCGGCGGCTTGGCGACGGTCTGGTAGCCATTCATGCAGCGAACCTGGAACAGGAAGGGAAGCGCGGTCCTGGTGTTCCACGCGTTCCGGTGGGCCGGGTCTTCGCATCATCGACGACTGCCGGCTCCGGAGCAAATGCCGCCTTGCAGATCATCCGGCCGACCCGGTTCCACCGTGCTTCCAAGGTCTCGCCGGTCTATGGTCGGGCTCCGTCCGCGGCCATCGATCAGGATCGACCATGCTGTTTGCCATTATCTGCACCGACCGACCGAACAGCCTCGAAGCGCGCCTTGCAGCGCGGGAAGCCCATCTGCGCTACGTCGCGACCTACGCCGACCGGGTGATCCAGGGCGGTCCGCTGCTGGACGGTGACGGGCGTTCGTGCGGCAGCCTGCTGATCGTCGACGTGGAGGACAGGGCAGCCGCGGAAGGCTTCGCCGCCAGCGACCCCTACGCTTCGGTGAACCTGTTCGAAAGCGTGGTGATCCGTGCCTACCGCAGCGTGTTCCGGGACGGCGCCACCGCGGACTGAGCGGCATGGCCACGTGGCTGGTCAAGTCGGAGCCCGACGCGTTTTCCTGGCGGCAGCAGGTCGAGCGCGAGGTCGAACCCTGGACCGGGGTGCGCAACCACCAGGCGAAGCGGAACCTCCAGGCCATGCGTCGCGGCGACCTGGCGTTCTTCTACCATTCCAACACCGGACGCGAGATCGTGGGGGTGGTGGAGGTGGTGCGCGAGGCCTATCCCGATCCGACCGCGACCGATGGCGATTGGATTTGCGTCGACATGCGCGCGGCAGGCGCCATGCGCACGCCGGTGCCTCTGACCACGATCAAGGGCACCGCGGAGCTGCGCGACATGGCTCTGGTACGGCAGTCACGCCTGTCTGTCGTGCCCGTGGACCAGCGCCACTGGGACCGGATCTGCGCCCTGGGTGGCTGGCGCCGGTAGTTCTGGTCAGGCTGCGCGGATCAGGGCGAGCCGTCCATGCTCGCGGCCAGGATCGCGGTCGAGCCACGGCCCGGCTGACCGGCGAAGGTCTGATAGGTGTGGTTGGCGTTGTAGTCGGCGTTCACGGGTGCGGCGATCTGGCCGGAAAAGCCCAGCACCTGGAACAGCTGGGTGTTGTTGGTGCCGCGAATCGTCTGGCTCGCATCCACCGGAGGCAGTCCCGGACCGGCCTGCCGGGTCACGTCGCCGCTTGCCGTGGTTGCCGAGGCCCGCGGCACCGGAGCGGTCTGCACGGGCGCCTGCGCCAGCGCCGGCGCGGCTGCGGCTGCGGTGAAGGCCAGGGCGAGACCGGCGAAAACCGGCGAACGGGTGAGGCTGCGCATGAACCGATCCTTACAAAACTGGCTTTCCTGTGACATGAACGCCCCGACGCGGCATATGTTGACGGCCGGCGATCAACTCGACGCTATCTCCGGCAGCAGACGGGTATCCGACCGGACAGCCTTCGCCAGGCGCCATCCGAACGGACCGGGTGGTGTCGGACAGGGAGGATCATCGATGGAGGCGGAGCCGGTTCTGACACTCGGTGCACGGATCCGGGCGCTGCGTCGCGCCCGCGGCCTGACCCAGGATCGGCTGGCCAGTTCCACCGGGGTGTCCCGGAGCGCCGTGGCGCAGTGGGAAAGCGACCGCGCCGGGCACAGCGCCGGCATGCTCCGTCGCATCGCCGAGGTGCTGGGCGTTTCGGTCGGCGTGCTGCGCAACGGTTGGGAGAACTCGGCGCAGCAGGCGCCGCTGACGCCGCAGGAGCTTGCCCTGCTCCGGCTTTATCGTGGCTGCAGCCCGGAAGACCGGTCCGTGCTGATGCACGTGGCCGAGCGCATCGCCGCGTCCACCGGATCCTCCTGAACCGCGGCCCGGACGGGGTTTCGCCGGGCAACGGTGCAGCCCGGCGCGCTCCGGCTGCGTTGTGGGGCGACCAGAAGGGGATACACCGATGAGCGCCACCACAGGAAACCAGCTTTCCCCGACCACCGGGCTGTCCTCCCTCGGCCTGGATGCCGGCGCCCGCGGCGAGCTGCAGCGCGTGCTGGAACAGCTGGAAGCCGGGCGCGGCGTGCTGGTGCGCCTGGCCGACCTGATGGGCGGCGCGGTCGGCCAGGCCACCCGCCTCGGCGTGCGCGGCCTCGGGCTGGCGCCGGGGCTGCAGGACAAGCTGCGCGGCGTGGCGGAAAGCGCCATCAGCCGGGCCTTCGACGTGGCCGTGCTCGGGCTCAGGCAGCCGGCGGCGCCGGGCCGGTCCGGAGTGGCGGACCAGCGGCAATGGCAGGACCGCGCCACACAGGGCGCGGTGGCGGTGTCGGGCGCCCTGGGCGGGTTCGCCGGCATCGCCGGCCTGCTGCCCGACATCGGCTTCACCACCATGACCATCATGCGCGAGATCGCCCGGATCGCGCGGGAAGAAGGCGAGGACCTGTCCACGGCCGAGTCGCGCCGGGCCTGCCTGGAGGTGTTCGCGCTCAAGCCGGTCGTTTCGGCCTCGGGAGAAAGCGAGCTCGGCTATTTTTCCGCCCGCGCGGTGCTTCGCGGCCGGCCGGTGGTGATGCTGCTGTCGGAGGTGGCGTCGCATTACGGGCTGGCGCTGTCGCGCAAGGTGGCGCTGCAGATGATGCCGATCGCTGGCGCCCTGTGCGGCGCGTCGCTGAACGCCGCCTTTCTCGCGCATTACCGCTCGCTGGCCCGGGCCCACTTCACCATACGCCGGCTGGAGCGGCAGCACGGCGGCGAGGTGCGCGAGGCGGTCGAGTCGATCCGCAGCAACCTGGCCGACCGGGTGGCGACGACCTAGCGGCGCTTCGGCGCGCGGCGCAGGATGTTGAGCACGGCGCAGAACACGGCGCAGAACAAGTAGAGCTCCATCATCCGGAAGCCCAGCCGGTGCACCAGGTGCGGCATGGCGAGCCCGAGCAGCCCGGACGCGGCGGCGAAGGTGGCGAAGACTCCCGTCATGTACATGCACGTGTCCTTTGCGGCGTCGCTGCGGCGCCAGTCATGCCACCGTGTCGCCCGGCGGCAGGCCGGCACAGAACGCGGCGACGTTGTCCAGGGCGCGCATGCCCATCGCGGTGCGTGTCTCGATCGTGGCGCTGCCCATGTGCGGGGTGGCGAAGATGCGCGGATGGCTGGCGAAGCGCCGGTCGATCGCCGGCTCGTTGCGGAACACGTCCAGCCCGGCCGCAGCCAGCCGGCCGTCCTCGAGCGCCGCGAACAGCGCGTCCTCGTCCAGAAGCGTGCCGCGCGCGGCGTTCACCAGCACGGCACCCCGTGGCAGCAGCGCCAGCTCGCGCGCCCCGATCAGCCCCGCGGTGGCAGGACCGCCCGGCACGTGCAGCGTCAGCACCTGGCAGCGCGGCAGCATGTCGTCGAGGTCGGCAACGAAGGCGGCGCCCTGCTCCAGCTCCGGCGGCAGGCGCGACCGGTTGCAGTACAGCACCGTCATGCCGAAGCCGTGCGCGCGCCGCGCCACCGCGCGGCCGATCCGGCCCATGCCGACGATGCCGAGCGTCCGGCCGCTGACCCGGTTGCCGAGCAGCTCGGTCATGCGCAGCGACCGGTTCCACCCGTCCCGGATCACCGCGCCGTATTCGGTCGCGCGACGGCAGGCGCCCAGCATCAGCAGCAGGGTCAGGTCGGCGTTGCAGTCGGTCAGCACGTCCGGGGTGTTGGTCAGGGCGATGCCGCGGGCGCGCAGCGCGGACCGGTCGACGTGGTCGAACCCGACGCTGACGGTGGCGACCAGCCGCACGCTGTCGGGCAGGGCCCGTATCAGCGGAGCGTCGACCAGGGTGGAGCTCGACACCAGCAGCGCGTCCGGCCGGTGCAGCGCCGCCGCCTCGACCAGCTCCGCAGACAGCAGCCGCGTCGGCGGCAAGGGCGGGGCGTCGAACTCGGTCCTGATCCGGTCCGCCACCGCGGCCGGCATGTCCTGTGCGCTGACGAGGCGCGGGCGGGGCGATCCGGAGCTCATGGCGCGTCTTCCTAGCGCCCCGGGCACCCGGCGATAAGGCCTTCTCCGCCGCCGCCGCCGGCCGCATCATCGCGCCATGCCGAGCCATGCGCCTTCCTTGACGGCGGACCTGCTGCTCCAGGCCTATCGCGTCGGCCTGTTCCCGATGGCGGAGCAGCGCGATTCGCCCGAGCTGTACTGGCTCGACCCCGAACGGCGCGGCGTGCTGCCGCTCGACCGGTTCCACCTGCCGAAGCGGCTGCGACGCACCGTGCTGTCCGGCTCCTATGCGGTGACGGCGGACCGGGCGTTCGAGGCGGTGATCGCCGGCTGCGCCGAGTCCGCCTCCGGGCGCGAGGAAACCTGGATCAACGGGGAGATCGTCCAGCTGTTCACCGCGCTGCACCGTCGCGGCCACGGCCACAGCGTGGAATGCTGGGCCGGCAACGCGCTGGTGGGCGGGCTGTACGGGGTGTCGCTGGGCGGCGCCTTTTTCGGGGAAAGCATGTTCAGCCGGGCGCGCGACGCGTCCAAGGTGGCGCTTGTGCACCTGGTGGCGCGGCTCCGCCTCGGCGGCTACACCCTGCTCGACACGCAGTTCACCACCGCGCACCTGCAGCAGTTCGGCGCGCACGAGATCCCGCGCGCCCGCTACCGCCGGCTTCTGGCCGAGGCGGTGGGGCAGCGCGCAACCTGGATCGCCGAGCCGGAGCCGGACGCGCTGCTCGGCGTTATCGACGCGATGGGCCGGGCGTGAGCCTGGCCGCAGCAGGGAGTTCGAAAGCCATGCGCACAACCAGCCCGATGCCGGGCCTGCTCCTGGCAGCGATCGCGGCCGGCGCGGTCGGCACCGCCCGGGCGGCGGACGCGCCGCCGCTGATGCCGACGCGCGACGTCACGGTGGTGTATTCGGTGACGCCGGAAGGCGCGCCGCAGCCGCAGTCGGTGCGGGTGTATTTCCGCGGCGGCGGCAGCGCGATGCGCATCGACGGTCCGCCCGGGCCGGACGGCTCGCCCAGCGGCGACATGGTGCTGGACCGGCCGAACCGCCTGATCACCGTGGTGCTGAACCCGGCGCGAAGCTTCATGCAGATCCCCGAGCGCGAGGAGGTGCGGTCGCCCTTCGTGCTGGACTCGACCATGCGCTTCACCCGCACCGGGACCGGCAGCGTCGCCGGCTTGGCCTGCGTGCAGTACTCGATCGTCACGCCCAAGGGCGACTCCACCGCCTGCGTCACCGATGACGGGGTGGTGCTGAGCGCGTCCGGCGTGGACGGACAGGGTGCGCGCGGCCACCTCGTGGCGCAGACGGTGCAGTACGCCCCGCTCGCCGCGTCGGTGTTCCTGCCGCCACCCGGATACCAGCGCACCGCCCATCCCGAGGCCATGGGTCCCGGCGGCGGCCCGACCGGTCCAGGCGGGCCGGTTCCGGGCGGTCCCCAGCTGGGCAACCCGCCTGGCGCCCCGTCCGGCGCGCCGAACGGCCAGTGACCCGGTTCCGGCGGCATGCCGCCTGCACGCTGCTGCTCGCGGCGCCGGTCGCGGCCGCGGCGCAGGGGCTGGTGCCGGTTCCGGAGCGTCCCCTGGTGGTGCCGCAGCATGACGTCGACGTGTTCTACGCCGTGACGGCGCCCGCCGCCTCGGGGGCATCGACGCCGCTGGTGCAGCGCATGCGCTTTTCCGTGGCCGGCGAACAACAACGCGTCGACCCGCCGGGCGACGGAACCTACATGGTCACCGAGTACGGCACCGGCCGGATGATCGTGGTGCAGCCGGACCAGCATCTGGCCACGATCCTGCCCGCGCCGGGCGGGCCGATCGCGCTGCACGGGCCGCCCGCCACCGGCGACTACCGGCGGCTCGGACCCGGACTGGTCGCCGGCGTCGCCTGCACCGACTGGGCCACGCGCGACGTCGCCGGCCGCGACAGCGTGGTCTGCCTCACCGCCGACGGGGTGCTGCTGCGCGCCATGCAGGGAGGCACGGTGCTGGTGCAGGCGACTAGGGTGGAGGAGGCGCCGCAGCCGGCGGCGCTGTTCACGATCCCGGCTGGCGACCGCATCCAGGTCCCGCCGCCCC
>CAXTMS010000151.1:0-8370 GCA_964245345.1 uncultured Acetobacteraceae bacterium | reverse complement strand
AGGACGCCTGCGCGTTCTACGAGGACCACGCGGTGTTCGACCCGTTCACCGGCGTGGTGCTGGACGAAAGCGAGGGGGTGCGGCTGGCGGAAACGCTGGGCAACCGCAAGGCGCTGATCCTGCAGAACCACGGGCTGCTCACCGTCGGCCCAACGGTCGAGGCGGCGGCCTGGTGGTTCATCTCGATGGACAACGCCGCCCATGCCCAGCTGCTGGCGGATGCCGCCGGAACGCCCAAGCTGATCGCGCACGAGACCGCGCGGTTCACCGCGAGCCAGACCGGCACCCACAAGGGCGGCGTGTTCTCGTTCGGGCCGCTCTGGGACATGATCGTCGCGGCCGAACCCGACCTGCTGGATTGAGGCATCCAACGATGGGCGACACGGCGCTCCCCGCCACCGGGATTGCCCGGCTGCGCGGCTTCGTCGCCGATTTTACCCGGCTGGTGTCCGACGAGCCGGGCGAGGCGGCGCGCCTCTCGCAGGGGGCGAAGCTGCTGGGCGCGCTGGTGGCGACCGACGACTGGCTGCCAGACGCCTACGCGGTGCCGCATCCGGACCGCTACCAGCAGTTCCTGCTGCATTGCGACCCGCTGGAACGGTTCTCGGTCGTCAGCTTCGTCTGGGGTCCCGGCCAGCGCACCCCTGTGCACGATCACCGCGTGTGGGGGCTGATCGGCGTGCTGCGCGGCGGCGAGGTCGAGACGCGCTACGACCGCGACCCGGCCGGGCGGCTGGTGCCGGGGCCGGAGGAGGCGCTGCGTCCGGGCGACGTCGCCCAGCTGTCGCCCGATGCCGGCGACCTGCACCTGGTCGCCAACGCCTTTACTGACCGGGTCTCGGTCTCGATCCACGTCTATGGCGACAACATCGGCGCGGTGCGTCGGGCGACCTACCATCCGGTCAGCGGCGACGAGAAGCTGTTCATCTCCGGCTATGCGAACGCCACGGTGCCGAACCTGTGGGACCGCTCCGCCAACCCGGCCGCCTCGTGACTGCGCCCATGTCGCCGCAGGAGGTCCGCCGGCGGCTGCGGGACGGGATCGAGATCGCGCTGCTGGACCTGCGCGAGGAGGGGCCCTACTCGCGCGCCCACCCGCTGTTCGCGGTCAGCGTGCCGCTCAGCCGGATCGAGCTGCTGATCGGCGACCTGGTGCCGCGTCGGGATGCGCCGGTGGTGCTGTACGATGCCGGGGAAGGCTTGGTCGCGCGGGCGCTGGCGGTGCTGGACCGGCTCGGCTACACCGAAATCTCGATCCTGGACGGCGGCCTCGAGGGCTGGCGCGCCTCCGGCGGCGAGCTGTTCCAGGACGTCAACGTGCCGAGCAAGGCGTTCGGCGAGCTGGTGGAGGCGACGCTGCACACGCCGTCCCTGCCGGCGGTGGAGCTGCACCGGCGCCTGCAAGCGGGCGAGGACCTCGTCGTTCTCGACGCGCGGCGTACTGAGGAATACGCGGTTATGAGCATCCCGACCGGGCGCAGCGTGCCCGGTGGCGAGCTGGCGCTGCGGGTGCGCGACGCGGCGCCCGATCCCAATACGACGGTGGTGGTGAACTGCGCCGGCCGCACGCGGTCGATCATCGGCGCGCAGACCCTGCTCAACGCCGGCATCCCCAACCCGGTGTTCGCACTGCGCAACGGCACCATCGGCTGGACCCTGGCCGGGTTGTCGCTCGACCGGGACGCCGACCGACCTGCACCGGCGGTCACGCCGGACGCGCACGAGGCGGCGCAGGCGTCCGCCCGATCGCTGGCCGAGCGCGCCGGCGTCCGGATCGTCGACGCGGCGGCCCTGCACGCGCTGGAGGCACGGGACGACATCACGCTGTACCGGCTCGACGTGCGGACCCCCGCGGAGCATGCCGCCGGCCATCCCGCCGGGTTCCGCAGCGCGCCCGGCGGGCAGCTGGTCCAGGCGACGGACGAGTGGATCGGAGTACGTCACGGCACCATCGTGCTCGCCGACGATGACGGGGTGCGGGCACGGATGGCTGCGCACTGGCTGCGCCAGCTCGGATGGCGCTCGGTGTTCGTGCTGGGATCGTGGGACGAGCTCGCGACGGAAACGGGTGCTGACGAGGCGGCGGACCCAATGCTGCCGGAGGTCGGCACGGTCGAGCCGGCGATCCTGGCGCAGCTGATGGACCAGGAGCTGGTGCTGGTCCTCGATCTCGCGCGCAGCCCGGAGTTCCGGGCCGGCCACATCCCGGGTGCCGCGTTCGCCGTCCGCGCCGAGTTGCCGCAGGTCGCGCTGCCGCAGCCGGAGCCCCCGCTGGTGCTGACCTCGCCGGACGGGCGTCTCGCGGCGCTCGCCGCGCCGGAGGTCCAGGCACGGACCGGGCAGCCGCCGCTGGTGCTGCGCGGCGGCACGGCGGCCTGGCGCAGCGCCGGTCTGCCGGTCGCCCGCGGCTTGTCGCGCGACGAGATGCTTTCGGCGCCGGACGACGTGTACAAGCGGCCCTACGAGGGTACCGACAACGACGCCGCCGCCATGCAGGCCTATCTCGACTGGGAGTTCGGGCTGGTGGAGCAGCTCGAACGGGACGGCACGCACGGCTTTTCGGTGCTGCCGCGACGATAGCTGGTCAGGACCGGGTCAGCAGCGGATCCAGCACCCCGGTGAAGTAGGGTGCCACTTCGACGTGCGGCGGCAGCAGGTTCACCTTCGAGAACGTGTCCGCCACGTCCTGGGCGCTGGCGATGTCGGCAGGCCTGATCGCGCGCAGCGTCCACGGCTTGTTCTCGTCGCGCAGGTAGGCCAGCACGAGCGGCTCGGGAACGTTGATGACCGGTGCGACGAGCTTGGCCCAGCGCGGCTTGTCCGCGTCGAGGATGTGGTATGCCTGGCTCAGCCGTCCGATGTAGTCGGCGATGGCGCCGCGGTCGGCAGGGTTTCGCAGCCTCCGCGGGTTGACGGTGACCAGGTAGTTGCCGGACAGGATGCCGATGGCGTTCTGCAGCACGCGGGCGCCGGCATCGGCCTCGACCGTGGCGATCGCGTAGCCGTAGGTGGCCCACGCGTCGAGCGCACCCGACTTCATCGCCGTCAGGCCGTTGCTCATGCCGAGCGCGATCGGCTCGATGTCAGCAAACGTCATGCCGTGCTGGGCCAGCATCTTCAGCAGGAAGTAGTGCGCGGTGGTGGCACGGATGTAGCCGACGCGCTTGCCCCTGAGGTCGGCGATCGACCGCGCGGACGAGCCCCTGGGCACCAGGACCGCCTGGGCCGAGGTCGGCCCCTCCATGACCGCGACGACACGGATGTTGGCCTGCGAGGCGGCCGAGAACACCGCCGGGATCTCGCTGCTGCCGCCCAGGTCGAGCGCGTCGGCGCTGATCGCCTGGTTGATCAGGTTGCCGGCGCTGAACTCGCTGAACTGGACCGCGTAAGGCGTCCGGAGCAGCCCGGTGCCCGACAGCATGGTCTGGTCCTGGCCACGGAACACGCCGATGCGCAGCGTCACGCCGGACAGGTCGGTGGATGCCGCGGAGACGTGCCTGGAGACGAGCAGCGAGGATCCGGCAGCGGCCAGGGTGCCGAGCAGGAGGCGCCGGGACAGGTCGGTCTTGGTCGGGTTCATCGGCGGTTCCGGGTTCAGAGGCCGAGCGACAGGCGGCCGGACAGGGTCAGGGAAACGTCGGCCTGCGGCGTGTGCACGCGCGCGCACAGCACGTCGCGGTAGTGCCGCTCCAGCGGGTTGTCGCGGCTCAGCCCCGGGTTGCCGGTGGCGGCGATCGCCTTCTCGACGGCACGGATCGCGTTCTCGGTGACGAGGTGCTTCACCAGGCCGCCCTCGGCCGCACTCGCGTCGGTTCCGCGCGCCTCCGCGGCGATCGCGCCTGCGAGGATGTGGCGGTTCGCGAGCAGCAGCGCGTCGATCTCGCCGACCAGCTCCTGGAAGCGCGGCAGGGTGGCGAGGGCGGCCCCGAGGTTGGTCGGGACGCGCCCACGCAGGAAGTCCAGCAGCCAGCGCCGGGCAGCGCGCGCGATCCCGTCGTACAACGCGCCGATCACCACGTTGCCCCAGACCATGTGGACTGGATCCGCGCCTGCCCAGTCGGCCGGCAGCCGGATGTCGGCCGCATGATCGGACGGGACCGGCACGCGGTCGAACACCACGGTGTGGCTTTCGGTCGCGCGCATGCCGAGCTGGTTCCAACTCCGCTCGATCGAGACCCCAGGCGCATCCAGCGGCACCAGGAAGCTGCCGACGCGAGGCTCGGCCTCGTCGGTACGAGCCCACACCACGCCCCAGCGCAGCACCGTCGAGCCGGTGGAGTAGATCTTGCGGCCGCTGATGCGCCAGCCATCAGCCTCGCGGGAAGCGACGGTGGCGGGCAGCCCGCCCCGTGCCGGCGTGCCGAGTTCGGGCTCGACCCGCAGCGCGTTCAGCAGCGCGCCGCGCTCGACCGCCGCGACGGAGACGAGACAGCGGAGCGCCTCCGGCCACCGGCCGGGGCGGGCGATGGCAGCGTGCTGCAGGTACTGCATCGACAGGATCAGCGCGGTCGAGGGATCGCCCTCTGCCACCCGTCCGATCGTGTCGGCGACCTGCTCGAGGCCGGCATCCCGTCCGCCAAACTCCGACGAAACGGTGAGCGCCAGTAGTCCCGCCGCGTGCAGCTCGGCCAGGTTCTCCCGCGACGTGCTAGCCGTCTCGTCGTGCCGGGCGGCACGCGAGGCGAAGCGTGCCGACAACGCCGACAGCTCCGTGCTGGTAGTGACGCCGATACTCGCCAGGCCGTCCACGATCCTGCTCCTGCTGGTCGAGCCGCACCTTAGACGCTAATGCGCACGAGACGATGTTAATAATTCTCATCGAGCTTATTAAACGATTTCATGTAGTGGTATATTGCTTATAACGTCTCGTGCTGTCGCTATTCCGCTCCTGATGGAACTGGATCGACCGGAACGACGATGACGAGACTGTTGCTTGCCATGCCGATGGCGGCCTGCGTCGGCCTGCTCTTGATGGGCACGGCACTGGCAGCGCCACCGGCGAAGCCGAAGGCTCGTTCCGCGCTAAGGAACCTGCCCGAAACGGTGGTCGTCAGGAGCCGGTCCCATGCGGCACTCCGGCATGAGCGGCTGCAGCACGTCGCGGCTTCGGCATCGGAGCTTAGCGCCGCGAAGCTCGACCGGCTCGCCATCACCACGACGCGGCAGATCACCAACCTGACGCCCAACCTGTACCAGCCGCGCGCCACCGTCGGATACTCGAACTCGAACTACTTCATCCGCGGCATCGGCGAGCTCGACGCGCAGGGCGAGCCGTCGGTCGGCACCTATATCGACGGGGTGTACCTGCCGCGCACGATCGGCACGCTGCAGGAACTGCTCGACATCGACGCGATCGAGGTCGATCGCGGGCCGGTCGGCTTCACCACCGGGCATCAGGCCGAAGGAGGTGCGGTGCGGATCGACACGGTGGTGCCGGACGACCGGACCCGCTTCACCGCGGATGCGGGGTACGGCACCTACAACGAGTGGACCGCCGGTTTCGCCGCCAGCGGCCCGATCGTGACGGACAAGGTGTATGCCAGCTTGGCCGTGGAGCATCATGCCCGCGACGGGATCGACCGGAACTACACCCTCGACACGCTCGAGAACGACATCGACTACACGCAGGCGCGGGCCAAGCTGCGCTTCACGCCGACCGACCGGCTGGACGTCATCCTGGCCTTCGACGGGACCGACGACGGCAGCACCAACCGCGGCTACGGCAACCTGCTGAACCCGTACCGCTACGGGCTGTACTCGATCGTGTACCCGAAGAACAACTACAGTGAGGCCGGCTTCACCGGCACCGTGTCCTACCGGCTCGACGACCATCTCTCGCTGCACTCGATCACGGGCGTGCGCGGCTACGACGACACCGGCTATTACGACAACACCGGCGACCTCTACGCGCGCACCTCGCAGTTGCTGTACTACCGCGACCGTTCGTATTCGCAGGACACCAGCCTGCGCGGCGACTGGGGCCGCTTCAGCTTCACCACCGGCACCTACTTCTTCTACGAGGACTGGTACACCGCGCGGCGCGCCAACAACGTGTTCGGCACGCAGACCAACAACCCCGCGAAGATGCAGTTCCAGCCGGTGGACGCGCTGATCGACCAGCAGACGCGCAACTGGGCGGTGTACGGGCTCGGGCAGTACAGGATCACGCCGATGCTGACCGCCTCGGTGGGCTTGCGCTGGAACTGGGAAGAGCACTCGAACTCGGAAACGCTCAGCTCGCTCGGCCCGAGCGTGGGCTACGTGACCGGCCAGCCAGACGACCTGGACGCGTTCTTCGACGCGCCGCTTGGTCCGGTGGACTGGCGCGCATCGGCGCACCAGTCCTGGACCCAGCTGCTGCCGAAGGGGTCGCTGGAATGGCAGGCGCTGCCGCGGGTGATGCCGTACGTGACGATCAGCCAGGGCGGCAAGTCCGCCGGCTACGACTACCGAGCGCAGACGCCGACGGCGCTCGGACGGGAGCAGGCGCTGCTGCCATATGGACCTGAAACCGTCACCACCTACGAGTTGGGCGTAAAGAGCGGCCCGCTGGCGCGGATGGTGAGCCTGAACGGGGCCCTGTTCTACAACGACTTCAAGAACCTGCAGATCACGACCGTGGATCCGGCGAGCGGGCTCAGCCATCGCTACAACGCCGGCAACGCCTACTCGCTCGGCGCGGAGTTGGAAGCGTCGGCGCGTGTGCAGCCCGGCTGGGAGATCGATGCCACCGGCTCGTACCTTTACAGCGAGCTGGACAGCTTCAAGGGCGCGTTCTCCCAGAGCGTATATGCCGATGGGCTGTCGATCAACAACACGCCCCATGCGGGCGAGCGGCTGCCCTACTCGCCGCGGTTCCAGGCGGACCTGTCCACCAGTTACGACCTGCCGGTGCGGATCCCTGGCAGGCTGCGCGTTGCTGGCGACGTGAGCTTCCAGAGCCCGGTGTTCCTCGACGCGCTCGACAACACCCAGACCCGGCTGCCGGACCAGACCTACGTGAACGCCCTGGTTGCCTGGACCAGCCAGCACGGCCGCTGGACGGCAACCCTAGCGGCCAAAAACCTGCTCGACCGGCGCTATCCGCAGTCGCTAACCTTCATCCAGGGTGGTGGCGTGCCGGTGCTGTATTCCGCCGCCTACTCCGACCCGCGCACGGTGTTTTTCACTCTGCGCTACACGCTGTAGGCAACAGGTCAGGCATCGGGCCCCTACTCCACCAGGACCAGTCGGGTTCGACCCGCTGCATCAAATGTCGAGGCTTAGAGCCTCTTCCAGCACCGCCAGCACCTGCGTTAGGTCGGCCACCAGGTCGTCCGGGTTCTCCAACCCGATGCTGAGCCGGATCAGCTCGTCGGTGACACCGATCCGGGCGCGAAGATCGGCCGGCCCCCCCGAAATGGGTGGTCGACGCGGGGTGACAGGCGAGCGACTCCGTGCCGCCGAGGCTGACCGCCAGCTTGAACAGCCTGAGGCGATTCAGCACCCGGAACGCTTCCGCCTGGCCGCCGGCGATCTCGATGGCGAACGTCGAGCCCGGGCCGGTGCACTGCGCCGCGTAGATCCGGCGCATCGCCTGGCTGCCGCCGTCCCAGCCGAGCGCGTGCACCGAGACCACCTTCGGATGCGCGTCCATGGCGTGGATCACGGCCTCGGCGTGGCTGGCCGCGGCACGCACACGCACCGCCAGGGTCTCCAGCGACCGGCCGACCATCCAGCAGGAATGCGGATCAAGCTGGGTGCCGATCGCGCTGCGCAGCAGACGGATCGGCCGGAGCAGCACGTGAGCGCCGACCACGGCGCCGCTGATCAGGTCGCTGTGCCCGCCTATGTACCTCGTCAGCGACGCCACCACCAAGTCGGCGCCCTGGCGAAGCGGCTGCTGAAACACCGGGCTCAGCATGGTTGTCAAACGGCATTCAAGATTGGCTCTGGCGCCGTTTTGGTGATGCCGATCACGATGCGGGAACGAGGCGAGCCTCGAGCAGATCGAGCTTGGCGCGGCCATACATCTGCCGCTTCACCAGCTTCAGCCGGGTGATCTGGCCTTCGACCTGCCCGCTGGACCAGGGCGAGGTGATGGCAGACAGCACCGCGCCGCGATCCTTGCCGATGCCATTCGCAAACGAGCTGACCAGACTGGCCCTGGCAGTGGTGATCCACGGGTCGAGGCTTGCGTATAGCCGCTTGCGGATCATGACGCGGAAGGCCGCGATGATCTCGCGGGCCTCCCACCGACGCCCGCACCCCAGCCTCGATGGCGGCGATCGTGACCGTTTGCGCTCGGCTGAGGCTGTCGCGGGCCGTCACACAGCAACCGTGCCAGGATGCGAGCGGACGGCACCCGCTGCAGCCGCTCGAGATCGAGAC
>CAXTMS010000150.1:5732-8542 GCA_964245345.1 uncultured Acetobacteraceae bacterium | reverse complement strand
CAGCGTTCAAGCGTTGCACGGCCCCCTCCGTACCCTCCCTGATGCTGCGGTTCGGGCGACGGTCTGCGGCGGTGGTCGATGAGCTGGACCCGGGCTTCCAAAGCTTGGTTCGCGATCAGGGCTGGTGAGGATGCAGGAGGTAGTGCTGCCTTAGGAGGTCCTTGCCGTAGTCGTTGCCGTTCGGCGTGCGCACGACCGTATGGACGTGCTGCTGCGTCGGGGCGTCCTGATCGGCGAAGAACGGGGCGAGGCCCACGGGCGGCTGGTGGTCGAACTCGATCAGCAGCACCGGGCTCTGGATGCGGTAGTAGAACACGCTGTCCCGCCTCGTGCCCCCAATCCAGGCGAAGTGGGTATCGTCGAGATGCCGGTCGATCTCGTCCATCCGCACCCGGGCGTGTCCCTGGGCCATGTTGGAAACGTAGAGGTCGATCAGGTCGCGCATCCTGCCGCGGCTGGCAGGCGACAGCGCATCGGCGCGGAGGCCGGCGTAGTCGAGCACGACGTTGTCCCGGAAGGCTTCCGACAGGTTGTTCGGCCCCGTCTTGGTCGAGCTGAGGATCGCGGCTTGGCGCTGGTGGTCTGTCAGGGTCGTCACGAGGCCGAGACCCGCCGCCTGCTCCTGTTGCAGCACGCACAGGCCCTTGTACTTGCCCGTCGTCGCGTGCGCGGGTTCCGACCCGAGGAACAGCGGGGTCATCACCACCTGATCGCCCAGAACGAAGTAGTTGATGATCGCGTGCGGCCCCTGGAACTGCCAGCCCCAGGGTTCCGTGGCGGACGGCAGGCCCATAATGGCGACGTAGTAGGCCCATTCGCCGAGCACGAGGTGGCTGCCGGTGAGCTCGGCGAGGGTCTCGTTCAGCCGCATGATGTTGCGGGTCAGCTCGAAGCCCTTGTCGCTCAGCGAGGTGCGCAACAGAGCCAGCGCGGCCCCGCGCTGGCGCGGGTCCATCTCCTGGAGGGAGATCCCCCAGCGAGCATAGTAGTTCTGGTTCGCCCACTTCCTCCACTGGACGTCGTCGACCGGGAAGACGGTCCTGACGAGCTGGGGATCGGACAGGGTGGCAAGAAAGGCACGCGCTGCATTACGCACGTCCTCGGTGGGAACGCCGCTGGGGGCGACGTGGAAGAGGTCGGGAATGACCCGTCCATCCTTGGTGACGCCTTTAAAGGGCTGCGCCAAGCCCTTCGCCTCCGCGTCATCCGAGCGTTGCCGGAATTCCTCGGCCTGCCGGACCGGATCGATGGCTTGCCCACGAGCCCGGGCGCCGAACATGGTAGCGGCCATGAGGCCGGCGAGGAAACGGCCGCGCGTGACGAGCGGTCCGGCATGGTCGTGACGATGGCGCGTATGCTCATCATGGCAGTGATCGTGCGCGTGCTCCACGCCCGGATGACGATGCGTGTGGCGATGACCGCTCAATTCCCTTCTCCCTTGCGCTGGACGGCCCAGGTCGCGGCACGGGGCATCCGCGTGGCCGCCATGGCGGCGATCACCGCAAGTGCCGCAAGGCCGTGTGTCAAAGTTCCACCTGCCCGCTGATGCAGGGGACGACGGCCCCGCCGATCCAGATCTCCGGGCCTCGAGACTCGATGAAGACGCGGCCGAGGCGGCCGAGCGCAGTTCCCTGGCTGGCGACGTAGGAGGGCGGAGCGCGACCGGTGCCGATCAGCCAGACTGCCAGGCCCGCGTTCAGGCTGCCGGTGACAGGGTCCTCGAAGCCGCCTGCGCTGAATGCCCGAACTTCGAAGCGGGCATCCATGCCGTCCGTCTCCGGTCGCCACGGCGCGACGACGCCCACGTGCAGACCGGCGATAGCCCGCCAGTCCGGGCGGATGGAGAGGACTTCCTCGCGCGTTCCCAGCATCACCGCCAGCCAGCCGGGGCCGTTGTCGACCCATCGGGAGGCGAGGATCGCGCTGGGCGGGAGATGCAGGCCGGCGGCGACCCGGCGCAGGGTGTTCCGATCCACCGCGCCGCTCCGTATCAGCCCCGGTGCCAGGTAGGTGAAGCGCCCCGCCGTCCGCCTGATGCGCGTCAATTCGGTGCCGCACTGCTGGACGACATCGGCACCCTTCGGCACGCCGCCCCAGGCCAGCCAGGCGTGGCAACTGCCCAAGGTGGGATGGCCGGCGGCGAAGTCGAGCTCGCGCTCGGCGGTGAAGATGCGGACACGGTAATCGGCCCGGGGTTCGGTCGGTCTGGTCAGGAAGGTCGTCTCGCTGAGGTTCGTCCACCTGGCGAAGGCGGCCATGTCCTCCGTACTGAGCGCATCGGCGCCGCCGACCACGGCGAGGGGATTGCCCCGCGTCGGACGCTCGGAGAAGACGTTGACCTGCTGGAAGGGGTAGGGAGCGATCGTGGAAGAGTCCCGCGGCGGCGCCTGCGGCCCCCGCGCCGAGGCGGGCCATCCTACCGTTCCCGCGACACCGGTGACGGAGATCGCCAGCAGGTCCCGCCTGGCCATCCACCGGCCTGGATCATCGATGCCCGTCACGCGACCTCCACCGGAACCTCGGGAGGATCCGAAACAGGCTGGGCCGAAACGGACGGGCCGGACATGGCGCCCGGAACGCTTGAGCGATGGATGGGCCTGGGCGGCGTCATGTCCCGGAAGCCACGCGCGCGGGCCGTCACAGGAGCAGCGTCAGGACAAAGGCCGCAAGGCTCAGGCCCGTCGCCACCGGCAGGCCGAGATCCAAACCGCCCCCGCCGAAGGCCAGCCAGTCGCCCGCGGTCGTTCCAGCGGCACGGATGGCGACCACCGCCAGCCAGTAGCCGGCTGTGCTGGTCCAGCGCATCCGCC
>CAXTMS010000150.1:0-5632 GCA_964245345.1 uncultured Acetobacteraceae bacterium | reverse complement strand
GCGGCCGGGTCGGCAAGACCAGCAGCACCTGAACCGCCTCCAGGCCTGCCAGCACGGAGGCGTAGGGCAGGTGGAAGGGCGTGTGCGAGAGCATGTCGGCGATGTTGGTGGCCGCCGTGCGCAGCACGAGCACCACGCTCCAGTACCAGCCCTCACCGTTCGGCCAACTCAGGCGCTCGCCGGCCAACAGGGTGAGGAGGATGGTCGCCAGCGGCAGGAGGCCCATGACATGGCCCCAGCCAAGGTAGAGGCCGACCATGTCGCCCAGGTTGCATCCGGCGACGCTGGCGAGGCACAGGGCCAGCCAGTATCGCGCATTCACGTGGGGAACGTCCTGGGCCGCCATGGCCGGCCAGAGCCTTGGGAGGCGCCAGACTCCGCCGGGTGAACGGCCGGCTGCACCAGGATCGGCGGTCTGGATCG
The DNA here is from genome assembly GCA_964245345.1 of uncultured Acetobacteraceae bacterium. Taxonomy (GTDB): domain Bacteria; phylum Pseudomonadota; class Alphaproteobacteria; order Acetobacterales; family Acetobacteraceae; genus Lichenicola. The sequence goes on along the minus strand of CAXTMS010000150.1, from coordinate 5,209 downwards.
ATGGGATGATGTCCTGCAACTCCGAAGCTCCGCCGGCCGCGACCGATCCGTCGGGGCGCGTCCGTGCGGTGTCTGGACGATGGGCGGTTCCGGGAAGCGGGGATCGACCGGCGGCGTCGATCCTTCGACCAACGGCCCGTCCCGGGCTTTCCGACAGGGGACTCCCCTGCCTAGGCTTGAGGGATGGCGGCCCTGCCGAGCGAACCGTTCATGCGTCAAGCCCGCCGGGCCGTAGTGTCCGCGGCGGGCTTCTGGCTGTTCTACTTCCTGTTCTGGTCGTTGCGCTCGGAACTCTTGTTCCAGGACCACGGCCGGCTGCTGCTTCCGCGCCTCGGCGCGGCCGCGGCCGACGCGGCCATCACCGTGCCGATCCTCGTCACCCTGAGCTGGGCGGCATCCCGTCGTTTGGGAGCGTCCATCCTGCTTGCTGCCGTCCTCGCCGCACCGGCGGGCGTCGCCTACGCGCTGATCGACCGGGCCGTCTTCGAGGAGCCCGCGACGCCGCAGGCTCTCGCGGAACAGCCGTCCCACCGCCACCATCACGGTCGCCGCGGGGACGCCCGGGGCGACGACGGGGACGACTCGCCGACGCACGCGCTGCTGGAGCGTGCCAGCAACGGCTACCTCCTCTACCTTTGCGCGGGGCTGCTGCGGATCGCCCTGGACTACGCCCGGTCTGCCCGCGCGCTGGAGCGGCGAAGCGCCGAGCTGCATGCGGCGGCCCGTCTGGCCGAGATCCGGGCGCTGCGCTACCAGGTGAACCCGCACTTCCTGTTCAACGCCCTGAACTCGCTGTCGGCGCTCGTCCTCCAGGGACGCACGGTGCAGGCCGAGGCGATGATCGACAACCTCGCCAGCTTCTACCGCAACGCTTTGACGCAGGACCCCACCGGCGACGTGCCGCTGCGCGAGGAGCTTCGGCTGCAGCGGCTCTACCTGGAGATCGAGTCGGTCCGCTTCCCTGATCGTATCCGGATGGACCTCGATGTGCCAGGTGAGCTGGAGGACGCTCACGTGCCCGGCCTGATCCTGCAGCCCTTGATCGAGAACGCGGTCAAGCACGGCGTGGCCAGGTCCTCGGCCGTGGTCACCATCAGCGTGCTGGCACGCGCCCAGGGTGGGCGGCTGCTGCTGCGCGTGAGCGACGATGCCGCCGCCGAGCGGCGCGAACAGGCAGAGGGCGCCGCACCTGGATTGGGTCTGGCCAACGTCGCGAACCGTTTGGCGGCGCGCTACGAGACGGCGGCGAACTGCCGGTGGTTCGACCTCGGCACGCGCGGGTTCCTGGTCGACCTGTCCATGCCGCTGGACCCCCAGAAGGCTTGAGCGGTCATGCGCACCCTCCTGGTGGATGACGAGCCCCTGGCGCTGGAGCGGATGCGTCTCCTTTGCGATGCGCTCCCGCAACTCGAGGTGGTGGGGGCCACGTCCAGGGGACGGACCGCCCTGGCGCTGGCGGACGCGCTGGCGCCGGAGTTGATCCTCCTCGACATCTCCATGCCGGATCTGGACGGCATCCAGGTCGCGCGCCTGCTGGCGGCGTCCGGGCGCCGCGCGGCCATCATCTTCTGCACCGCCTTCGCCGACTTCGCGGTCTCGGCTTTCGACGTGGCCGCGGTCGACTACCTCCTGAAGCCCATCAGCTTGGAGCGGCTCGGGAGGGCGGTCTCACGGGTCGACGTTCGGCTCGCCGAGCCGGGCTCGCCTGCCCCCACGCGCTGGGCGGACAGCTTCTGGATCTCCGAGCGGGAGCGGATGGTGCGCATCCTCGCGTCTGACATCGATCGTATCGAGGCGGAGCGGGACTATATGCGCCTGCACGTGGGCCCGCGCAGCTACCTCCTGCACGAGACCATCACCGTTCTAGAGCGAAGGCTCGATCCCGCGCTGTTCCTGCGGATCCACCGCTCCTCCATGGTGCGGCGCGGGCGCATCACGGGCCTGAAGCGCACCTCCGAACTCGGTTGGGCGGTGGAGCTGGCAGGCGGGGCGGAGGTGAAGATCGGCCGCACCTACCTTGCCGCCGTCCGGGCAGCCCTGAAGCGTGCATGATGCCCCATTGGAGGCCGGTAAGGGCGGCACGTTCCTTCCGGTGCGCCGCGGTCGTCGCGTCTGCGCTTGGCGCAGCGGCAGCCTGCCTGACTGGCCAAGTTGCTGCCCGACCAGTTCAGGAGTGAAGACCAGGTTCAGGATGCCCCAGGACGCTGCGTTGCCAGCGGATCAGTTTCGGACGGGAAGACCATTTCTCAACTCCTCTCCCTGTTCATCAGCCTCAAGGCAGCCGATCAACGATCTGAACCTGCGAGCGACTCCACCTGCAAGACGAGTCCACTTTTTGAGACAAAGAAGCATCGATCAGCCGCAGGATCAGGCGGCTTCGGAACAGCCCATGCGTGCTATAACACTTATTGACACACCAAGACTCTGGCTGCTAATTCCGCACTCGTGGATGTAACGTAGCGTAAAGTAGCAGCAGGCGCTGCCGATGGCGCCCAACGCACCGGAAGCTTATGTCCTCGAATGCGGCTTGAAGTGAGGCTTTGCGCGTTTCGCCCTCTTCTAAAACCAAGTATCATTACCGCTTTGCATATTAGCATGTTAACGATCAAACAGTATGCCAACGACTTTAAACAGTGATGATCTTAAAAGGTAGAAATCACCACGTCTCCTGTTATGTCGATAACCACCTGTCATGATCGATGTCTTTGCAAGGAACTCGTCGGGAACAAATCCTGAGCGATCAACGTGCTTCTTGTATTCTGGAAGAAGTCGAAGCGGGTTGCGAATTATCTCGACGTCGGGACCCACACGACAAGTTCCCCGAACGGCGCCGCCCCGGCAACAACGTGAACTCGAAGCGACATTGCAGGCCGTCATTAAACAGCCTTGAACACCTTTCGGACCAGGCGCCCGTCCCGATCGTGCGATGCGCCCGTGACGCAACATGATTATGGAGCAGTGATGATGAGGCTTAAGATCAGGACTTCCACGGGATCGCGCGGGGCAATGCGAAACGCGTTGTCGCTCGGCGCCTGCGCCGCGAGTGCCTGCGCCATCGGCCTTTCGACGGCCTCGGTGGCGAGCGCGCAAAGCACCACGACACCCTGGAACGTGTATCCGTTCGCGATAGAGCCCGGTTCTCCCAACCTCACCTATCCGACCTCGGAAGGCCAGTTTCCCAACTTCGGAAGCGACAGCTGGTATATCGACGAGTTCCTCACCGGCGTGACGACCGGCCGTCACTACGCGATCCACGTGATATTCAACAAGAATCACCTTCTTGTTCCGCCCAGCACGACGACCGGACAAGGCTTGGTGAGGGCCGACTTCTACGAGTTCTCGATCTTCGACCTCGACCAGGGCACCTACGGCACCTTCACCTCGTTCGACTTCCCCTTGGTTAACGCGGTGACCCCGCCGAAGCTCTCGGCTGCGGTGGGATATCTCGGCCTCAGCTTCAACAGCGAAGCCGGAACGGTCAGCTGGGTTGATCCGTCGGACTCATCAGGCAACCTGGTTCCGTTCAGCAGCAACCTCGTCCTGGCCGGAACGGACCAGTACGGCGTTTCGATGAACCTGTCCGGCCAGCTCAACCCCAGTCGAGCGCCCTACGCGACCGGCGGCGACGTGGAGAAGGGCGTGATCGAATGCTTCGGCCAGTCCGGAACCTACGAGTATGGCGAGGCCGGGACCAACTTTAAGGGCCGCCTCGCCTGGGGCAACGTGAACGAGGACGTCGTCGGCACCGTCGGCCACTACGACCGACAGGAATTCCCGCAATATGCCGGGGTCGACGAAGGTCCCACCGGTCAGGACATATCCCACATCTGGGCCAGCGCTCAGCTCGATGACGGCACCGACCTGAGCATCTGGTTCCAGTACGCGCGCACCAACCACAACCAGCCTCTGCCTTATCAGGGTCTGACCGCATCGGATCCAGGCACCGGAGTGACCCAGACCGAGGCTGCCGAAGACACCAAGATCCAGATCAACTCCTATGTTCGCTACCCGTTCAACTCCCTGCCCGCCGAGCCCATTCCTCCGGCCTCGATGGCAATGTGGATGCCGGACTCGGTCACGATCACGTCGCCCTCGATGGGCATGAACCTGACGGAAACCGCCATCGTCTCCAATCCGGCGCACACGTTGCCGGTGCCCTACGAGAGCGGGCCGGTGGAATGGAACGGCACCTACAAGGGAAAGAAGGTGCACGCCGTCGGCTTCCTGGAGCGGACCCTGGGATACTACCGTGACTTCGAGCTGGTTCAGGCCTTGCTCGACAGCGCCAAGACCCTCCCCGACACCGCGTTCGACAACACCAGCACGTCCAGGAGCCTCCTGATCCAGGCACTGACCACGGTTCAAACCTCGGTGTCGAACGGTGCGGACCTGATTGCCAGCGTCCAGGCGACGCAAACGGTCACCCCGATCATCAACCAGATCCAGGGTCCGAGCGGCACCTATATGCGCTCGCTCTACAAGGACTTCCTCGCCACGCTTTGACCTGCGGCCGGCGCCGCGGCGCGTCGAGGCGCCGCCGCAACTCGCCCGTCATCGCTTGAATACTAGCTGTTTAGTTCCGTGGTGTGGTGATATGGGTTGAGCCTGAACCGTTCTGGTTCCTGGGTCCAGGTCCGGCAGACATGTTCATGTGGGGTCAGCCCGTTCAGGGTCTTCAGCCTGCGCGTATGGTTGTAGGCGGCCACGAACAGGTCGAGGTGGTCCGTCAGCTGCTGATGGTCGGCGTAGTGGTAACGCTTGACGGTGGCATCCTTGATGGTGCGGTTCATTCGCTCGACCTGACCGTTGGTCCACAAATGGTTCGGTCTGGTCAACCTGTGCTTGATGCCGTGCTGACGGCAGAGCCGGTCGAACAGGTGCACGCTGAACTGCGCCGTAAGCCCTGATCGGTAGCGGGGCGGATGGCAGAGCTGATGCCGTTGTCGGTCAGCACGGTATGGATGATGGTCTTCACCCTCCGAACTGGTCCGGTGCGAACGCGACTTTTCGGGCACCTTGAACTCCTGAGGAGGGGGTGGTGCCATGAAGCGGAAACGGTGTTCGGATGAGCAGATTGCCTTTGCCCTGCGGCAGGGCGAGGGCGGCACGGCGGTGGAGGAGATCTGCCGCAAGCTGGGGGTTGCTGAGGAGACGTTCTACCGATGGAGTTCGGCAAGACCGTGACCGGAGGTCGCGTAAGCCTGCCGGA
>CAXTMS010000149.1:0-8559 GCA_964245345.1 uncultured Acetobacteraceae bacterium | reverse complement strand
CGTCGCTGACGCAGGCTGCCCGTGCGGACTGGGCGGCACGCGGCAGCTCCGGGTATCCCATGATCCCGACCGCCATGAGCGGCTGGGACCAGCGGCCGTTGGTCGAGACGCCGCAGCCGTTCTATCCGGTTCCGGCAGGCCTCACCGTCGACAGCTACTACGACCCGCCGAGCGACGCGCAGCTCGGCGCGCACGTCGTGGAGATGGTGGACTACCTCGTGTCGCAGCCGTCCGCGTGTCCGGCGCAGGTGGGCTTGATCTACGCGTGGAACGAGCTCGCCGAAGGCGGCTGGCTGATGCCGACCTTTACGGCGGCCGGGCCGGACATGGGGCGGGTGGCCGCGGTCGGCACGGCGCTGGCGACGGCGGTCCGGCAGTCGACGATCCCTCAACTCGATCTCGTCAACTAGATAGGATTCGAATGAACAGACCCACACCCAGCGCGCTGGTCGTGCTCCATGCGTTCGGCCGCTACAGCCGTGGCGACGTCATCACCGATCCTGCCACCATCCAGGCGATCCTCGCCGGCGGCAACAGCAACCTCGTGCTGGTCCCGGTGCTGCCGAGCACGGGAACCACGACCGCTTCGAACGGGGAGCACTGAAACATGGTGCAGATCACCCAGTCGGGCGCCCTGAACACCGCCGCGCTTGTCGTGCCGGATCTGTATGTCCAGATCGCGTCGCCGCAGACCCTGTCCCTCAACGGTGTCGCCACCGACAAGATCGGCGTCGTCGGGACGGCATCCTGGGGTCCGGTCAACCAGCCGGTCGTGATGGGCAGCGTCGCCGACTACAACGCGGCGTTCGGGCCGGTGCTGCCGCGGCAGTACGACCTCGGCACGCCGATCGCCTGCGCGCAGCAGCAGGGTGCGTCGTCGTTCGTGGGCGTGCGCGTGACCGACGGCACGGATGTCTCGGCGACCTACGCGCTTCTCTACAGCAACAGCAGCTATCCCATGCTTCTGACCGCCGTCTGCTCGGGCAGCCTCGGCAACCAGATCAGCGTGAACCTGGGCGCGGGATCCCGTGCCGGAAGCTGGCGGTTGACGTTGCAGATGCCCGGCCAGCTTCCGGAGGTTTTCGACAACCTCGATCCCAGCGGCGGCAACCCCGCCTTCTGGGCCAGCGCGATCAGCGCGGTCAACAACGGGACCAGCGCGACGCGGGGCCCTTCCGCGCTCTGCGTCGCCACGGCCGGCAACGGGCCGACGACGGCTCCCGCGTCCATCAGCAGCCAGACCCTGCTCAACGGCACGGATGGCAGCAGCGGGATCACGGCGGCCTCCTTGGTGGGCAGTGACGGACTGGACCGGACTGGGATGTACGCGCTGCGCGGTCGCGGGTGCGCGATCGGCCTGCTGGCGGATTGCAGCGACTCCACCCAGTGGACGGTGCAGAGCAGCTTCGGCCTGTCGGAAGGGATCTACATGATCCTGGTCGGGCCCAGCGGCGACTCCATCGCGACGGCGGTGCAGGTCAAGGAACAGGCGGGCCTGGACAGCTACGCGGCCAAGCTGATGTTCGGCGACTGGCTGTTCTGGTACGACCAGACGAATTCCCAGACGCGCATCGTCAGCCCGCAGGGCTTCGTGGCCGGCTGCCTGGCGAACCTGTCTCCCGAACAGTCCAGCCTCAACAAGCAGCTGTCGGGCATCGCAGGCAGCCAGAAGAGCGGGCTGGCATCGAGCGGCCAGGCGTTGACGTACTCGTCTGCCGAGCTGCAGACCCTGTTCTCGGCCGGCATCGACGTGATCTGCAACCCGGCGCCCGGTGGATCGTACTGGGCCGTTCGCTGCGGCCACAACAGCTCGAGCAACGCGGTGATCGCCGGCGACAGCTACACGCGGATGACGAACTTCATCGCCGAGACGCTGGCTGCCGGCATGGGCGGCTATGTCGGCAGCGTCATCAACTCGACGCTGCTGTCCAACATCCGCGCCACGCTGCTCGGCTACCTGTCCAGCCTGGTGCAGCAGGGGATCCTCGGCAGCATCAACGGCGCCACACCCTATGCCGTGGTCTGCGACGCGTCGAACAACCCGCAGACGCGGACTGCGCTCGGCTACGTGCAGGCGGATGTGCAGGTTCTCTACCAGGGCATCAACGAGAAGTTCATCGTCAACCTGCAGGGCGGCCAGAGCGTGACCGTGTCGACGGCGAACAACGGCTCTGCGACCTGACCCTCGACTGAAGACACGCGTGCCACTGCACAGCAAGGAGGCCTCGATTGGGTAATCCCTACAGTATCGGTCGTGACTGCCAGGTCGTTCTTCTTTGGAACGGCACGCGGCTCGACCTGCGCGACGTGACCGGGTTCCAGGCGCAGCAGGAGGTGCGCCAGCAGCGGTCCGACCCGCTGAACAGCGTGCCGATCGAGTTCAACACCCCGGCAGGGTGGCGCGGGCAGTTCCAGGTCGACCGCGGCTCGTCGGCGCTGGACGACCTGATCGCGGCGATCGAGGCGGCGTTCTGGAACGCGGGCGTGATCGGCTCCGGGACGATCTATCAATACGTGTCGGAAGCGGACGGTTCAACCAGCACGTATGAGTTCGTGGGCGTGTCGCTGACCTTGACCCATGCCGGCCACTACCAGGCCGAGAACATCGTCAAGCAGGTGATCAGCTTCTACGCCAGCCAGAGGAACCGTCTCTGATGCCGGTGCCCGCGGAGATCGACAGCGGCGACGGGAGACGCTTTGCGCTGCGCGAGGCCAATCCCGGCGACATGCTCGACCTGATCGAGGCAGCCGGCGCGGCGGCAGGTTCGGCCGCGTGGATGCGCTACGCGTTGATGATCTGCTCCGTCAACGCGATCGACGGCAAGCCGGTCATGATGCCGTTGACCAAGGAAGCTGTCCGGGAACTCGGGCGCCGCATCGGCAACGTCGGGATGGAGGCTCTTGCTCGCGTCCATTACCCGGAAGAGTCGGAGATGGCGGCGCAGGATGATCGAGAGCTCGATACCGCAAAAAACTGAGCCGGCACTCCTTGCTTCGCCAGATCCTGTTCCTGGTGAAGGGAGGGGTGCCGTGGTCGGAAGTCATGAACATGTCGGAGACGCGGCGTCTTGCCTGTTGCGTCGCCCTGGGTGAGCTCGACGGGCAGGTGTTCGACTGGGGCTCCTTCAGCTGGTCGGTGCCTGGCTGAGGCAGGATGCACTGACCAGGCAAAAGGAGGCGAGCTTGATCCTGTCGCACCGCATCGCCTTGGCGTTGCTGGACCGGAAAGACCGGGATCTTCCGGCTCGCTTGCGTACAAGCGCACCGTTCGCGGTGCCCGGGGGCAAGGTCAACCGGAGGCTGGAGCGGTTCGCCGCCCTGGCCGCTCGGCTGACTCGGCTGGGATCGCGTGAGCTGCCGCTCCCGAGCCGGTTTCGCCGGCTCGACCTGCCGGTGGTTCCGCAGGTGACGGACGAGGCGGATGCAGGAACCGGAACCGGTCCAGCGGGGAGAAGCAGCCTACAAGGACCGGCCCCGTCCTGGTTGCGGCTGGACCGGCGACCGGCATCGGTCATGCAGGTCCCGTCGAGGGCAGTCTCCGTGGCCGCTGTCGGGACGCGCACCCGTGCTGGTCGGTCGGCGGCTCTGGTTGCGGGGCAACGCGGGATGCGACCGCGGCGGGCGTCGTCGGACGAAGCGGCGGGGGTGCCCCCGACGCGGGAGGCAGGTGTGCCGGCGTCACGACCGCGGTCGGCGGCGGCAGCGGCGGCAACGGTGCAGGCCGCCACCGTTGCAGGTAGCGGCCTCCGTGCCGCCTTCGGCCAACCGGGTCCAGGGTCGCGGGTCCTGTCCGTCGCCCTGCCGCTGCATGCAGGCGGCGCAGGGCGTGGACACAGCGAAGCCGGTCCGTCCGGGACGTCACGGCCGGCTCCGGATCGTCGCGCGGTGTCGGCACGAAGACTTGGTTCGAGCCCGGCGGCCGCGCTGGAGATCATGCACACGGCGCAGGTGAAGGCGGCCCAGCCTGCTGTTATGCCAGCTGCTTTTGCCTCGTCAGCTGCCGTCGGCCTTGCCTTGCCGCCCGCGACCGGCGTTCTTCCGCGGGAGGTAACGACGCTTGGTTCCACGAGTGGCGCACAACAGCGTCTTGCCGTTCTGCAGCGCGGCGTCGTTGCGCTTCCGCACACGGACATGAACCAGGACACCCTGCGGCGCCAGGTTGTGCCACCGACCAGTATGCCGAACCGGCTTGCTGCCGCCTCGACCGACAGGACCATGCGGAGCGGGGCAGGCGATCAACGGGCGGCCTACTCCCCTGCCGCCATGGATGGCGGGTTCGGAGCGGATGCCGGGAGGAGGATGATGGTGAGCCTGACGGGAGACGTGGTGATCGACGGACGGAGGCTGGGACAGGTGGCCGCATCGTCGCAGGCGAGCCGCGCATCCCTGCCGGCGCATGGACCGTCGCGGGTGAATCTCCGGGCGGTGCCGATCCATCCCGGCATGCAGATCCCGCAGTGAGCGGCTATCTCGGGCTCCTGAATGCCGGTGTGTCGCTGCTCCTGCGTCCTGCTCCGCTCATCATCGGCGACCTCGTCCTGGAAGGGCACGAGGTTCCGGACCGGATCAGCATCGGCGGCGCGCAGGCGGTTACGATCCACAAGATGCCTGGCGGCGGGCGGATCATCGACGCGATGGGATCGGATCCCGGAACGATCGCGTGGCGCGGCGTGTTCGTCGGACCGAATGCCGCGCAACGCGCGCGCCTGCTGGACTTCATGCGCCAGCAGGGCAGCCCGTATGGGCTCAGCTTCGGCGACTACATGTTCAACGTCGTCATCGTACACTTCGAGTACGACTACCAGGATCAGGGTGCCGTCCTTTCCTACAGGATCCGGACGGAGATCGTGCCGGATCCGAACGGCATGACGGGAGGCGCGCCGAGCCTTGATCTTGCCCTGCAGGGCGACCTGTCGACTGCGCAGGTCGTTCTGCAGGCTGGCGCCTCGGTCGTGTCCAGCTATGCGGCGCTTGCCGGTGGTGGCGTTGCCGCGTCGGGCGCAGCCTCGGCTGCCGCGATGGGATCGGTCGCAACCAGCCTCGCGGCGACCGCCGGGATCGCTGCGACCACGTCGGTGGGAAGCCCGTCAGGTCAGGCACAGATCCAGGGCGGCCTGACGGCTGCGGCGGCTACGGTCTCGACTGCGATCAACGCAGCGTCCACGGGAAGCCTTGCGGCTCCGGCTGCCGGGTTGTCCTTTCCCTCCGCATCCGCCCTGGCTGCAGCGACCGCGCAGGCTGCCGCCCTGGCTGTCCTGGTGCGTAGTGGTGGATACCTCAACAGGACGAACTCCAACGTGGCCTCGACCACGGCACAGGCTTCTGCACCCCTCGTTCATTCCTGAGGTGATGATGCGAACAGTCGTGGTGGCCGGAACCAACCTTTTCGCGTTGGCGGCTCAGGAGCTGGGCGATGCGACGCAGTGGTACAGGATCGCCTCCCTCAACAACGTCTCGGACCCGCTGATCTTCGGCCTGACCACGCTGCTTCTACCCGACCTCGATGCGAGCGCCACGGGCGGGCTGCCTTCCCCATGAGTGGAAGCGTCGTCAGGCGGCCCCGTGTTCGTCTCATCATCAACGGCACGCCTGTGAACGGCTGCCGTTCCACCGAGATCGTGTCGCGGCGCGGCGCCCAGGCGTCCAGCTTCCACGTGCACGCGAGCTTCAACGAGATCACCCGGACGCTCGGGCAGGGCTGGATCGACCAGGACACCCTGAACGTCGAGATCGATTTCGGCTTTCTTCCCCTGGGTGCAGCGGAGGGAAGCCTCAGCTGGACGCGGATGATCGCCGGCGGGATCGATCGGGTGGGGCTTGATCAGGTCACCGGTCTGGTTTCGATCGAGGGACGCGATCATGCGGCCCGGCTGATCGACCTGCCTATTCAGGATGCCTACCTGAACCGTACCAGTTCCGAGCTCGCGACCACGATGGCGCAGGGATGCGGATTGTCGGCGGACGTGGATGCGACGAGCGGGCTGGTCGGCCAGTACTACCAGATCCAGCACACGAAGGCGGCCTTCGGCGCGTTCTCCCGACACGCCAACGGGTGGGACCTGCTGGCGGAGCTCGCAAGCATCGAGGGGTACGACCTCTGGGTGGACGGCACGACCCTGCACTTCAAGCAGGCGACCGCCCAGGATGGTGACGCCTTCGACATCACCTATGTGGCGCCGGAGACAGGCTCGGCATCACCGACGCTTTCCATCTCCGACCTGACCATGGAGCGGATGGTGGGTCTGTCCGGGCCTGTCCAGGTGACGGTGGCGAGCTGGAACAGCCGGCAGAGACGTCAGGTGAACAGCGTCTTTCCCAAGGATGCGGACGCCACAGCCAAGCAGTTCCTGGTGCTGAAGCCGAACCTCCTTGCAGACCAGGCGGACGCGCTGGCCAGCACCACCTACTCGCAGCTGCGCGCGCACCAGCGTGTCATCAGGGGCGTGATGGCCGGCGAACTGCAGCTGACGACGCGGAACCGGGTGAGGCTTGTCGGCACCGGAACCGGCTGGGACGGGGTGTACACCCTCGACCAGATCGAGCGGCAGATGTCGCTGGAGAAAGGCTTCATCGAGCACATCACGGCACGGTGCGACCCTGGAGGAGCAGCTGGCAATGGCTGACTGGCTTGAAACGGTGAAGCTTCATGCCGCGACGCAGGCCGGAGCGCTCGGTCAGCCTCGCCATGCGCTCGTGACGAGCGTCGATGCCGTGTCGCATGCGGTGAAGGTCACGATCCAGCCGGAAGGCCTCGAGAGCGGCTGGATTCCTGACGGTGCGGTCGCAGCCGGCGGTTTGCGTGTTGCCTGCCCGTCGGAGATCGGGACGCAGGTGCTGGTGATCCCGGTGGAGGGTGATGCGGAGCATCCGGTCGTCGTGGCGCGACTGTTCGACGTGACGCTCATGCCGCCTTCCAGCCCGGCGACCGGCGACCCGGTCCAGCCGGGAGAGATCGGGATCTTCCTGGAGGGTGGCAACTACGTGCATCTGACCAAGGGGAACATCTTTCTCAAGGGGACCGTCGTTCTCGAGGGGAGCCTGACGGTCAGCGGCGACGTCGTCGCCGCGAACGTGAGCCTGGCCGGTCACGTGCATTCGGGCGTGCAGCCGGGGCAGGGAGTCTCGGGTGTGCCGGAGCCGTCTCATGGCTGATCTGGCACATGTGATGGGAGAGGACCTTCAGCTCGCCGGCACCGGCGACCTGGCCGTGGTCACGGCAGACCAGGAAACTCAGCAGCGGGTCCTGCATCGGCTGTTGACGGGAGCGGCAACGTATATCTGGCAGCCTTCCTATGGCGCCGGGCTTCCGGGCCTGATCGGAACGGTTGCCTCCCAGCAGCAGATCGCTGCGATCATCAAGGCGCAGATGGCGCTCGAGGCGACGGTGTCGGCCACGCCCGAGCCGCAGATCGTGCTGTCCGTCGGCTCGCCCGGAGTGGTGCTCGCCGCGATCAACTACACCGATGCCGTGTCAGGCAGCAGCCAGACCCTCACCTTGCCGATCGGAGGCTAGATGCAGCTTTCCCTGCAGAACTTCTCGACCCTGGTCGACAGCATGGCCTCCACCGTGCAGGGAGCATGTTCCAGCTTGATCGACCTGACGGTCGGGTCGGTCATGCGCGCCATCCTGGAGGCCTCGGCTTCCGTCGGGCTTTGGCTGCAGTACCTGATCCTCCAGGTGCTGACGATGACGCGGCTGGCGACGAGCATCGGCGGTGATGCCGACAGCTGGGTGCAGGATTTCGGCATGACCCGCCTGGCAGCGACGTTCGCCTCGGGAAACGTGGTGCTGTCGTCGTTCAACCCGGGGACGCAGAGCGCCACGATCAACAACGGTGCGACTGTTCGCACGAGTGACGGTTCCCAAACGTTTGCGGTGGTCAATGGACCGTACACGCGTCCGGTCGGAACGGCGTCTGTCTTAGTACAGGTGCAGGCAACAACTCCCGGCAGCGCCGGCAACGTCCAGAGCGGCGTCGTCAATGTGCTCGGGACGGCTATCCCGGGCATCGACACGGTGTCGAACCCGAACGCCTTCACCGGCGGCCAAGCGGCGGAAACCGATGCGGCCTTGCGGCTGCGGTTCGTCACCTACATCAACACCAGGGCGCAGGCGACGGAGCAGGCGCTGGTGTACGCGATCACCTCGGTCCAGCAGAACCTGACCTACAGCATTCAGGAGAACGTTGCCGCCGACGGCAGCGCCCTGCCCGGACACGTGCATGTCATCGTGGATGACGGGAGCGGCAATCCGACGGCGACGTTGCTCGCGTCGGTTTCCGCTGCCGTGGATGCGGTCAGGCCGATCGGCACCTCGATCTCGATCGCTGGTCCGAGCCTGCTTACCGCCGGGATCAGCTTGACGCTGACGATCACTTCCTCTGCGGACGCTCCGGTCGTTCAGTCAAACGTCAACATGGCGCTTACGAGCTACATCAACGGCCTGGGCGTCAGTCAGGCGCTCCGCATCTCACGGATCGCCGGCCTCTGCTACGACGCTGACACCAACGTATCGAACGTGCAGGACGTCCTGCTGGATGGGGCAGGTGGGGATATCGG
>CAXTMS010000148.1:0-8574 GCA_964245345.1 uncultured Acetobacteraceae bacterium | reverse complement strand
TCCGTTCGCCTGCCGGTCCTACATCACCGGCGGCTCACTCCTAGGGGGCAGGTCAGCACCTCACCCCAAGCTCGCTCGGCGCGTATGCTATATCATCCAGCTTCTGGTTCTCGGTTTTCCAGTGTTGGGAAGTGGAGTTTGCCGTTATTGGTATCTACATCGTCCTCAGCATCTTTCTGCGGCAGGACCACTCCTCAGAGAAGGCGGTGAGCGCGAGCGATAGGCAAACGGGCGGAGCGAACGAGTAGCCCAGCTTAACGTCTCCACCATCATCCAATGTCCAGGAACGTGGTTAAGATTTGTCTCACGCTCGCCAGCCTGGCTTCGTCCAGCCGACTAGGAGATCGGGACAAAACCTGTTTACGGGCGTTGGCGGGGCATGGCCCTGCTTGTTCCTGACGACCTATGGACGGTGATCGAGCTGCTGCTGCCTGAGCGGCCGAAGCCGAGAGGTGGACGGCCCCGGACGGCGGATCGTGCTGCCCTGGCTAGCATCCTGTTCGTGCTGCGCACGGGCATCCAGTGGCACGAGGTGCCTGCCGAACTCGGCTGCTGCGGCAAGACGTGCTGGCGGCGTTTGGGCGAGTGGCATGCGGCTGGTGTCTGGGGACGGCTGCACCACGTGCTGCTGGAGCGCCTGCACGACGCAGGGGCCCTGGACTGACGTCGCGCGGCGCTGGACAGCGCAAGCCTGCCCGCCGCGAAAAGGGGGCGCGGAGGTTGGTCCCAACCTAGCGGACCGCGGCAGGCCGGGGACGAAGCGCCTTGATCAGCTTCACTGCTCAAGTGTCACCGATGCCCAGGGCACGCCGCTTGACGTCACGCTGAGCGGCGCCAACCGCAACGACAGCCGCATGCTGGCGCCCACGCTGGACGCGGTGCCCAGCGCTCAAGCCAAGCACCGTGGGCGGCCGCGGCGTCGTCCGGCCAAGCTGCACCCCGACAAGGGCTACGATCACCGGCGCTGCCGCCGCGAGTGCCGCGCCCGTAGCATCCAGCCCCGCATCGCGCGGCGTGGTGTCGAGAGCAGCGCCCGCCTCGGGCGGCACCGCTGGGTCGTCGAGCGCACCTTCGCCTGGTTGGCTCGGTTCCGCCGCCTGACCATGCGTTACGAGCGCCGCGCCGACCTACATCTCGCCCTGACCACGCTCGCCTGCGTCGTCATCTGCTTGCGTCAGCTCAGGCGGTTTTGTCCGTAGCTCTTAATCACCAATAGGCGTCAGCATCCAGCAGCCCGCGTTCCCGCAGGATAGGCATGACACCTTCGGAAAACCAGAAGGCTTCCTCGACGTGCGGATAGCCAGACAGGATGAACTCGTTGGTGCCTGCGTGGTGATATTCGGCGATGCGGTCGGCCACGTCGGCGTAGCTGCCGACAAGGGCGGTGGCGGCGCCATTGCGCAGCAGGCCGATGCCCGCCCAGATGTTGGGGTAGATCTCCAGATCGCCATTCCGGTCGCCGACCAGGGCGGTCATGCGGCGCTGACCGACGGCAGTGGCGGAGCTGAGCGTCGCCCGCACGCTGGCAATAGCCTCCGGATCTGCGTCGGCGAGCAGTGCCTCGGCAGCCTCCCACGCTTGTTTCGCATTAGGGCGGGCAATCACGTGCATGCGCACGCCATACCGCAGGCGGCGGCCATTCGCCTCAGCCAAGGTCCGGACGCGTTCGAAATGGGTTGAGATCTGCGGCGGCGGCTCGCCCCAGCTCAAGTAGACGTCGGCGTGGCGTGCAGCGACCGCGAGTGCTGCGTCTGAGGAACCGCCGAAGTAGATTCTAGGCGGAGTGCCGATGCCGGGAGCATAGGCGCCTTCGGCCCAGAGGTGCTCGCCTCGGAAATCGAACGGCGCCGCCCAGGCGCCACGCATGACCGTGAGGAACTCGTCGGTCCGGGCATATCGCTCGTTCTTGTCGAGGGCGTCGCCGAAGCGGCGCTGCTCGCTGTTCTCCGACCCGGTCACCACGTTGAGCATCAACCGGCCGCCCGACAAGCGCTGGAAGGTGGCCGCCTGCTGCGCGGCGAGCGCTGGCGAGATGGTGCCGGGACGGAAAGCAACCAGGAAACGGAGGTGGGAGGTGACGGGAATCAGGCTGGCGCAGGTTACCCAGGCATCCTCGCACCAAGTGCCGGTCGGGGTGAGGACGCCCTCGAACCCGGCCAGTTCCACAGCCTTCGCCACCTGCTGCACATAGGCAAGGGTGGCGCGGCGAGCGCCGATCGGGGCAGGACCCCGCTGGGGCGCGGAGCCATCGGGGTGTCCCGCGGTGTCAGAAGCGTCGCCTTGGTAGAGTGACTGGGTAGCGGCGCCGGCCTGGGTAAGGGTGCGGCCGTCGCCGTGCGTCGGCAGGTACCAGTGCAGGGTGATGGCGGACATGGTCTTCCCCCCTCAGAAGTATGAGGTACGCGGCGGTTCCCGACCGTTGATCTCCCAGTCGGCTATGGCGCGACGCTTGTAGTCGAGCGGGTTGTGGGCGGCGACGGTGCGCGCGTTGCGCCAGTGCCGGTGCAGGTTGACGCTGTCGGTGACGGCGGATGCGCCGCCCGCGTCGAAGATGCGTGCCACTGCGGGCAGCACAAGGTCGGCCACCGCAACCTGGGCCCGCGCGGTGTCGATGGCGGCGGCGAAGGCGGCGGGCTCGTCGCCCGGACGATCGGACGCGTGATCAAGGGCGCTCGCGGCCGCGAGCACGATCACTCGGGCGGCGAAGGCGGTGGCGCTGATCTCGCCGGCGGTGCGGAGCACGTAGGGATCGTCGGCGGCGCGGTCGGCCAAGGCGTGCGCGGCGGGCCGGGCGCGGGTGCGGACATAGTGGTTGAGGTCGCGCGACGCGTTGGCGGCAATTCCGGCCATGACGGCAGCGAGAAAAAGCTGCCGATGGCCGCCGAGATGGGTGAAGCCCTGGTCGAGCGTGGTCAGTTCCAGGAGCTCCTGCTCGGCCACAGGGACCGCCTCGAGCGTCGTGGTGCCGGTGGCGGTGGTACGCTGGCCCATGCCGTCCCAGTCGTCGTTCAAGGTGATGCCGGGGCGGTTGATGGGAACCAGTGCGCGACGCTCGACGCCGTCGGGACGCTTGCCGGAGGTGTAGAGCAGATCAGCGAACAGGGCGCCCGTGGAATAGGACTTGCGGCCGTCGAGCTGCCAGGATCCGTCCGGACGGGGCGTGAGGGTGCTGGTGATGGTGCCGACGCGGGCAGTCTGCGCCTCGCTCATCGCATTGCCCACCACCGCGCCGGCGGCCAACAAAGGCCAGCAGCGGCCGGGGGTGCCGCCAGCTCCGTTGGTGCGCAGCTCCTCGATGAAGAAGAAATGCGGACGCACGCCCTGCGCGAGGTTGGAGTCTACCGATGCGATGGCAATCACTGCCTCCATCTGGTCACGAAGCGTGCCGCCGGCACCGCCGTGCTCGACGGGGATGCGAAGAAGCAGCACGCCTGAGCGGCGCAGCACGGCAACGGCGTCGTGCGGCAGCTCGCGGGCCAGCTCGCGCCGGCCAACGTCCCGATCGAGCTCCGAAACCAGGCCCTCCAGTCCGGACAGCACGGCAGGGGCGGTCCAAGGCTGCATCCGTACCGCATCCATCAGTTCGGCTCCCGCGCACGGACCCTGGGCATGATTTCGGCGGCGAACAACTCCATGCCCCGCTCAAGCGGCTGGAAGGCGAGCATGAAGGTTTCGATGCCGCGGGCGGTCCAGTCCTCGATGCGACGGGCCACCGTGTCGTAGCTGCCGACCAGGCCGGCGGCGGTGCCGCCGTTGGGACCGATATGCGGACGATCCTGCAGGTTGCGCCACATCACCGACTTCTCGTCCACCTCGCGGGTGAAGCGGTTCATCATGTTGCCGGCCTGGGCCTTGTCCCTGGCGTCGAGTTCCCACTGGTAGCGGAGGATGTCCTCGGCCTCGGCGTCGGTCCGGGCAGCGATGACGAAGGCGGCCAGGCCGAAGCGGATGGGAGGAACGCCACGGCGCCGCGGGCGGCGGGACACGTCGGCCACCAGCGCGCTCGCCGAGTCCGGATCCTGCCCGTTGAGGAACAGCACGTCGGCCTCGGCGGCGGCAAGGTCCCGGGCCGGCGGAGACTCGCCACCCATGTAGATGTTCGGGCGTGAGCGATAGGTGCCGGCAGGGCGCAGGACGAACTCGTCGAGGCGGAAGAACTCGCCCTGGAAGCTGGTGCGCTCGCCCTCCATCAGCCGGCGCACGACGTGCAGCCACTCGCTGCCGAAGGCATAGCGCTTGTTGTGCTCGAGCATGCCGATGCCGGAGCGCTCCAGGTCCGGCTTCCACCAGGCATTGACGACGTTGATCGAGAAGCGGCCGCGGCTGACGTGCTCGATGCCGAGCGCCTGCTTGGCAAGAATGGTGGGATGGATCACCGAAGGCTTGATCGCGGCGATGATCTCGATGCGCTCGGTGAGGGCGGCGATGGCCGCCGCCGCGGTCCAGGCCTCGAGCTGGTCCATCTCGTCGCCGAGCGGGTTCATGGTGTGCTGGGCGATCAAGGTGGAATGAAAGCCGAGGCGCTCGGCCAGCAGGCTTTGGTCGCGCACGCGCTCCCAGGACGCATCCACCGGATCGTCCGGGTGGCTGAGGGCGGCGAAGCTGCCGTGGATGTTGGCCCATACGCCGTAGCGAGGGGCAACGGAACGATGCGGAGTGCTCATCGACAGCTCCTCACTTCACGATGCCCTGGAGGCTGACGCGGTCGATCGTGGTGAGCACGGCCACGATGACGACCGCCCCCTTGACGATCTCCTGGGTGAAAGTCGACACGCCCGAAACGTTGAGGCCGTTGCCGAGGATGGTGATCAGCGCCACGCCGAGCAGGGTGCGCGACACGCCGCCGACGCCGCCGGTGAGCGCGGTGCCGCCCACCACGATGGCGGCGACGGTGTCGAGCACATAGCCCTCGCCGATCGAGGGGGTCGCGGAGCCGAGGCGCGACAGCAGGAAGAAGCCGCCGAGCGCGGCGAACACGGAGGACAGCACGAAGCCGTAGGTCTTGGTGCGCTCCACGGCGATGCCGCTGAGTCGGGCAACGCGCTCGCCGGCGCCGATCGCCACCGCGTATCGCCCGAAGCGGGTGCGGGCATTGCAGAAGGACAGGATCGCCCAGGCCAGAAGGGCCAGCGCCAGCACGTTCGGCAGGAGGGCAACGAGCCGGCCATTGGCAACAAGCGAGAAGTCGTCGTCGTCCACCAGCAGCGCGGACCCGTTCAGCACGTGCAGCATGATGCCGGTGAAGATCGAGCCCGAGGCGAGGGTGGCGATGAACGAAGGCAGCCGCAGCAGCGTGGTGAGGGCGGCGTTGAACGAGCCGGCGACGACACCGAGACAAAGGGCGGCGGCGAGGGCTCCACCGTAGCTGGCGTGCGCGCGCTGCAGCAGCACAGCGGCCACCGCCGCGGACAGGGCGGCGATGGCGCCAACCGAAAGGTCGATGCTGCCCATCAA
Source organism: uncultured Acetobacteraceae bacterium (assembly GCA_964245345.1). Taxonomy (GTDB): domain Bacteria; phylum Pseudomonadota; class Alphaproteobacteria; order Acetobacterales; family Acetobacteraceae; genus Lichenicola. The sequence goes on along the minus strand of CAXTMS010000148.1, from coordinate 3,120 downwards.
GATCACGAACGTGGCGCCGAGCGAGATGATCAGCAGCGGTCCGGCCTGGGCGCCCATGACCGTGAGGTTGACCGGCGACAGGAAGGCGGGCTGCCGGGCAGCGAAATACAGGATGAGCAGCACCAGTGCCGCGAGCGGGAGCCAGGTCGCGCGGCGCTCGCGTGCAAGCCAGCCGCGAGAACTCCGGACAAGCGGAACGTGGCCGGCGGTTGCATCCGACATCAGGAAGCCTCGGCGAAAACATGCGTTGTGGACGCGAGCGCAGACACGGTGGCGGATGGCGCAGGGCCGATCATCGTCGCAACCAGCGCGTGCTCGGTGGCGGGATGGGCAGCGTTGTCGATGTCGGCGACGAGACGGCCGTCACGCAGCAACAGGATGCGGTCGGCCAGCCCGATGAGCTCGGGCAGGTCGTCGGACACGAAGAGAATGGCGGTCCTCCTGTCCGCAAGCGCGCGCAGCAGGCAGTGGATCTCGTTCTTGGCCCCGACATCCACGCCGGCAGTGGGATTCTCGATCAGCAGCAGGAGCGGCTCGCGGTGGATCCAGCGGGCCAGCGAGACCTTCTGCTGGTTGCCGCCGCTGAGCGTGCCGACGGGCTGATCCGGCGTGGCCTTGATGTTGAAGGCCTTGATCAGGGAGCGCGAGATGCGGCGCTCGTAGGCGGTGCGCCACACGCCGAGCCGGGTGGAGAAGCCGCGGGCTCCAGCCTCGCCGCTTGGCAGGGAGATGTTCCGGGCCACGCTGCTGGCGGGGATGATGGCCTCGCCGGTCCGGTCGGACGGAACAAAGGAGAGTCCGCGTCGCTTGCGTCGGGCGATGGAACCGAGAAGCGGCTGGCCGTCGAGCGTCATCTCGCCGGTTCCGGAAGGGCCGATGCCTGCGAGGAGGCGGAGCGTCTCGGTCTTTCCCGACCCAAGCAAGCCGCCGATGCCCACGATCTCGCCGGGGGCGACGGAGAAGCACAACTCGTCGACAAGGCGCCGCCGGCCGACCTCCGTTCGCGACGACGACAAACCAAGGTTCCGGACGGACAGGATCGGCCCTGCGGTAGTGGACAGGGTGCGGGGCGACCGCTTGCCCGCAGGGGCAGCGAGCGCGCGGCCGACCATCAGGCGATGCAGCCGGTCCTCGTCGAAGTCGGCGGTCGGGCCGCCACCCACCAGCCGGCCGTCGCGCAGCACCAGGACGCGGTCGCAAACGGCGAACACCTCCGGCAGTCGGTGCGATACAAAGGCGAGACCGGCCCCGGCGCCACGCAGGACACGCATGCGGTCGAGCAGCCGGTCCACCTCGGCACGGGTAAGGCCGGTGGTCGGCTCGTCGAACAGGATGAAGCTCGCAGGCAGTCCGAGGATGCGCGGCAGCAGGATGGCGCGGCCGACCTCAAGCGCCTGCCGGGTCGCGAAATCGTAGCGGAGGACTGGATCCCGCACGTCCACGGCGAGGCCTTGCTCCTCCACCAGAACACGGGCGGCGCGGATCATCGCCCCGGTGTCGAGCACGCCGGCACGGGCGAAGTGGCGCTCGTGGCCGAGAAACAGGTTCTCGTATACCGGCAGGGGACCGATCTGTGCCGGTTCCTGGAAGATGCGCCATACGCCGCGGCGGTTGGCTTCGTTGTGATCCCGGAAGCGGCGCGGCTCGCCGTCGATGGACATCGCCCCGGAGGAAGGCTGCAACGTGCCTGACAGGATGTTGAGCAGGGTGGACTTACCGGCGCCGTTCTCGCCGAGGATGCCGACGATCTCGCCGGCACTCAGCGAAAGCGTGATGTCGTCGAGCACCGTGGTCGGGCCGAAGGCGCGCGACAAGTGCGCGACGCTGAACGAGGAGGAGATCGGCGCGGAAACCGCCATGCTCACGTCTTGACGCCGGCATAGGAGAAGTCGTCGAGCCTCAGCCTGTAGGCGTCGGCGTAGCGGCGGGATTCGCGATCGAACTCGCCGGACTGGATCGATGCCGCATACGGTGCGGGAGCATGCCAATCGGCGGGCTTCGGGGCGCCGGACTGGGAATAGTACTGCTCGTAGCGGAGCGGCACGAGCGGGGCCTGCGGATCCCAGCGGTTCCTGCTGATCACGTGCGACAGCAGTCTCGGATCGAAGGGAAGGTTCGGGTTGTCGACGTAGCGCTTCAGCACGCCGTCGACGTTGGCCCGGGTGACCAGCAAGCCTGCGAAGCCGACGAAACGCTCCGGAGCGGTGGGCACGTAGCCGTTCAAGGCGTCGAACAGGCGGGCGACGGCCTGGATGCCGTGATAGGCGGGGGACTGGAACGCGGTGGCGGTCACCCTGCCCTTCTGCACCTGGCGCAGGATGTCGGTGGCACCATCGACGCCGACGGTCAGCACCTGCTCGCCGGCGCGGATGCCAAGGCCGCGCAGGGCGGCCAGCACGCCTGTGAGCGAGCCATCGTTCTGGGCGATGATGCCGTTCGGCACGCCATGGCGGGAGATGAGATCTTCGGTGGCCTTCTGGCCGTCCTCGGCACTCCAGTTGCCAGGCAGGCTGCCGACGATCGTGGCGCCCGGGAACTCGGCCACCGCGCGCGTCACCGAGGAGGTGCGCAGGTTGTCGACGAAGGCGCCCTTGGGGCCGGTGATGTGCAGGAGCTTCGGCGCGGGGCCGGACTTCTTCACGATCTGGTCGAGCGTGTAACGCACCGCCTCATAGAAGCCGACATCCTCGCGGGTGACGAAGGCTTGGACATAGCCGGGGCCAGCGTCGAAGGGTGTGCTCCAAGGCAGGTTGCTGCCGACGTTAACCAGGAAGCCGCCGTTCTGCGCCGCGACCCTGGCGATCGGGCGCAGGCCGCTGCCGTCTACGCTGTTGATAAGGAACAAGCGGTCGCCGGCGGCGGCAGCGGATTGCGCCTGGGTCAGGGCGACGGTGTCGTTCAGGTTGAAGGTGGTCGAGTGGTAAGGCAGGCCGAGAATGGCGGATGCGCGTCGGGCGGCATCGTCGATGATGGTGTTCCACTCGTTGCTGAGCAGCAGGAGCTGGTGCAGCCGAGCATTACGTTGGGTTTCGGCGGCCTTAGCGCCGCGCCGGGCGCCAGCAGCGAGCAGGCCCGCCGCGGTGGGGGGGCGGGGCCGCGGGGGGGCGGGGGGCGGCGCCG
>CAXTMS010000147.1:0-8631 GCA_964245345.1 uncultured Acetobacteraceae bacterium | reverse complement strand
CCGAGCGCAGCGTCCGCCAGATCGAGCGGCTGCTTGCCGACCACGACGTCGAGGGAGCCCGGCTGGCCTTCGAGCTGACCGCCTGGGGTGCGGCGGCCTCGGCGGACGAAGGCCAGCTCGCCCGGCTGCGGGCGGCGGCGGAAGCCGTCGGAATGGACCCGGACGCTCCAGAAACCCTCGGGCTTGTGGCCGTTCCGCGTCCGTGATGGCGGGCCACGTCCAACCCGTTCTCGGAACGGCGGGACAACCTCGTGTTCCGGCAAAGCCACCCACGGGACGCCCATGACGCAGCAGGAACAGCTGCAGTCGCTCCTCGCCGACGTCTCGGTCAGGCGGTCCTCCGCGCTACGGGCCATCGGGATCCGACCGAAGGCCGTCGCCAATAGCGAGCGTTGACACGGTTCTACCTGCCCAGGCACCGCGGCACGGACAGAGGCGCCGAGCCTCCTTTCGAACCGGCTCAGGTGCCGGGAGCGGAGCGGGGCGAGACGGTGCTGATGGTGGATCACGAGGCCACCATGCGGATGCTGGTGACGGAGGTGCTGGATGACTTAAACGACAGCGCTGTCGAGGCGGCTGAGGGTGCTTATGAGCTGAGGGTACCGCAAGCGGATGTCCGCATCGACCTGCTGGTCACCGATATGGGCCTGCCAGCGGCATGAACGGCGGCAGATGGCGGACGCGGCCCGCGTGGGACGGCCGAACCTCAAGGTGCTGTTCATCACAGGCTGCGCGGAGAACGCGGTGCTCAGCCATGGTCACCTGGAGCCGGGCATGCACGTCCTGACCAAGCCGTTCGAGATCGACGCCGTAGGCAATCGGATCAAGGGCCTCATCGACGACGGGTCGCGATTGGTTTCCGACCGGAGCGTTCCGGAAATACCTCGGTCGATCGCTCCAGGGCATCTGGACGTCCTGTCGAGAGTGCTCCAGAACGCTCACGGATCTGTTATCCATTCGACCGATCGGACGGGTGGACGCGCCGCTTTCGTGGCGGCTTGAAGCTGGGGCGCTGCGATGGCCGATGAAGCTTCCGATCCGCCATCACCGGGCGCGGGCCTTGCCGCCGAAGTCGTTCGGCTCCGTCGCGAGCTGGAGCTTGCGCATGGTCGGGCGCGAACGTCTCGCGACGCGCGGGCACATCATCTTCTCGACAGCGCGATCGACTACGGCATCATCGGCTTGGATCTGGATGGCCTGGTCACTTCCTGGAACGAGGGAGCCCGGCTCATCATGGGCTGGACCGAGCAGGAGATGCTCGGCAGACCGGCGAGCCTGTTCTTCACCCTGGAGGATCGACAAGACGGCGTCCCACAGGCCGAGATGCAGGCTGCCCTGCGGGAGGGACGCGGCAACGACGAACGTTGGCACCTGAGGCAGGACGGCACCTGTTTCTGGGCCAATGGCGAGATGATGGCGTTGCGTGACGGCGATGGCGTCGTCGAGGGCTTCGTCAAGATCCTGCGGGACCGGACCGAGCGGCGGAGCGCCGCCGTCAAGCAGCAGGCGGACTCCGAGTTCCTCCGCAGCGTCCTGGCGGCGTCGGAGGACTGCATCAAGGTGCTCGACCTCGACGGGAACGTGACCTTCATGAGCGAGGGAGGTCAGCGCGTCATGGAAGTCGGCGACTTCAACGCCATCCGCGGCTGCCCGTGGCCGGATTTCTGGCAGGGCGACGGGAAGGACGAGGCCAAGGCCGCGGTGGCAAGAGCCAGGGGGGGCGGCTCCGGCCACTTCCAGGGTCCGGCGGACACCATGGCGGGCAACCCGCGCTGGTGGGACGTGCGGGTCACACCGATCCTCGATGGCGACGGCAAGCCGGAGAAGCTGCTCTCCGTCTCCCGGGACATCACCTTGGCGAAGTGCGGCGAACAGGCGCTGCGGGAAAGCGAGGAACGCTACCGCGCGCTCTACCAGTCCATCGATGCGGGCTTCTGCATCGTCGAGGTGCGGTGCGACGACGACCAGCATCCGATCGACTACCGGTTCCTGGAGGTCAACCCCGCCTTCGAGCGGCAGACCGGACTCAGGAACGCAACCGGCCGCTGGATGCGTGACCTTGCGCCGGAACACGAGCAGTACTGGTTCGACACCTACAAGCGGATCGCGATCAGCGGCGAAGGATTGCGTTTCGATTATCCGGCGCAGGCACTCGGTGATCGCTGGTTCGATGTGCATGCCTACCGGGTTGGCGCTCCGTCCGAACATCACTTCGCGATCCTGTTCACCGACATCTCCGAGCGGAAGCGGAGCGAGGCCAAGCTGCGCGAACTCAACGAGACGCTGGAGGAGCGGGTCGCGCAGCGCACGCTGGAGCGGGACCGGATCTGGCAGGCGAGCCGAGACATGCTCGGTGTCGCGAGCGGCGACGGCACCCTGATCAGCGTCAACCCTGCCTGGAGCCATGTCCTCGGTTGGACCAGCGACGAGATCATCGGCAGGACCGTTCAGGGACTGGAACATCCGGACGACCAGGGCAAGGTAGCGGGTGAATTCGCGCGACTTGCGGCGGGGCAGGCTGTCTCGGCGTTCGAGCACCGGCTCCGGTCCCGAAGCGGCTCCTACCGCACGGTGTCCTGGACAGCGGTGCTCCGGGACGGCCTGATCTACTGCGTCGGCCGCGACGTCACGGAGGCCAAGCAGCAGGCAGCCGACCTCGCCGACGCACAGGAGCGCCTGCGCCAGAGCCAGAAGATGGAGGCGGTGGGACAGCTGACCGGCGGCCTCGCGCACGACTTCAACAACCTGCTCACCGGCATCGTCGGCAGCCTGGAGCTGATGAGCACCCGCATCTCCCAGGGCAGGGTGAAGGATCTCGACCGCTACATCGCGGCGGCCAAGGGCGCCTCCGATCGCGCGGCTGCCCTGACCCACCGCCTGCTCGCCTTCTCGCGCCGACAAACCCTGGACCCGAAGCCGACCCGGTGCGACCGGCTGGTCGAGGGCATGAACGACCTGATCCGGCGCACCGTGGGTCCGGCGGTGTCGGTCGAGATGGTCGCGGACCCCCAGACCTGGAACGCCTTGTGCGACTCCAACCAGCTCGAGAACGCGCTGCTGAACCTGTGCATCAACGGTCGTGACGCCATGCCCGGCGGCGGCGGCCTGACGGTCAGGACCGAGAACGTCGAGGTCGAACCGGGTTTCGCCGAACTGCGCGACATGCCGCCGGGCCAGTTCGTGGCGCTGTCGGTATCAGACGTCGGCACCGGCATGCCGCCGGACGTGATCGAACGCGCCTTCGACCCGTTCTTCACCACCAAGCCGCTGGGCGTCGGGACCGGCCTGGGCCTGTCCATGGTCTACGGCTTCGCCAAGCAGTCCGGCGGGCAGGTCCGCATCCATAGCGTGGAGGAGGTCGGCACGACGGTGACGATCTACCTGCCACGCCATCGAGGCGAGGAGGCGGTGGACGAGCAGGTAGCACCGAGGGAGGTGCCGCAGGCAGAAAGCGGCGAAACGGTGCTGGTGGTGGACGACGAGCCGACCGTCCGCATGCTCGTCGCCGACATCCTCCAGGATCTCGGCTACACCGCCATCGAGGCGGCGGATGGCGCCGCCGGGCTGCAGATCCTGCAATCGAACGTTCGCGTCGACCTGCTGGTGACCGATGTCGGGCTACCCGGCGGCATGAACGGCCGCCAGATGGCGGACGCCGCGCGCGTGCGTCGCCCGGACCTCAAGGTGCTGTTCATCACTGGCTACGCCGAGGCGGCGATCGTCGGCAACGGCAACCTGGATCCGGGTATGCAGATCATGACCAAGCCGTTCGCGATGGAGGCACTCGCGACACGCATCAGCACCATGATCAAGGAGGGCTAGAGCCGGTTGCCTGCCTATCAGCACCCCTGACCTGAGAACATCTGCCGGTTCGGGTCGCACGACCTTGCGCATGCGACCCGAACCGATATCAGCCAGACCCCGCGCCAGGGCTGTGGAATCCGGGCCCGTCAGACCCGTTCGACATCCTAAGGACCAGACCCGCGGCCGACGTCGTCGACGAGGTCGGCCGGATCGGCGGGTAGGGCGACGCGAGGGAGCCAGCGTTGATCGATCAGGCTCCGACAGGTCCTCGGGCGACGATCCCGGCGGACCGCGTCCAGCCGACCGACCGGCACCGACGACCAGGCGCGCGGCGAGCCTATCGTGAGGAGCCGTGCTAGTCCGGTTGGCCCAGGACGACCCGCACCGCGCTCGAAAGCTTCTTCAGGTCGTCCTGGCCTAAGGTGATCCCGCGGATGTGGGTCCCGACGATGTCGTCTGCCCGGGCAGCAAGCTCACGCAGATAGTGTTCGGCTTCCGACCGTCCTGTTTCTTCGGCCATATGGTCCTCCCTGAGCAGTCTTTGGTTTCGGGCGTGTGCATCGTCCGGCGTTGCTTACCCATGTCAAGCCGTCTCGATGCGTCGGCGAACGGTCCGCCGGAGCGTACTCGCTGAACCGGTAAGAGCGAATCATGCGCTATGGTGCGAGGTGCTTGCCGAAGAAGCGGGTTATCTCGCCGTAGGCGTTCTTCGTCACCGTCGCGTCGGGGTTCAGCGCGTACTGTGCATGCGACAGCCCCTCGTAGACCTGCAGTTCGGCGTCAACCCCCACGTCGCGAAGCTTGCGGTGCGTCCTCACGGTGTTGGAAAGGAAAAGGTCCCGCGTGCCGGTCAGGAGAATGGTGGGCGGCAGGCCGTCGAGATCGCCGTAGATCGGCGACAGCCCCGGTTCGTGGAGGTCACGGCCACCGGCATAAAGACGAGCCGCACGGGACAGGTAGCCGTCATGGCTCACCAGCACGTTGTCGAGCCATTCATTCGTCTCGTAGCTGTCCCCGGTCCGCGTCATGTCGGACCAGGGCGATCCCAGCGAGACGGCCGCCGGCAGCGGCAGCCCCCGTTCCTTGATGCGCAGCATGAGGGAAAGGGCGAGTCCTCCTCCCGCTGAAACGCCTCCCACCGCGACGGAGCGCGGATCCGTCGTTTCCATCACGGCCTGCCAGGCGGCGCACGCATCGTCGAGGGCTGCCGGATACGGAGCGTCGGGAGCCAGCCGGTAGTCGACGGACAGGACCTTGTAGCCCCCGTAGGCCGCCAACAAGGCGGCTTCGGCTGTCCCGGATTCGCCTCCGCCAAGGACATAGCCACCGCCATGCAGCAAGAAAACGAGCTGGTTGCGGTGCGGACCGGGTACATGCGTCGGTGCGAGAACATATGCTCCCACACCGCCCACGACTGTCGGCTCAATCGAAACCTCGAAGCGGGTCCGGATGGCCGCCAGCGCGGGGACGACGTTACTCGCCCAATCCCGCTGGAACTCGTGCCAGGCGGCGGCGTCCGGAGGCGCCAGATTCCAGAACGGCGAATAAGGCGCGGCGATCAAGGCGGCGTCCGCGGCGTCGAGTCCTGCGGGCACCGGGATCACCCGCGACGGGACCTGCCGCGGCCCGGCAGTTCGGTTCGCCTCGGCAAGCGATGCGTCGAGGACCAAAGCTTCCGGGCTTAACCGTTCACGGCTGCCGATTTCGATCGAGCGGCTCCTCGTCATCCGACCGACGGAACGCCGCTGAAACCGGCGCGCGGCTTCATGAACGGATCGCTGCCGAAACGCCTGCTGTCCGATGCGTCCGAATGGTCGTCGAACCAGCCCTCCACCGGATACTTGTACATCCAGTCCACCACGAGCTCGCGACGTGCGATCTTCCAGACGCCGCCGCGCTCCTCGAACTTGTCGAGATACCGCGCCCACAACTCGATCATCCTGTTCTTCCAGTGATGACGCTCCGAGCCTTGGTGATCGGCATGAAGATAGCTTTCGACGTATGCGACCGTTGGTCCGTCGAACTCGATCTTGACGTTGGTCAGGGTATGCCGCGTGCGCAGGAACCGGGGCATCTCTTGGGTGGCGAACTCCATGAAGCCCTCCACCGAACCCTGGTGCAGGCTTTCCGGAAACTGGATCCAGGCGTCGTCGTGGAACACCTTGCGGATCAGATCCAGGTCGGCGCGATCGACGCCGCGGGTATAGGTGACCAGCGTGTCACGGATCTGTTCCCGGGCGCTCAGTTCCTCGAAAGTCATCGTTGCCTCCTGGACGCTTTGCTGCGACGACGCATAATTTACCAAGTCTCTATCGTCAAGCAGCGGCCCGGGCCGCAGTGTGCCGAGACTGCGGAACTCTTCGGCTCTCCTCGTGGAAATGACGGTATCCACAACGCTCGGTGCGGCGCCGACAACGACGACGCCGCACGTCCGTCACGTTTGTGTGCCTCGCTTGGCCCGCGACGTGTCGGCGAACAGGATCAAGACCACGGCGACGACGGGCAGGACCGGATACAGCTGAAGAACCAGGTCGTACGAGCCGTAAACGTCGTACACGATGCCGGTGCCGACGGGGCTGACGAGAAGCGCGCTTTGTGCCACCGCAAGGGCGACCCCCAGGATCCGGGCATAAGCGAGACGGCCGAAGCGCCGCGCCATCACGAACCCCATCAGGTCGATCTCGGCGCCCAGCGCGCCGCCCATGAGCAGGGCGGCCACGATGGCCAGGGAAATGTTCCACCACAGCATGAAGATGCCGAGCGCCTGGCCGAAGAAGAAAATGGCCGCCACCACCCGGAACGAGATCCGATCAAGCAGGAAGCCGGAGGCGATCCGGCCCGCGACGGAACCGAGAGCAAGAGCTCCGATCACAGACGCAATGATCCCCGGCGATACCTTCTTGTCGGCCAGGAGTGCGGGAAGGTGGACTTGCGGTCCCGAGCCGGCAAAGACGATCAAAAGGAACGCGATGGAGAACAGCCAGAAATCGACACTGCGCAGCGCCGCACCGAGTGATAAGCCGGTCAGCGCCCCTTCCGCTTCGTCGGGCAGGTGCTCGGCGGCCGGCAGCGGGCCCGGGTTCTCGCGGATCAGCAACAACAAGTTGATCAGGCCCACGACGAAGGCCACCGCCGCCGTGGTGACAAAGGCGCGCCTCCAGCCGTGCGCGGCGATGGTCGCGGTGATCAGGTGGGCAAAGACGGCCACGCCGATCGACACGCCAGCCGATGCGACAGCGAGGGCAAGGCCAAGGTTCCTGTTGAACCAGCCGCGCACCACGCTGAAGTAGGCCGGATACAGCGCCAGCGAGCCGGACATGCTGGCGAGGCAGCTCACGACGATGAAGGCGAGGTAGGAGCGGATCAGCGCCACGGCCGCGCAGAAAAGGCACCCGAGGATCAGCCCGATCAGGATGCTACGCGACGCACCGATGCGGTCGACCGCGTAGCCGGCGACGGGCAGCATGACGATGTTGCCCAGCGAAACGAACGAGAGCGTGGCCGCGAACTGGGTTCGCGACCAGCCGAACTCCGTCGTCATCGCGTGCAGGTAGAGGCCGAACGGGAACGCCAGCGTGGCGGAGATCGACACGGCCATGCCGATGAAGCAACCCAGCAAAACCATCCAACGTCGCATGCAGCTGCTCCCGGTTCCCGGAGCATGATCCGTTCGCGTCGGCTCACGGAGCACGTCCAGCTCGTTGGCCGACCGAGCATCCCTACCCGGTCGACCGACTCGGTTCGATCGGGTGGTGCTCTGGGCGGTGGACGCTGCATGTAGCCGGTATCCCTGGCAGCGGGTAGCCCATGTGGTTGGAGGCCGGAATGCTGCGGCGCAGCGCGGATCGGACCGCGCCTTCCTGCAAGCGCGCGGGATCAGGCTCAACGAGACACTGTTCGGCATCGGGAGGCGGATTTGGGGCATGACGCTCCGGCCGGCCACGGCAGGTGCGCGAGGCTGGCCGGCGGCGGAGCGTGTGGATGGGAAGCGTCCAAAGGACTCACCGCCTCCGCTGCTCCGACCCGTCAGCTGGCCCGCCGGAACGAAGCCCGCTCGACGCTGCGGCGGGCAACCACGTCCGGCTGGATCTTTCAGCGCTCGCGCCAGCGCGCCATCTGGCAGCGGTCTGGCAGCCGACGTAGCGTCCTGGGCAGCAGGTGAAGGATTGGACTGACGAGATGAACTGCGTGTTCTGCAGGTCTAGGGCCGCGACGGACGGCCGACGTCACAGTTCACGGCTGCCGGCGGTTCCGTCGCCGGCGTGCAGGCAGCAGTTCAACGAGCGCAGCGGCGAGGTGCTGAACCAGACCTGTCTTCCCAGCGACGTCATCGCGTTCGTGGTTGGTCTGCTGCCTGTGACACCGGCTGACTCTGCGGGGAGCGAGATCATGGGGCTGCGCGGGATTGAGGTGAGCCATGAAACCATCCGCGGGTGGGACGCGAAGCTTTTACCAACTGTGGATGATGAGTTCCGCAAGCGCTGGTTCGTGAAGCACCGTCGACCCGGGGCAAGTTGATATGTGGACAAGGTCTACTTGAAGATCCGTGGTTGTTTGGGTCTATATTTACAGGGCGATTGATCGAGGCGGGACACGATGCTGAGCAAGCACCAAGGTTGGCAGTGTCACGTTGTTCAGGGCTAGCCGTGATCAGGTCCCCGCGAGGCTAGATCGCGGGCTTTACGTCGTGAGCTGGGCGCACGTCTCCTGCTGCCAGTTCCTGGAAGACCTTGCTGCGCGGGCTCCGGTAACACCGCGCCGTTATAAGATGGCTCCGTGGATGGAAGTGGCCATGGATGATCCATGAGCTGATAGGAAACGCTGCGC
>CAXTMS010000146.1:0-8695 GCA_964245345.1 uncultured Acetobacteraceae bacterium | reverse complement strand
GGATCGTTCTGCAGGGCGGGGGGCAGGGCGCCCAGCAGCATGGGCGCGTCCGACACCAGCGCCTGGCGGCGCAGCGACAGCATCTCGGAGATGCGCATGCCGGTCGCGTACAGGATCTCGATCGCCGCGCGCGCCGTGCGCTGCCGCGCGCCCGGCATCGGACCGCCGACGGCGCAGGCGACGAGCAGGCGGTCGACCTCGTCCTCGGACAGCACGCGGGGCAGGACGCGCGGCAGCCGCGGCGAATCGAGCTGCTGGCAGGGATCGTCGTGCCGCACGCCCTCGCGCAGCAGGTGCAGGTGGAACTGCCGCAGGCAGGACAGCCTGCGGGTGGCGGTACGTGCCGACAGGCCGCGGGCGTGCAGCGCCGCCATATAGTCCTGCAGCACCGGCGCCGAGGCGGCGGAGGCGCTCTCTCCGGCGGCGCGCGCGTGGGCGGCGAAGTCGGCGAGATCGGCGGCGTAGGCCTTCAGCGTGTGCGGCGACGCGCCGCGCTCGGCGGCGAGCATCTCCAGGAAGCTCTCCTGGTGACGGTCCATGGGCATGTCGCCAGGTGGCACGGTTCTAGGATGGCCTGGGCGCGGCCCTGGACCCGCTGGGGCCGAAGGCCCCAGACCCCCGGATTTCGCTTCGCATCGGGCTAGTGCCCGAAGCGGTCGTTGGGCAGCACCACGTGCTGCTCCTGGACGTGCGGCTTGGGCGGCACCGCGCCCAGGTAGAGGAAGCCGGCGCCCAGCGCCGCGACCGCCACGCCGAGCAGAACGACCACGATGCGGATCATGCGATTTCCCTCCGGCGTGGCGCATCTGCGGTCCGGCAGCCGCATCGCCGACCGAATGGCCTGGCCCGATGGCTCTATGCTAGCTTCACGGGCATGTCACGCAGCAGCATCGCGCTCGAGGATCCGCCGCGCGCCGCCGCGATGACCGGCACGCCGTCCGGAGCCTCGATCGTGCTGGTCGGGCTCATGGGGGCCGGCAAGACCACGATCGGGCGCAGGCTGGCGGCACGGCTCGGCCTGCCGTTCCGCGACGCCGACGGCGAGATCGAGCAGGCGGCCGGACGCAGCATCGCCGAAATGTTCGCGCTCTGGGGCGAGGCGGAGTTCCGCGAGGGCGAGCGCCGCGTGATCGCCCGCCTGCTGTCGTCGGGGCCGATCGTGCTGGCGACCGGCGGCGGCGCCTTCATGGACCCGCGCACCCGGGGCGCGATCCGCGCGCAGGCGCTCTCGGTGTGGCTGCGCTGCCCGCTCGCCACCCTGGTCCGCCGGGTCGGCGGCCGCAGCCATCGCCCGCTGCTGGCGGACGGCGATCCGCGCCAGGTCCTCGAGGCGCTGATGCGCACCCGACATCCCGTCTACGCGGAGGCCGACATCGTGATCGATTGCGACGACGACAGCACCGACCACACCACGCGCCGCGTGCTCGCCGCCCTGGCCGCGCACCGGCCGCCGCACAGGGTGCGGGTGCCGCTCGGCCGCGGCTACGACATCGCCATCGGCGCCGGGCTGATCGCGCGCGCCGGCGCGCTGCTGGCGCCGCTGCTGCCGCAGAAGCGGGCGATGATCGTCACCGACGAGACGGTGGCCGCCCTGCACCTTCCCGCGCTGCTGGACGGCCTGCGCGAGGTCGGCATCGAGGCCGGGGTCGTGGCGATGCCGCCGGGGGAAGCCAGCAAGAGCCTCGACGGCTTCGATCGCGTCACCTCGTCGCTGCTGCGCGACGGCGTCGAGCGGCGCAGCACCGTGATCGCGCTCGGCGGCGGCGTGGTGGGCGACCTCGCCGGCTTCGCCGCGGCCTCGGTGCTGCGCGGCCTGCCCTTCGTGCAGGTCCCGACCACGCTGCTGGCCCAGGTGGACAGCTCCGTCGGCGGCAAGACCGGCATCAACACGCCGTTCGGCAAGAACCTGATCGGCGCCTTCCACCAGCCGCTGGCGGTGCTCGCCGACACGGCGGCGCTGGCGACCCTGCCGCCGCGCGAGCTGCGCGCGGGCTACGCGGAGATCCTCAAGGCGGGGCTGATCGGCGACGCGGCACTGTTCGACTGGTGCCTGGCGCACGGCGCGGCGATGCTCTCCGGCGACGCCGCGCTGCAGGCCGAGGCGGTGGCGCGCGCCTGCGCCTTCAAGGCCGCCGTGGTCGTCGCGGACGAACGCGAGGAGACGCCCGAGGACGGCCGGGCGCTGCTCAACCTCGGCCACACCTTCGCGCACGCGCTGGAGGCCGAGCTGCGCTACGACGGCAGGCTGCTGCACGGCGAGGCGGTGGCGATCGGACTCGGCCTGGCGCTGCGGCTGTCGCAGCGGCTGGGCTGCGCGGCCGACGACGACGCCGGCACGGTGATCGCCCATCTCGAGGCGATCGGCCTGCCCGCCCGGATCGCCGCGCTGTCCCGCGCCTCGGGCGCGGTCTTCAGCGCCGCGTCGCTGCTGTCGCACATGCGCCGCGACAAGAAGATACGCGATGGTCGCCTGGGTTTCGTGCTCTCGCGCGGCATCGGCCGTGCCTTCACCTGCCGCGAGGTGCCGGAGGCGGCGGTGACGGCACTGCTGCGCGAGGAAGGTTGCACGGCGTAGCGGCGCGAGACCGTTTCGCCCTCTTTGTCACTTTCCTGCAACAGACGGCTGCGCCGGTGACCGCCTGACCGCACGGCAGCGCGAGCGTGAATCGACACTCTTCTCGTCCGCAACATGAGGAACGGGTTAATCATGACGGCCAGATAATAAACTGTGATGTTTCCGTCACAGCCATTCCGGAATGACCTGAGGGAGTGGTTACACGCTCTCCAATCGCAACCGGAGCTTCTATATCGGGCTTAAGCATCATGCTGAGGCTGTGCTGCCGATGGTTGGCGGCCGCTCGAACGGATGACCAAGAGGACGAGAAAATGCGTCTGCGCACGACGTTACTTGCAACCACACTCCTCGCAGCCGCCCCGGCTGTCGCGATGGCCGATCCCGTCGTGGGGCCGTACGTGAGCCTCGGTGCTGGCTACAACCTCCAGCAGAGCGTGGGCGTGCACTATTCGCCGACCACCTTCGCCGATCCGGGCGCTCCGGACGGGAGCAAGTCCACCTTCCGTTTCGGTGACGGCTTCGACGGCGAGGGCTCGTTCGGCTTCGGCTTCGGCAACGGTCTGCGCACCGAGCTGCAGGGCACCTACTTCTACAACAACGTCAACCACAACCACTTCACCAGCGTGCCCGGCTCCACCACCGGCCACGACGAGAAGTACGGCGCCCTGGTCGACGTGCTCTACGACCTCGACCTCGACAGCTTCGGCATCGCCCTGCCGGTGACGCCCTATGTCGGTGTCGGCGCCGGCTACCTGTGGCAGCACGAGTCGCCGTTCACCACCGTGTTCGACGACGGCAGCGTCAACCGCACCGGCGGCACCAACGGCAGCTTCGCCTACCAGGGCATCGTCGGCGTCGCCTACAACATCGCCCAGGTTCCCGGACTGGCGCTGACCGGCGAGTATCGCTTCACCGGCACCACGCCGCAGGAGACCGGCTCGGCCTACCAGTCGACCTCGTACACGGCGACCGGCATCCACAAGGGCAACGCCGACTTCAACGACAGCTTCAACCACTCCTTCATGGTCGGCATCCGGTACGCCTTCGAGACCGCCCCGCCGCCGCCGCCGCCGGCTCCCGTCGTCGCGGCCCCGGCCCCGGCGCCGGCCCGCACCTACCTGGTGTTCTTCGACTGGGATCGCTCGGACCTGACCGGCCGCGCCCGCGAGATCATCGCCGAGGCGGCGCAGGCCTCCACCCACGTGCAGACCACCCGCATCGAGGTCAACGGCTACACCGACACCTCGTCGATCCACGGCGGCGCACGCGGCGCACGCTACAACCAGGGCCTGTCGATCCGTCGCGCCACCAGCGTGAAGGCCGAGCTGATCCGCGACGGCGTGCCGGGCACGGCGATCGACATCCACGGCTACGGCGAGACCCATCCGCTGGTCGCCACCGGCCCGAACACCCGCGAGCCGCAGAACCGTCGCGTCGAGATCATCCTGCACTGATCCTCGTCGCGTCGACTTCCGATGAAGGGGCGCCTCCGGGCGCCCCTTTTTCGTGTGCCCGTCCGCCGACACCGGACCTTGCTTGTCTTCCACCGCCCGTCGGGGCTACCGAGTAGGGCGTGAGCCAGATCGCCCTGCCCCGCTTCGCCGATACGGTCCTGTCCAGCCTGCCGGAGCACGGCGAGGCTGCGGGAACGCTGAGCGTCGGCGAGCTGCCGCTACCGCCGGCCGGGGCGTCTGCCGCCGATCCGGTTGTTGTCGCCGCCAGCGCCGGGCAGTCCCAGCTCCTGTCGCTCGCGGCGCAGCTGCTGAAGTTCGGCACGGTGGGCGGCCTCGGCCTGCTCTGGGACGTGTCCACGGTGTACGCGCTGCAGCCGCTGGTCGGCGTGACCGCAGCGGCGCTTGCCGCGTTCTTCGTCGCCGCGACGATGAACTGGATGCTGAACCGCCTTTGGACCTTTCGCGGGCGCGGCTCCGACGCGCCGCTGGTCCAACAATGGCTGGGCTTCCTTGGTGCCAACGGGCTCGGCTTCGTCCTGAACCGGAGCACGTTCTTCGCGCTGATCTGGCTGATGCCGTTCTGCCGCGCCCATCTCGTGACGGCGCTGGCGGCCGGCTCGCTGGCCGGGATGTGCGCCAACTTCACCCTGTCGCGCCGGATGGTGTTCCGCTAGCGCACCGTTCTCCGTCCCGCAGCGGACGCCGTCCGGATCAGCCGGCTTTCCCCCAGGCATCCAGCCGGGCTTGCGCCCGCCTGGCCACGTCGCTGCCGGGCGCCGCCGCCACCACGCGCTCCAGGCACCGCACCGCCTGCACGGCATGTCCCAGCTGGTGGCTGAGTTCCGCCGCCTGGAGCCAGTTCGTCATCACCTCGGGCGCGATCAGGAGCATGCCCTCGAGCGATCGCAGCGCCGCCTGCAACTCGTGCGCCGCCAGACGGCGCTGCACCAGGTTGCGCTGCAGGCGCAGCAGCACGTCGCGGACCGCCATGGGCCGGGTCATGCCCGGGTGCAGCTCGGCGTCGCCTGCGCCCAGGTGCTGCAGCATCGGCAGCAGGTCGGCGCTGCCGACCACGGCGCCGTTGTTGAACGGGTCGATCAGCAACCGGCGCGGCTGCCGCGACCGCGCGTTCTGGCCGGTCGCCTCGGATCGGCCGGCTCCGCGGGGAAACGGAGCGGGAACCACCAGCGACACCAGGAAGTGCCCGGGAAAGTCGATCCCGTGCCCGTCCCATCCGGCGGCGCGGATGCAGTGCAGCCACAGCACGCCGAGGGCGACCGGCAGCCCGCGCCGGCGCTCGATCACCCGGATCAGGTTGGCGTTGTCGAGGTCGTCATAGGTGTCGGAGTCGCCGCGATAGCCATGGTGGGCGTGGATTAGCCCGGCCAGGGCGCCGATGCGGGCTTCGGGCGCCCGCCCGCTCATGACCGCGCCGACCGCGGCCGCATCGCGCGCCAGCACGGACAGGTGCGACGACGCCGCGTCCCAGTCGGTGCCGCCGGCATCGAGCCGCGCCAGCTGCAGCGCTGCGGGAGCCGGATCGATCTCCCCGTCCGGCAGCATGCCGATCGCGGCCAGCGCTTCTCCCGGTTCCGCCATCACCTGTCTCCTGCGCCGTTCGTCAGATCCCGATGCAGAACAAGGCGATGACGCAAAGCATGCCGCCCAGCCAGCACAGGGAACGAAGCACCGCCCGGTCGGCGACATAGGCGACGCTGTAGGCGCAGCGCAGCAGCACGAACAGGACCGCCAAGCCGTCGATCCAGAACTGCGGCGCGTGGGCCAGTTCCGCCACCAGCACGCCGGCGGCGAAGGCCGGCAGCGCCTCGAAATGGTTTCGGTGTGCCCAGTCGGCCCGCCTGCGCCAGCCCTGCAGCGCGTCCAGCCCGACGCGCGGCTGCCTGTTGTCGATGCCGCCGCCGTTCTTCGCCAGTGCCGCCATCACGTAGGGCAGCAGAACCGCGATCAGGATCATCCAGTAGGCGAGATGCATGAGGCGGCTCCGCGACGGTGGACGCAGAAGTCCTGCCGGCTGCCGCGGTTCCTGCCGCTGCCGGCCGCCCTGTCCCGATCCGGTCCGTGCCTTTCGCCATGACGGTTGCTGCGCTAGGTGACGATGTCACGTCCGGGACGCCTTTTCTTCGCCATGACCTCCAGCAACGACATCCGCGCCGCCTTCCTCCGCTTCTTCGCCGGCCACGATCATCGTGTCGTGCCGAGCAGCCCGCTGGTGCCGCGCAACGATCCCACGCTGCTGTTCACCAACGCCGGCATGGTGCAGTTCAAGAACGTGTTCACCGGGCAGGAAAGCCGGCCGTACAGCCGGGCGGCCACGGCACAGAAAGTGGTGCGCGCCGGCGGCAAGCACAACGACCTGGACAACGTGGGCTACACCGCGCGGCACCACACCTTCTTCGAGATGCTGGGCAACTTCTCGTTCGGCGACTATTTCAAGCCGCTCGCGATCGAGCTGGCCTGGACGCTGGTGACGAAGGAGTTCGGCCTGTCCCCGGACCGGCTGCTGGCAACGGTGTATTCGGAGGACGACGAGGCCGCCTCGCTGTGGAAGCGGATCGCGGGGCTGCCGGACAGCCGGATCATACGCATCCCGACTGCAGACAACTTCTGGCGCATGGGCGACACCGGCCCGTGCGGCCCGTGCTCGGAAATCTTCTTCGACCACGGCGAGCACATCCCGGGCGGACCGCCGGGCTCCGCAGACGAGAACGGCGACCGGTTCATCGAGATCTGGAACCTCGTGTTCATGCAGTATTTCGAGGATCCGCCCGGCACCCGCACGCCCCTGCCCCGCCCGTCGATCGACACCGGGCTGGGGCTGGAACGGTTCGCCGCCATCCTGCAGGGGGTGCACGACAACTACGACACCGACACGCTGCGCGCGCTGATCCTGGCTTCCGCCGAGGCGACCGGGCAGGACCCGGACGGCGTGTTCCGCACCAGCCACCGCGTGGTGGCCGACCACCTGCGCTCGTCGAGCTTCCTGATCGCCGACGGGGTGCTGCCGTCCAAGGACGGGCGCGGCTACGTTTTGCGCCGGATCATGCGACGCGCCATGCGCCACCTGCACATGATGGGCACCACCGAGCCGGTGTTCCACCGCCTCCTGCCGGCGCTGGTGCGCCAGATGGGCGTCGCCTACCCGGAGCTGGTGGCGAACGAGGCGCTGATCCGGGAAACGATGCGGCAGGAGGAGGACCGCTTCAAGGCGCTGCTGGAGCGCGGCCTCGGGCTGCTGGCGGAGGAAACCGGGCGGCTGGGCAGCGGCGAGGCGCTGCCGGGGGCGGTCGCGTTCAAGCTCTACGACACGTTCGGCTTCCCACTCGACCTCACGGAGGACGCGCTGCGCGAGCGCGGGCACGGGGTCGACCACGCCGGCTTCGAGCAGGCGATGCAGGCGCAGCGGACGCGGGCGCGCGCCGCGTGGTCCGGCTCGGGCGACGAGGCGACCGGACAGGTCTGGTTCGATCTGCGCGACACGGCGGGAGCCACCGAGTTCCTCGGCTACGCCACCGAGCAGACGGATGCGGAAGTCGTGGCGCTGGTGGTCGCGGGGGTGCCGGTCGCGGAGGCGGCTACAGGGGCGGAGGTGGGCGTGCTGCTGAACCAGACCCCGTTCTACGCCGAAAGCGGCGGGCAGGTCGGCGACACGGGGGTGATGGAAGCGCCGGGCCTGCGCATCGTGGTCGAGGACACGCAGAAGAAGCTGGGCGAGCTGTTCGTGCACCAGGGCCGGGTGGTCGAAGGAACGGCGCGCGTCGGGGCCGCGGTGACGGCGACGGTGGACCACGCGCGTCGCGGCGACATACGCGCGCACCATTCCGCCACCCACCTGCTGCACGAGGCGATGCGACGCCGGCTGGGCGAGCACGTGGCGCAGAAGGGAAGCCTGAACGCGCCGGACCGGCTGCGCTTCGACGTCAGCCAGCCGCGGCCGGTGACGCCCGAGGAGCTGGCCCTGATCGAGGCGGAGGTGAACGGGAAGATACGGGAGAACGGAACCGTCGGCACCCGCCTGATGACGCCGGACCAGGCGGTGGCGCAGGGCGCGCGGGCGCTGTTCGGGGAAAAGTACGGCGACGAGGTGCGGGTGGTGTCGATGGGCGACAGCGACGACCCGGAGCGCGGCGCGTACTCGATCGAGCTGTGCGGCGGCACGCACGTGGCGCGGACCGGGGAGATCGGGCAGTTCCGGATCACCGGCGAAAGCGGGGTGTCGGCCGGCGTCAGGCGGATCGAGGCGGTGACCGGGCGGGCGGCGGAACAGGCAGCCCTGCTGACCGAGAACCGGCTGAAGGAGGTGGCCGCGCTGCTCAGGGTGCCGCCGGCCGAGGCGGCGGAGCGGCTGTCGGTGCTGCTGGAAGAGCGGCGCGGGCTGGAGCGGCAGGTGGCGGAGCTGCAGCGCAGGCTGGCGACCGGCGGCGGGGCGGCGGCCATCGAGCAGGTCGGCGGGATCGCGTTCGCCGGACGCAACCTGGGCGAGGTGTCGCCGAGGGAGCTCAAGGGACTGGCGGAGGAAATCGGCCGCGGCACCGGGGCCGGGGTGGTGGCGCTGGTGTCAACCGCGGAGGGCAAGGGCAGCGTGGTGGCGTGGGTGTCGCCGGAGCTGGCCGGGCGGCTGGACGCGGTGGCGCTGGTGCGGGAAGCC
>CAXTMS010000145.1:0-8759 GCA_964245345.1 uncultured Acetobacteraceae bacterium | reverse complement strand
GCCAGCGCCAGTTGTCCTCGGCCATGTTGCCGAGCGAGGCGCCGATGCCGCCCTGCGCCGCCACCGTGTGCGAGCGGGTCGGGAACACCTTGGTGATGCAGGCGGTCTTGAGACCGGCCGCGACCATGCCCAGCGTGGCGCGCAGGCCGGAGCCACCCGCTCCCACCACCACCACGTCATAGGCATGGTCGACGATCGTGTAGGCGCGTGAGGAAGGCAGCGTGATCGCGTTCATGTTCAAACTCTTGTTCCGGCCCGCGGGCCGTTCAGGATGTGTGGATCCAGAACGCCATCTTCAGGATCGCCACGATCGCGAACAGCGCCAGCAGAAGCGAGGCACCCTTGTTCAGCAACGACACCACCAGATGCGAGCGGGTGTCGTGCACGTAGTCGTCGATCACGACCTGCAGTCCGAGCTGCATGTGATGGAAGGTGAGCATCACCAGCGCCAGCAACAAGACCGTGTTCACCGGATGCGCCGCCCAGTGCACCACCGCGAGCTGCGGCTGGCCGAGATGCAGCAGCACCGCCACCACGAACCAGATCGTCAACGGCACCAGGGCGATCGCGGTGAGCCGCTCGACCCACCAATGCTCGACGCCGGACTTGGCGGAGCCGAGTCCGCGCACCCGCCCGAGCTGCGAGCGCATGATCTGGATCTGCGTGTTTCTGCCGGACATGGCGCTAGCCTCCGCTGCCGGCAGCCGAGGCACCGTGGTGCCACAGCACGAACCCGATCACCCAGATCACCAGCGTCAGCAGCACCGACACGACGATCACCACCGGCCCGGTGCGGTTGAACACGTCCTTGGCGAAGCCGTAGCCGGCATCCCAAGCCAGGTGGCGCAGGCCGCCCACGGTGTGGAACACCACCGCCAGGGTCCAGCCGAACAGCACCAGCAGGCCAAGCGGGTTCGCCACCACGCTCTGCACCAGGGCGAACGGTTTCGGTCCGGTGGCCGCGGCCACCAGCCACCACACCAGCAGCAGGGTGGCGACCGAGCTCACGATCCCGGACATCCGATACAGCCCGGACAGCACCATCGACAGCTGCAGGCGGTAGACGCCGAGATGGGGAGACATCGGACGGCGCACCAGCTTGCCGTCGGTCGCATGCGCCACAAACAGCGCGTCACGGACATCCTTCATGGGCGCGCTGGCTACTTCCTTGATTTGGCCCCGAAAGATTGGAAGCCGCCTTGGGAGAGGATGGTCCTACGCTTGCGGGGGCAGACGGTCAACGCTGTCACTGTGCAGTGCAACATAAGCTAGGGAAGCCGATACAGACGGGTCTCGGGATCCAGCTGCACGCGCCCGTCGCCCTCGGCACGAAGCAGCCATGCCTCCGCCTGCTGTCGGGTCAGGTCCATCGCCTCGGCGATCCGCGACGCGCCAAGCGGCCCGCTCCGCAACAGCCCCAAGACCCGGCGCCCGAACAGCTCGTAGAAACTGGGGTCGGGCTCCGGCTGCGACGCAGGAACGAGCGACGCCGCCGGGCGGGGATGCAGCTCGACCAGACGCAGATGCGTGCCACGCTCGGTCGGCGGCGGCGGAGTAGGAAAGGGGGCCGCCGCCTCGGCGAAGCCAGACAGCACCGGTTGTGGCGCGGGCGCCGGAAAGGCGGGCCCCGGGATCCTGCGCACGGAAGACCGGACAGGACGCGGCGGCGACAACAACGCGCGCGGCGTCCCCTCGTCGTCCGCCACCGGATGGGCGCCGAGCCGGATCAGGGTGCCCGCTTCCGGATCGCCGGCACGCACCCAATGCGGCACCCAGTCCTTTTCTATGGCACCGACCGTGTCCGCCCAGCGGTCGCTCCCGCGGCCGACGCCGACCAGCAGCGCGGCGTCCGACACGCCGTAGAGGCAGCGCGCCGATCCCTTTCCGGCACAACCGGGCTCGGTTTCCGAGACCAGCACCAGGCGGTCCGCCGAGGCACGCAGCCGCGCGTCGACGGCCTGCCCATGGAGGTCGCCCGGCAGCACCGCCACCGCAAACCCTTGCTGCGACAGGCTGCCGTCCACCGCCGCGTCCTCGACCGGGTTGCCGAGGCCGGAAACGGTCGCCAGTCCCGCCGCGGCGGCGCGAACGGCGAAGCCTGCGGCATACGCCACCGCGTCCGCGTCATCCGCGTCGCCGCCGACCATCGCGATCCCGCCGCGGTTGAGCAGCAGCCTGTCGCCCCGCCCGAACAGCAGGGCCGGCGACGCGTCGCGCAGGCGCCGCTTCACCCGACGCGGGTAGTCCGGGTCGTCGCGGCCGATCACCCACAGCCCCGACCGGTCCCACCGGTCCAGCACCGCGTCCAGCGCCGCCGACCGCCTCAGCAGCCCGGCCAGCCGGTCGAGCGGAACCGGCGCGTCCGGCGCCCAGGACAGCCGTTCCAGCAGTTCCGGCTCCAGCAGGTCCACCGGCTTCAGCCTGGTCCGCTTCAGCCAGGCGGAGAGTCGGTCGAGCTCGACCGCGTCGAGCGGCAGGGTCGCCGTCCCGGGCTGGCCGAGCCGTGCGGTGAGAAGCAGGTGAACGCGTGCAAAGGTTGTAATCGTCATTATGACTTCAACCGGAAGGAGTGGTTCCGGTTCCCGACACGTCGAGATCCGGCACGGGCAGCGTCACCAGCGGCGCCGGCATCAGCACCGGCGCCGGCAACGGCGGCACGTCGCCCGCGGCATGCGTCCCGGCCACGATGTCGGCGGACACCACCCTCGGCCACGGTGTCGGCCCGTGCCTTACGGAACGGTGATGCGCCCAGGACGGCCAGGTGGCGACCGCCACGTGACGCAGCCCGAGATACAGTGCCCCCTGCGCCACGATCGCCAGCGCGATCCCGGCTGCGCGCGGCCAGGCGGCGCGTGGCGGACGCGCCGGCGGCGCGCCTGGCCGCCAAACGTAGTGCGGCTCCGGCGCCCGGGTGGCGCGACCGGGAAGGAAGCGGCTCAGGCGGCCTTCCGCAGCAGCTCGAGCGCCACCAGCGCCTCGGCGATCTGAACGGCGTTCAAGGCGGCTCCCTTGCGCAGGTTGTCCGACACGCACCAGAAGGCGAGCCCGTTCGGCACGGTGGGGTCGACGCGCAGCCGGCTGACATAGGTCGCGTCCTCGCCGGCGCAGTCCAGCGGCGTGACGTAGCCGCCATCCTCGCGCCCGTCGTGCAGGATCACCCCCGGCGCCTCCCTGAGCGCATGTCGCGCCCGGTCGAGGTCCACCTTGTCCTCGAATTCCACCACTACCGCCTCCGAATGGCCGATGAACACCGGCACCCGCACGCAGGTGGCGATCACCGCGATCTCGCCGCCCATGATCTTGCGGGTTTCCACCGCCATCTTCCATTCCTCCTTGGTCGCGCCGTCGTCGAGGAAGCGGTCGATGTGCGGGATCACGTTGAAGGCGATCGGCTTGGTGAACTGCTCGCTGGTGGGAGGATCGTTGACGAAGGAGCCCTTGGTCTGGGTGAACAGCTCGTCCATGCCTTCCTTGCCGGCGCCCGACACCGCCTGGTAGGTCGCCACCACCACGCGCTTGACCGTGAACAGGTCGTGCAGCGGCTTCAGCGCCATCACCATCTGGATGGTGGAGCAGTTCGGGTTGGCGATGATGCGCCGGCGGGTGTGCCGGGACAGCGCCTGCGGGTTCACCTCCGGCACCACCAGCGGCACGTCGTGGTCCATGCGGAACTGCGAGGTGTTGTCGATCACCACGCAGCCAGCTGCGGCGGCGCGCGGCGCATGCACCGCCGACACCGCAGCCCCCGGGCTGAACAGCGCGAGGTCCCAGCCGGAAAACTCGAAGCTGTCGAGGCTCTGCACCTTGAGCACGCGCTTCGGGCCGAACGAGATCTCCTGGCCGACCGAGCGGGACGATGCGAGAACCGCGATGTCGTCCACCGGAAACCCGCGCTCGGCCAGGGTCTTGATGATCTCGCGCCCGACCGCTCCGGTGGCTCCTGCGACGGCGACGCGATAGCCCATGATGATCGTACCCCGATGCGTCCGGGCCGTTCGAGGCATCAACGCCTGGACGGCGAACGGTGTCTGGTCCCCTAGCCTGGAGCGCGGGTCGGACGCAACAAAAGCCGCCGCATCGGCCGGCACGCCGTCGCCGTCCAAGGAACGGGACGTTCCGTCGGGGCGTTCCGCCGGCGAAGCGCTGATGCGGCCGAAGGGGAACTGTAGTCGATGGTGGACGCGCCTGGAGAGCCGGGACAGCCGCCGCGCTGGATCCCCACCGGCAAGAGCGGCGTCGGCCGCTCGCTGCGCGACGACAGCCGGGTCTGGTTCACGCTGGGCAACGGCATCCTGAACGAGATCGCCTACCCGCGCATCGAGCAGACCGCCGTGCGCGACTTCGGCTTGATCGTCACCGATGGCACCACCTTGTTCGCCGAGGAGCGTCGCGACTGCGCGTCCGTCACCACGCCGCTGGCGGCGGGGGTGCCGGCCTACCGGATCGTCAGCACCCATGACGGCGGACGCTTCCGGCTGCACAAGCACATCATCGCCGACCCGGTGCGTCCGGCGATCCTGCAGCACGTCCGGCTGGAGGACCTGGCCGGGCCGGACGACCCTGCGTCGGCGCCGCTTCGGCTGCATGCGCTGCTGGCGCCGCACCTGGTCAACGTCACCGGCATGGGAACCGCCTGGATCGGCGAGTACAAGGGCATGCAGATGCTGTTCGCCGAGGCGCAGGGCACCGCGGTGGCGCTGGCGGCGAGCTGCGGCTGGCGTGCGCGCTCGGCCGGCTATGCCGGCATCAGCGACGGCTGGCAGGACCTCCACCGCCACCGCCACATGGCCTGGCAGTACGAGCGCGCGCTCAACGGCAACGTCGCCCTGACCGGCGAGCTGGTGCTGGAGGACTGTCCGGACGGGGTGGTGGTGGTGCTGGCGTTCGGCCGGATCTGGACCGAGGCGGCGATGCGGGCCAGGGCGGCGCTGCTGGAACCGTTCGAGGCGCTCGAGCACGCTTATGCCGCGGGATGGCAGCGCTGGCTCGCCGACGCGCGTCCGCTCGACGCGGCGACGGACGGCACCGATCCCGAAGCCCGCGACCTGTACCGCACCAGCCTGATGGCCATCCGCACCCATGAATGCCCGTCGGTGCCGGGTGCCCGGATCGCCAGCCTCGGCGTGCCGTGGGCGGCGCTGCAGAACGACGCTTATCCCGCCGCGTGCCACCTGGTGCGGGCGCGCGACGTGGCCGCGGCTGCCCGCGCGCTGCTGGCCGCGGGGGATCCGGAGGCGCTGCGCGAGGCGCTCGGCTACCTCCACACGGTGCAGGAAGCCGACGGGCACTGGCCGCAGAACTTCTGGCTCGACGGCATGGCCGCCTGGCAGGGGCTGCAGCTGGACGAGATCGCCCAGCCGGTGCTGCTGGCCGACCTGGCGCTGCGGGCCGACGTGCTGGGGGAGGACGAGGTTCGGCGCTACTGGCCGATGGTGCGGCAGGCGGCGCTGTGCCTGGCGCGCCACGATCCCCTGGACGGCCAGGACCGCTGGGGCCGCACCGACGGCCTCAAGCTCCACACGCTCGCCACCGAGATCGCCGCCCTGCTCGCCGCCGCCGCCTGGGCGGAGCGTGCCGGCGACGCGATCCTGTGCGCCTTCCTCCAGGACACTGCCGACAGCATCCATGAGCTGCTGGACGCGGTGCTGGACGAGCCGGGTTCGCCCGCCTCGTCGGACCGGCCCGAGGCAGACCCGGACATCGTCTCGCTGGCCCGCCTCGGCGTGCTGGCGTCGGACGACCCGCGCCTGCTGCGCGGCCTGCACGCGGTCGACGCCGAGCTGCGGGTGCAGCTTCCCGGCGGCCCGGCCTGGTGTTGTCGCGGCGATGCCGGGCAGGCGCCGCGGCCGGTGCTGACGGCGGAGCGCGCCCTGCTCGCACTCCTGTCCGGGCAGGCGGGCGAGGCGCGCGCCCTGCTCGGAAGCCTGCAGAACTGCGCCGGCGAGGGCGGCATGCTGCCGGAACGGGTCGACGGTCCGGACGGGCGCGGCGGCATGGTGATGCCGCATCTGTGGACCCATGCCGAGCACGTCCGGCTGCTTCGCTCCCTTGCCGACGGCGTGGTGTTCGACCCGCCGCCGCACGCGGCCGCACGCTATGGAACCGGCCGCCGCGCGCGGATCGCCCGCTGGCGCCACGACCACGAGCTGCGCCGCATGCCGCAGGGACGGGCGCTGCGTGTCGAGCTGCCGGTGGCCGCCGACCTCCACTGGAGCGACGATGGCTGGGTGCGGATCCAGGACACCCCGGTGGTGCAGGCGGGGCCCGGCATCTTTGTCGCCGAGCTGCCCACCGCCGCCCTGCCGGACGGCAGCACCGTGGTGTTCACCTGGCGCGAGCGCGGCAGCGGCGCCTGGCTCGGCATCGACCACCACGTCGCCGTCGTGGCGACGGAGAGCCTGCCCAAACGTTTGTGATCCCGCGGCCCGTCTTCTCGTTCCCCTGCCCCCGTTTCTCCAAGCGACAAGGAAGCTGAACCCATGGACCCAGTCGGTGAAGTCTCGTCGAGCCCCAAGGCCTCGCACAAGCTGGCCGCGACCGCCGGGGCCAAGGCGCCTCCCTGCACCCTGGTCATCTTCGGTGCCCATGGCGACCTGACCAAGCGGCTGCTGACGCCCGCCCTGTACAACCTGTTCGGCGCCGGCCTGCTGGACGACACCTTCAAGGTGATCGGCGTGGACCGGGTGGACGGCTCGGACGAAAGCTGGCGCGGCGAGCTCGGCCAGACCATGCAGGAGTTCACCAAGGACCCGGACGCCGAGTTCTACACCCCGCAGATCAACGCCGACTGGTGGAACGGCCTGTCCGGCCGGATGAGCTACTACAAGGCCGACTTCACCGACATCTCCCAGCTCGAAGGCCTCAAGGGGCACCTGGGCGGCAACGTGGTGTTCTATTGCGCGGTCGCCGCCCGCTTCTTCGCCCCGGTGGTGGAGAACCTGGGCAAGGCCGGGCTGACCCAGGAAGCCGATGGGGCGTACCGCCGCGTGGTGGTGGAGAAGCCGTTCGGCTCCGACCTCGACAGCGCGCGCGAGCTGAACGCGCGGCTGCTCAAGGTGCTGAACGAGGAGCAGATCTACCGGATCGACCATTTCCTCGGCAAGGAAACGGTGCAGAACATCCTGGCCATGCGCTTCGGCAACGGGGTGTTCGAGCCGCTGTGGCGGCGGGAATACGTCGACCACGTGCAGATCACCGCGGCCGAGACCGTGGGCGTGGAGGGGCGCGGGGCGTTCTACGAGCCCACCGGCGCGCTGCGCGACATGATCCCGAACCACCTGTTCCAGCTGCTGGGCATGGTGGCGATGGAGCCGCCGAACTCGTTCTCGGCCGAAACCGTGCGCAACGCCAAGGAAGCCCTGTTCGAGGCGATCCGCCCGGTGCAGCCGCAGAACGCGATCCGCGGCCAGTACACCGCCGGCACGGTGCAGGGCCGCGGCGTCGCGGCCTACCGCGACAGCCCCGGCGTGGCCAAGAACAGCAACACCGAAACCTATGTCGCGCTGAAGCTGGAGATCGACAACTGGCGCTGGTCCGGGGTGCCGTTCTACATGCGCACGGGCAAGTCCATGACCGGCCGCCTCACCGAGGTGGTGGTGCACTTCAAGCAGGCGCCATACGCCATGTTCGCCGACAGCCCGGTGGACAAGCTCAGCCCGAACAACCTGACCCTGAACATCCAGCCGACCCAGGGCGTCACGCTCGGCATCAGCGCCAAGATCCCCGGCCCGAAGATGGACTTGGGCGGCGTGGAGATGAAGTTCCGCTACGAGGACGCGTTCAACCTCACCCCCAACGTCGGCTACGAGACCCTGCTGTACGATTGCTTCATCGGCGACGCGACCTTGTTCCAGCGCGCCGACAACATCGAGGCGGCCTGGCGCGTGGTGGACCCGGCGCTCAAGGCCTGGGCAGCCGATCCGTCCGGACCGGAGCCGTACGAGGCGGGGACGGCCGGGCCGAAGGGCGCGGAAGAGCTGCTCGGGCGCGACGGGCGCGCCTGGATGCCCCTGCGCCAGGACGGCGACGAAAGCTGACCTCGACGCTGGCGCCGGGGAAGGGGACGCCCCTTCCCCGGCTGCGTCAGGCCGGCAGCAGGCGCTTGGCCAGCGCGGACAACCGGTGCCGGCGCATCTCGTGGCGCGCCTTGGCATCGTCGGCCATGTAGTTGAGCTGGATCGCGTAGCGCCGGCCGACAAAGCTCTTGTGGCCGTGAAAGGTGGTCGGGCCGTTCGGGAACACCAGCAGGGTGCCATCCACCGGCGGCACCTCGACGGCATAGTCGTCCAGGTCGTCCGGACCGCGGAGCAGGCGCAGGCAGCCGTCCTGGCGCGACCATTCGGCGCCAGCCGGGTTCAGGTACAGCAGCACCGTGACCAGCTTGGCGGTGGAGTCGGTATGGATGCGGCCATCCTTTTCCCGGGTGCGGCCGCGCAGGGTGAGCATGGTCCGGCTGCCGCCGAGGTCGAGCCCGAACCGGTCGGCGATCGCCTCGCGCAACCGCGGTCCTTCCAGATCACGGACCAGGCTGGCAGCCGCCCCGCGCAGGCGAAGGGCGGAAGGCGGGTAGGAGCCGCCGCCGGCGATCTCCGGCAGGTCGGCGATGACGCTGTCCAGCGAGGCTGGCGGTATGAAGTTGCGGACCAGCAGATACGGGAACGGGTCGTCGGACAACGGAGCCTGCGCGAACGCGGCGAAGTCGAGAAGATCCTGGCCGGCTGGAAGGCTGTCTGGCATCGCACCGTTCACCGTGACGGGGA
>CAXTMS010000144.1:0-8789 GCA_964245345.1 uncultured Acetobacteraceae bacterium | reverse complement strand
ACGCCGGTCTCGTTGTTGGCGTCCATCAGGCAGACCAGGGCAGGCGGTCCGGCCGACAGCGCCGCCGCCAGAGCAGGAAGGTCGATCAGGCCGTTCCCGTCCACCGGCAGGATCTGCGCGCCGTCGACGGCACGGCGAACCGCGTCGTGCTCGGTGGCGCCGACCAGTACCCGACGGCCGGCGCCCAGGGCGCGCACTGCCAGCACGTTGCTTTCGGTGCCGCCGGAGGTGAACACCAGCCCGGCCGGGTCGGCGCCGAAGCAGGCGGCGACGCGCTCGCGCGCGTCTTCCAGCAGCGCCCGCGCCCGCCGCCCGTCGCCGTGCACGGAAGCCGGGTTGCCCGGCAGCTGCAGCGCTGCGACCGACGCGTCCAGCGCTTCCGGACGCAGCGCCTCGCTGGCGTTGGCGTCCAGATAAATGGATAAACGCCCGGACCCGGGACCGGCGGGATCGCTCATGATGTCGTCCTTCCGGCGATCCGCCTGCGCTATTCCGTTGTCATCGCTCGGATCGTCTCGTTATAGAGTGTGCGGAGGCGGCTTCTGCCTGTTGGGAGAGGACTATGGGTCCGGGCAAGGCCAAGTCAATCACGTCGCCCTCCCGTCAAGCCGGTCCGGCCTCAGCCTTGCGCGGGATGCACGCGTGACCTGCGAAGGCTTTGAAACCTGGTCGCTTTCGCGCCATGTGTCAGGAACAAGGCGTCGTCGCAGCGGCAGCGACGCCCTTCCCTATCGATAGAACCTCACCCGGCGGGGCATCGCCGGGTGCCGATTGCGTTGCAACAGCCTGCCGTCCATGCCACCGGACGCAGCATTGAGAATCGCGGGATGACATGCCTGAGGTGATGTTCGCCGGCCCCGACGGCCGACTCGAGGGACGCTACCACCATTCCGGCGAGAGCAACGCCCCGCTCGCGCTGATCCTGCACCCGCACCCGATGCATGGCGGGACCATGAACAACCGCATCACCTATTCGATGTACCGCTCGTTCGAGCGGCTCGGCTTCTCGGTGATGCGCTTCAACTTCCGCGGCGTCGGCCGCTCCCAGGGCCGCTACGACGGCGGCATCGGCGAGATCTCCGACGCGGCGGCGGCGCTGGACTGGATGCAGACCGTGAACCCGAACTCGGGCGGGCTGTGGATCGCCGGCTACTCGTTCGGCGCCTTTGTCGGCATGCAGCTGCTGATGCGCCGCCCGGAGATTTCCGGCTGGGTCAGCGTGGCGCCGCCGGCCAGCCACTATGATTTCGGCTTCCTGGCCCCGTGTCCCTGCGGCGGGCTGATGATCGCCGGCGACACCGACGAGCTGGCGCCGGAGCCTGCGGTGCGCAAGCTGGTGGACAAGCTGAACACCCAGAAGAACGTGTCGGTCGACTACCGGATCTGCGCCGGCGCCGACCACGTGTTCGCCCGCCATGCCGAGCAGGTGTCGGACGCGGTCGAGGACTATGTCGGCAAGATCGTCGCCCGCAAGGCGATGGCGCTCGCCGCCGACTGAGCCGGTTCAGGCGGGAAGAACCAGCCGGCCTCCCTGGGTCGGCTGCCCGACCCCGGTGGTGCCGGGCCATGACAACGGCAGCCCCGCCTCGACCCGCGCCGCCAGAAAGGCGAAGCACTGCGCTTCCAGCGCGTCGCCGTTCCATCCTTCCGCTTCCACCGGCACCACCGGCACGCCGAGCCTGGATCGCAGCGCCTGCATCAGCGCCGGGTTGTGGCGTCCGCCGCCGCACACCAACCAGCGCAGCGGCGTTTGCGGCAGCGCGGTGCCGGCCACCGCGGCGGCGCTGAACGCGGTCAGCGTCGCCGCCCCGTCGGCAGGCGACAGCCCCGACAGGGCGTCGAGCGCTCGGTGGAATGCTTGCCGATCCAGCGATTTCGGCGCCGGCCGGGCGAAGAACGGGTTTGCCAGCAGCCGCGCCAGCACCGGCTCCGATATCCGCCCCGCCGAGGCCAGCGCCCCGTCCCGGTCGCAGGGCGTGCCGGTGTGGCGCATCGCCCAGTCGTCCAGAAGCGCGTTGCCCGGCCCGGTGTCGCAGGCGAGCAGCGCGTCGTGTGTGCCGATAAAGGTGAGGTTCGCCACCCCGCCCAGGTTGAGCACCGCCAGCGGCCGATCCAGCCCCCGGGCCAGGGCCGCATGGTAGGCCGGCACCAGCGGCGCCCCTTCGCCGCCGGCGGCGATGTCGGCGCTGCGGAAGTCGTGCACCACCGGCAGGGCGGTCTCGCGCGCCAGCAGGCGGGCGTCGCCGATCTGCCAGGTTCGGCCCTGTTCCGGCCGGTGCAGGATCGTCTGGCCGTGGAAGCCGATCAGCGTCGCCGGCACGTCCAGCCGCCGCACCGCCTCCACGTGGATCTCCGTCAGCCGCCGTTCCAGGTGCAGCAGCCCGGGATCGTCCGGCGCCGTTCGTTCGGCACGGTCGAGCAGCCCGCGCAGGGCGGCGCGCAGCGACGGGTCGTACGGCAGGGTGAGCGACGGCCCGTATCCGCCCACATGCACCCCGTCGGTCTCGACCACCGCCGCGTCCACCCCATCCAGCGAGGTGCCGCTCATCAGCCCGATCACCTGGCGCATCGCGGTGTCCTCGCCCCCGTCCCGTACGCCATGCTACAGCACCGCCCCCGCCGGGCCAGACCGGTGCCAAGCGTCACGGTGTGATCCATGCCCAGAAGCGACTTCCTGGCCGAGGCAGAGGCCCGCGGCTTCGTGTTCCAATGCACCGATGCCGACGGGCTGGACGCGGCGCTCCGGGCGGGCACCGTGTCCGGCTATGTCGGCTTCGACCTCACCGCGGACAGCCTGCATGTCGGCTCCATGGTGCAGATCATGCTCGCCCGCCTGCTGCAGCGGCACGGCCACCGCCCGGTGCTGCTTCTGGGCGGCGGCACCACCAAGATCGGCGACCCGTCCGGCAAGGAGGAGGCGCGGCAGCTGCTGGCGCCGGAGCGGATCGCGCAGAACGGCGAGGCCATCCTCGCCATCCTCAAGCGCTTCGTCAGCCTGGACGACAGCCCGACCGGCGCGCTGGTCGCCGACAACGCCGAATGGCTCGACCGGCTCGGCTACATCGAGCTGCTTCGCGAGGTCGGCGGCCACTTCTCCATCAGCCGCATGCTGTCCTTCGACAGCGTCAGGCTGCGGCTGGAGCGCGAGCAGGGTTTGACCTTTCTCGAGTTCAACTACTCGATCCTGCAAAGCTATGATTTCCGCGAGCTCAACCGCCGTCACGGTGTGACGCTGCAGATGGGCGGCTCCGACCAGTGGGGCAACATCGTGTCGGGCGTGGACCTCGTGCGTCGCACCGACGGGCGGCAGGTGTGGGGGCTCACCACCCCGCTGATCGCCACCGCGTCCGGGGCCAAGATGGGCAAGACCGCGTCGGGCGCGGTGTGGCTGTCCGCCGACCGGGTGTCGCCGTTCGACTACTGGCAGTTCTGGCGCAACACCGAGGATGCCGATGTCGGCCGCTTCCTGCGCCTGTTCACCGACCTGCCCGTTTCCGAATGCGACCGGCTCGCCGCGCTGGGGGGTGCCGAGATCAACCAGGCCAAGAAGGTGCTGGCCACCGAGGCGACCGCCTTGTGCCACGGCCGCGACACCGCCCTCGCCGTGGCCGAGACCGCGCGTCGTACTTTTGAGGAGGGCCAGCTGGTGGGGGAGGCGCTGCCGTCGCGTGCCGTGGCGATCGACGAGCTCGCCGCCGGCATCCCGGTGTTCCGCGTGTTCGCCGATGCCGGGCTGTGCGGGAGCAACGGCGAGGCGCGCCGGCTGATCCGCGGCGGCGGCGCCCGGATCAACGACCGTCCGGTGACCGACGAGACCTACCTGGTCGGCGAGAACGATCTCCTGGACGGCGTCATCAAGCTCTCGCTCGGCCGCAAGCAGCACGTGCTGCTTCGCCCGGAGCCGGGGGTGGACTGATCGGGCTCGCGGCAGGCGCCCGCCGGCGATCCGGAACGATCTCCGAAGCGCCAGCGACACGTCCTGCTGCACCCGTGCCGCGGAGCCGCCACGCCTTGCGCCTTGACAGCACAAAGCCGCGGGCGAATTGTCCGACAAAACAACGGGAGACGGTCCATGCCCTCGCGGCTGGTTCTGGCCACCTGCGTCGCCGGCTTGACGGCTCTGTGCTGTCGCGCCGAGGCGGCCGACAGCGCCGGACGCCCGTATCCGGGGCGCACTGCCTTTCTGCCGGACGCGGCCCTGCTCGGCCCGGTCGACGACCCCGACTGGTTCCTGCGCAACATCCCGTTCCTGGAGGTGCCGGACCCGCAGATCCAGGCGGTGTACTATTACCGCTGGCAAACGTACAAGGAGCACCTGGCCTATACCGGCTCGATCTATGGCTGGCTGTCGAGCGAGTTCCTGGCCCCGGTGTCGTATGGCGCGCCCTACGGCGGCGTGGTGGCGGCGGCCGGGCACCAGATCACCGAGGGGCGCTGGCTGCACGACGGGCGCTACGTCCGCGACGACATCGACTACTGGCTGAACGGGCCCGGGCAGTTTCCCAAGCCTATGACCGACGCGGTGAACGCGGACACCAGCGACTGGGCGCACGAGTACAGCTTCTGGGCCGCCAGCGCCGTGTGGCAGGTGTTCCTCGCCACCGGCGACCGCGCCTTCACCACCGGCGAGCTGCCGAGCCTGGTGCGGCAGTATCGCGGCTGGGACAACCATTTCAACGCGGCGCTCGGGCTGTACTGGCAGGTCCCGGTGTGGGACGCGACCGAGTTCACGCCGGCCTCGTTCGAGAGCAGCGACCCGTATCACGGCGGCGCCGGCTACCGTCCCACCATCAACGCGTACCAGTACGGCGACGCGCAGGCGATCTCGAACGTCGCCGCCCTCGCCGGCGATTTGGCGACGGCCAGGGACTATGCGGGGTGGGCGCGCGCGCTGCGCACCGCGACGCAGTCCGCGCTGTGGGACACGACCCGCCAGTTCTTCTTCCACATGCAGCGCGACAACAACCCGACCGACGCCCTGCTGGACACGCGGGAAGAGGAAGGCTTCGTTCCCTGGATGTTCGAGCTGCCCACGACCTCGGACTCCACCGCCATGGCGGAGCTGCTCGACCCGCAGGGCTTCGCGGCCGCCTTCGGTCCCACCACCGCGGAACGGCGCAGCCGCTGGTTCGACTACCAAGCGCAGACCTGCTGCCATTGGGACGGCCCGTCCTGGCCGTACGAGACCTCGCAAACGCTGACCGGGCTGGCGAACCTGCTGCAGGACTACCCGGCGCAGGCGACGATCAACCGGGCCGACTACCTGAACCTGCTGCACACCTATGCGGCGACCCAGTACAGGAACGGCGTTCCCTATGTCGCCGAGGCGCACGACGCCGACATGGGGGACTGGATCTACGACACCTATAACCACAGCGAGGACTACAACCATTCGACCTTCAACGACAACGTCATCTCCGGCCTGATCGGCCTGCGCGGGCAGCCGGACGACACGCTGCTGGTGAACCCGCTGGCGCCGGCGAGCTGGGACTACTTCGCGCTGGAAAACGCGCCGTATCACGGCCACAACGTGACCGTGCTGTGGGACCGGACCGGCAGTCGCTATGGCCGCGGCGTCGGCCTCAGGGCATTCGTGGACGGGCATGCGGCCGGGTCGCGACGCACCCTCGGGCCGCTGGTGGTGCCGGTGGGGGCCGCCATCGTGCAGGACCGCGCCTGCCGCCTGGTCGACGTCGCCGTCAACAGCCAAAGGGTGTCGTACGGGCCGCAGCCCTTCGCCAGCTATGCCGGCTTCCTGCCCTATGACGACGTGTGGCACGCGATCGACGGCGTGGTGTTCCGCAGCGGCATTCCCGAGAACACCCGCTGGACCTCCTACAGCTCGCCCAACGCCACGGACTCCTATGGCGTGGACTTCCAGCGCCCCGTGACCCTGCAGGGCGTGAACCTGGTGTTCTACGACGACGGCGGTGGGGTGCGGGTGCCGGAAACGTTCGACCTGCAGTACTGGACCGGCAGCGCCTGGGCCACGGTCCCGGACCAGTCCCGCCACCAGGCCACCGCGTTGGCCAACGGCCCCAACCAGATCGACTTCCCGGCCCTGACCACCAGCCAGATCAGGGTGGTGGCGCCGAACCCCGGCGGCGGCACAGGCTGGGGCTTGAGCGAGCTGCAGGCGTTTGGCCGGCGCGTGTTCCAGATCGTCAACCTCAACAGCGGCCTGATGATCGGCGTGCAGGACAGTGCCACCACGCCCGGTGCGCCGCTGCTGCAGTACCCCGACACCGGGACGTCCGACCACCTTTGGGAGCTGGTCCCGCAACCCCGGAACAGCTACCTGGTCCGCAACCTCGACAGCGGGCTGGTCATGGGGGTAGCGGGCGCGCAGACGGCGAACAGCGCCACGATCACCCAGCAGACGCCGGACGGCAGCGCCAACCAGTCCTGGCAGCTGCTCGACGAGAACGCCGATGGACAATTCCGGCTTCGCAACAACAACAGCAACCTGTTGCTGGGCGTGGACGGCGAGTCGACGAGCAGCGGCGGGCGGATCGTGCAGTTCGAGGACAACGGCACGCCCGACCACCTGTGGCAGATGGAACCGGCAGCATCCCCCGTGGCCCAGACGCTGCAGGCTGCGTCCTGCGAGCAGAGCCTGATCCGCTAGCGCAGCCGCACCGGCGTCGCCGGATTCTTAGCGGCACCGGCGGGCGCGGGAGCGGCTTGGCGGCTAGGGCAGGTGGTTGCCGCCGGTCACGCCGTATACCTCGCCGGTGACGTAGGAGGATTCCTGTGACGCCAGCAGCACGTAGACCGATGCCAGCTCCGCCGGCTGCCCCGGACGGCCGAGCGGGGTCTGCGCGCCGAGATCGGGGATCTTCTCCTGCGGCTGCCCGCCGGAGGGCTGCAGCGGGGTCCAGACCGGGCCAGGCGCCACCGCGTTGACGCGTATGCCCTTTTCTCCGACCTGCTTGGCCAGCGCGTGGGTGAAGCAGGTGATCGCCGCCTTGGTCGAGGCGTAGTCCAGCAGGGTCGGCGCCGGCTGGTAGCCCTGGATCGAGGTGGTGTTGATGATGGTGGCGCCCGCCGGCATGATCGGCAACGCTGCCTTGCACAGCCAGAACATGGCATACACGTTGGTGCGGAAGGTGGCGTCGAACTGTTCGGTAGTCAGGTCGGCGATCGCCTTGGTCGCGGTCTGCTTGCCGGCGACGTTGACCAGGATGTCCAGCCCGCCGAGCTCGCGCTGCGCCGTCTCGACCAGCCGGGTGCAGACCTGCTCGTCGGAGATGTCGCCCGGTGCCGGCACCGCCTTGCGTCCGGCGGCGCGGATCAGCTCCACCACCTCCTGGGCGTCCGGCTCCTCGTCGGCAAGGTAGCTCAGCACCACGTCGGCGCCTTCACGCGCGAACGCGATCGCCACCGCCCGGCCGATACCGGAGTCGGCGCCGGTGATCAGCGCCTTGCGGCCGGCGAGACGGCCGAAGCCCTGGTAGCTCGCTTCGCCGTGGTCGGGCTTCGGGTCCATGTCCTTGGCCAAGCCCGGTGCCGATTGCGGCTGCTCGTCGAACTTGGGCTGCGGGTACTGCTTGGTCGGGTCCTGCATCGCGTACTGGTTCGTGGTCGCCATGGTCCTGCCTCCTTAGAAAGCGGACGGCAACGTCGCGATCGCGGCCACCGTTTCCGGTCGTTCCGCTTGGGCGGGATCAACAAATGCGGGAGCGCGAGCGGGCCCGCGTCAAAAGGCCGGGCTGATCAGCGCCGGGCGGGCGCGCCAGGCCGACACGGGCATGATCGCCGCGGTGTCGAGGTAGAAACGGGGATCACTGGCCAGCACGGCGAGGTAGAACGTCGCGAGCCGCTCCTGGTCGAGGGCACCCGAGCGCGCGAGCTGGTACGGGGCGAGCCTGGCCATGCAGGCGGCGGTGGCGGGGTCGGGCGGAAGGCCGGTCGCCAGCGGCGGCATGTGCGCCAGCTTCGGCACCACCTGGTGGGCCATGGTGCGCCTGATCCCCTGTGCGTGGGCGATGCGCCCGGTCACCAGCCAGGCGGTCTGCACGGCGACGGTAAGGAAGTCCTCCGTCACCATGCGGTGCCACAAGCGAGCGTCCTTTGCCTCGCCGTCGAGTTGCAGCGGGATCCAGGCGGTCCAGGTTTCGGGCGGGTAGTTGTTCCCGCCGAAAACCGCCACGTGGTAGTCGCGGATGACGCGCCATTGAAGCGACGTCGTACCTGATTCGAAGTTGGCTTCGATGCGCCGAGCGGCGAGATCAGCGGTCATGAGCTCGTTGCTGATCTTGAGCCACATGATGTTGTCGATGGGGCGGCAGTACCGGCGGCTGACCGCGATGGCATAGCGCCGTGCCACGATGCCAGAGATGGTCGACTGCTTGACGACGCCTAGAGCCATTGTTCCATAGGGGTCCTTCAAGGAGATCAGCTTCTCATAGTAGCCGGTTCGGTTGCCCGCCTGCCTGAGCTTGTCGAGCTGCTCCAGCGTCGCCTTGTCGTAGCTCATGGCTTCACCTCATGCGCCTTTAGGAAGGCTACCAGCCGGTCGTGTATGTCACGCCATTGCGGCACCAACGCCCTCCTGTAGCTTGCCTTTACGATGAGGTTCATGGCCACGAAGCTTTGCGAGCACTCGGGGTTCGGGAACTGGTCCTTGCGGGTGCAGGCGATGACTTCCTCTGGCCGCTCAATCGGTGCGCGCACGAACACGTCGTGCCTCGTGTCGTTCGGGCCCGGCGCTTCCGTCGCCACCTGCTGCATCCCGGCACCAGGCACGGTGCCTAGCGGGGGCTCACCAGCTGGTGCCGGGATGCAGC
>CAXTMS010000143.1:0-9010 GCA_964245345.1 uncultured Acetobacteraceae bacterium | reverse complement strand
GATGGATCCAGGAGCTAACAGGCCCTAGATCGTGCAATCAAGCTGTGCATGGCAATCCTGATGTGCCTGCACGTGGCCGTGGTCGAGGGTGACGATCTCGTCCATGTTTCGCAGCGCCTGCGGACGATGCGTGATCAGCACCGTCGTCCGTCCGCGCATCAAACCTTCCAGGCTATCTAGCACCGCGCGCTCCGAAACCGCATCCAGCCCTTCTGTCGGCTCGTCGAGCAGGAGGATCGGTGCGTCCTTGAGGAACGCGCGCGCAATCGCGAAGCGCCTCGCCTGACCGCCCGAGAACCGCGCGCCGTTCTCACCGACCATCGTCGCGAGGCCATCCGGCAGGGCGGCCACGTCGTCATGGAGATGCGCCCGACCCAGCGCGTCGAGAAGCTCGGTATCGCTGGCATCCGGCCGCGCCAGGAGCAGGTTCTCCCGGATGGACGCGTTGAACAGGTGGGGTTGCTGAGCCACCACGCTGCACAGGCCGCGAACCGTCTCGCCGCCGAGGTCGCGGAGGGAAACGCCGCCGATCGCCACCTCCCCGGCATCCGCGTCCCAGAACCGCAGCAAAACGTTGAGCAGGCTCGTCTTGCCCGATCCGCTGGCGCCGACGACGCCGAGCCTAGCACCCTGGGGAAGGTCGATGTCGACGCCATC
Source organism: uncultured Acetobacteraceae bacterium (assembly GCA_964245345.1). GTDB lineage: Bacteria > Pseudomonadota > Alphaproteobacteria > Acetobacterales > Acetobacteraceae > Lichenicola. The sequence continues at coordinate 8,353 of CAXTMS010000143.1, read as the reverse complement.
CAGCGCCCATGGCCCTTCGGGACCGTAGCGCATCCGCAAGCCGCGCATCCGGATGTCGAAGCGAGCCGGGGCGACCGCCTCGCGGACCGGCTCCACCACCGCCGGCTCGGCGTCGACCAGCGCGAAGATCCGACGTGCCGCCGCCAGGGTTTCGCCTAGCGCCTGGAACGCGGTCGGCAGCGGCGCGACCGCCTCGAAGCTCGCCAGCACGAAGAACGCAACCATCGCCAGCTCCGGTCCGGACAAGCGGTTGTCGCGCACCATCGGGATCGCGACCGCAAGCGCGCCGCAAAGCGCCAGCGCCGTCACCAGGCCGGACAACGCCGTCGAGACGATGCCTAGGCGCGCCTGGCGCCGCTGCTCGGCAAGCAGCGCACGGCCTAGAGCGGCAACCTCGCCTTGTTGTCGCGCGATCGCCTCGTTGACGACGAGCTCGCCCAGACCGCGCACCGTGTCCGAGATCGCGCTCCGGAGCTCGGCCCGGATCGCCACGATCCGCGTGCCGGGCGCGCGGCCCAGGCATTGCGCGGTGAACGGCAGCACCAAGCCTGCACAAGCCAGGCAGAGCGCGAGGATCAATGCCGCCGCCGCGCTGAACAGCGCGAGGAACCCGATCAACAGCAGCGCGCTGGCCAGAGCAGCGGCGGTCGGCGCCAGGACCCGGAGGTAAAGGTTGTCGAGGCTGTCGATGTCGGAGCGGATCCGGCTCAGCAGGTCGCCGCCGCGGTGATGCTGCAGCCGCGCCGGGGCCAACGGCTCGAGGCTGGCATAGAACCAGCCGCGCAACGCGGCCAGCACCCGAAACGTGGCCTCGTGCGTGACCAGACGCTCCAGGTAGCGCCCGCCGGTGCGCAGGATCGCCAGCCCGCGGATCGCTGCCGCCGGCGCGAAATACTCGATCGGCACGCCGTCGATGCCGAACAGCGCCATGGCGGTGATGAACCAGCCGGACAAGGCGAGCAGGCCGACGTTGGACAGGACGACCAGCACGTTGAGCGCAATCCCGCCCGCAAGCCACCGGGCGTAGGGCCGGTACAGCGACAACAGCCGCAGCGTGGTCCTCATGCGACCATGCCCGGCGACACGGCGTCGGCCACCATGCGCGTCCCGTCCAGTCCGGACGCTTGCAGCGTGCCGGGTGCCCCGCGCGCGACGATGCGGCCGCCATCCAGAACGACCACCTCGTCGGCATGCCGCACGAACGCCTCGTCGTGGGTGATCACCAGCGTGGCGCAGCGCGTCGACATCGCCGCGACGGTTCGCGCGATCCGCGCCGCCACCGCCGCATCCAGCCCGGCGGCGGGCTCGTCCAGCACCAGGAGGTCCGCCTGCTTCAGGAACGTGCGCGCGAGCGCGATCCGCTGGATCTCGCCGCCCGACAAGCCCTGGCCCCGGTCACCGAGCACCGTCTCGTAGCCGTGGGGAAGACCGTGAACGAGGCCGCTGGCGCCGGCCTGCTCGACCGCCCGCGTCACCGCGTCCCGGTCGGCATCCGGACAGCCCAGCCGGATGTTGTCGAGGACGGATCCGTGGAACAATGTCGGGCGCTGCGGCAGCCAGGCGATCCGCCGGCGCCAGGCAGCAGGCTCCAGCAGGTCGAGATCGACGTCGTCGATCAGTAGGCGCCCATACGACGGCGACGCGAAGCCGAGCAACAGCTCGGCCAGCGTGGTCTTACCCGAGCCGGACGCGCCGACCAAGGCCACCATGCGGCCGCGCCGGAGAACAAGATCGATCCCGTGGAGGACCGGTGTCGCGCCGTGGGAAAAGGCGACCTGCTCGAAGCGCACGGCGTCCACCACGTCGCACGGCACGGCGACGCCTGGAGGCGGCCGGCGGGAAGGCTCGGTTTCGAGCAGCGCCACGATCGCCTCGGCGGCGCCGATCGCCTCCATCCGTGCGTGGTAGTGCGTGCCCATCGCGCGCAGCACCCGGTAGAACTCCGGCGCCACGAGCAGGACGGCCAGGCCGGGCAGCAGACGCATCTCGCCGTAGTACAACCGGAAGCCGACATACACCGCGACCATGGCGATGCTGACCGTGGCGAGGAACTCGAGCGCCAGCGACGACAGGAACGCGACCCGGAGCACCGCCATCGTGGCGCGCCTGTACTCGTCGGACATGTCGGCGACGGCCTTGATCTCCGCGCGGCTTGCGTTGAACAGCTTGAGCGTCGTCAGGCCCTCGATGGCGTCGAACACGTGCCCGCTCATGCGCGCGAGCGTCCTCCATTGCGCCTGGTTGAGCGCTTCCGTGCCCTTGCCGATGATGATCATGAACAACGGGACCAGCGGTGCCGACAGGGTCATGATCAGCCCGGACACCCAGTCGGTCGGGATCACGAAGGCCAGGATCGCGAACGGGATGAAGACGACGAGCACGGTCTGCGGCAGGTAGGCGGCATAATAGCGGCCGATGCTTTCGACGGCATCAAACACCGTGCCGGCGACCTCGCCGGTGCGCTGGAGCCGGGTCCAGGACGGGCCGAGCGCTGCCACGTGCGACTGCAGGCGCGCCCGCACGGTCGACACCACCCGGCCGGCAGCCTCGAACGCCGCCAGTTCGGACGCGACGGATGCCGCGGCCCGCAAGACAAAGCTTGCCAGCAGCGCCGCGAGCCAGGGCATCACGCCGTGCAGGTCGCGGTGGTGGACCACCACGGCATCGACGATGCGGGCCAGCACCCAGGCCTGCGCGATCAGGACGATCCCGCCGAGCATGCCCGCCGTCACGGCAAAGGCGACCGGCTTGCGCACCTTGCCAGCCCCTTGCCGGAGCCAGCGCTCCAGGGCGCGGCTGGTCGCGCGTGGCATGGGAGCGCGGTGCGCTGTCATCGCACGCCAGAACTCCGCCGGTCGCGTGACAGCCGGCGCCATTCGGCCTTGGCCAGCATGCCGAACATCGACAGGCTGACCAGCAGCGCCGCCGCGGTGGCCCAGCGAAGGTCGTCTGGCAACCCGAAGATCGCCCCGCCCATGATCACGCCCGCCACCGGGCCGATCAGGAACAGCGCCAGCATGCGCAGGTTGACGGCGACGCGCCAGGTGCGGCGCAGGAACGGAAGCGCGCTCATGCGTGATAGGAGGCGAGCTTTGCCACCCGCGCCCGGAACACCCAGATCTGGTACCAGTTGTACATCAGCATGACCGGGAACAGCCCGCCGATCGTGAACAGAAAGGTGCCGAGCGAGATCTCGCGGCTGGCGCCGCTGTCGACGGTCCAGGTGTGCGGGATGATGGCGGGATAAATCGTTGCGATCAGCCCGCCCGCCATGATGACGATCGTGGCGTCAAGCCACAGCATGGCGGCGAGGTCGCGCTCGCGGTTCATCGCGCGCCGCATCAGGATCGTGGTCGCGACGGCGGCGAGCGGGATGACGGCCCAGGCCCACACATAGGAACCGATCCAGGTGCGCGACGCCCATTGGAAGTTCAGGATCATGAACAGCACCGACAGTGGCACCGCGGTCAGCGCGCCGAAGAAGACCATGTTGGTCCAGCGCGCGGCATGCTTGCGGACCGGCTCCTCCGGCTCGAAGCGGGCACGCACGAACAGCCCGCCGGACAGCGACACCGCCATCACGGCGGCCACGCCGGTCCACAAGGTAAACGGGCTCAGGAACCGCAGCGTGCCGCCGGCATAGGCAGGGATCGCGTTCGGATCATGGGTAAGCGGGAAGCCCTGCAGCACCGCGCCCACCGCCATGCCGCCGAAGAACGTCACCACCAGGCTCGACACGCCGAACGCCCAATCGGTGAACCGCTTCCAGCGCGGGTCGGCCAGGTGCCGGAACTCGAGCGCCACGGCACGGGTCAGGATCCCCCACAGGATCAGCGCCAGCGGCACCAGCAAATAAGGAAAGGCCGAGCCGTAAACGGACGGGAACGAGCCGAACAGGATGCCGCCGGCCACGATCAGCCAAGTCTCATTGGCGTCCCAGGTACCGGCCATCGCCTGCATGATCGCACCCCGCTCGTCCTCGTCAGCCACGAACAAGGAGAAGATGCCGGCACCCAGGTCAGCGCCGTCGAGGATGATGTAGAGCAGGATGCTGAACGCGACCGCGAGCCACCAGCCGATTGCGAGCAGGTGCTGGACGTGGTTGAGGGGCTCCATGACGTGCCTCAGGCCGGATAGGGTTGGCCGGGCCCGACGGGGTGCTCGGCCTTAGGGGTTTCGCGATCGCCGGCGCCGCCATGCGCCGGGGTGCCGAGCGCTTCATCGCCGCCATGCAGGATCGGGCTGGTCATGTTCGGCCCCTGGCGGATCAGCTTGGCCAGGAACCACCAGGTGCTGCCCCAGACCATCAGCTCGAAGGCGACATAGCCGGCGAGCCAAAGCAGTTCCGCGGCGACAGACAGGTGGCTCACGCCCTGCGAGGTACGCATGAGGCCGAACACGACCCAGGGCTGGCGCCCCACCTCGCGCGTCCACCAGCCGACCCAGACGCTGATGTAGGGCAGGAAAGCGGCGCCGATGGTGGCGCGCAGGAACCAAGTGGTGGCGGCCGTGCGCAGGTCGAGGCGGCGGCGCAGCACCAGCCAGCACCCCCACGCCGCGATCGCTACCATGCCGAAGCCGCACGCGACCATGACCCGGAAGCCGTAGAACGGGATCAGCATCGGCGGCCGGTCCTGCGGAGGGAAGTCGTCCAGGCCCTTCACGGCGCCGTTCCAGGTATGCGTTTCAAGCAGGCTCAACACGTGCGGGATCGCTATCGCCCAGGTGGTGCCGTCGTTGCGGGCGTTCGGCCAAGCGACGATGTTCCAGGCGTTGTCTACGCTGCCGTCGCGGTTGTGCGCGTGGTAGTGGCCTTCCATCGCGGCCAGCACGGTCGGCTGGTCGTGCGCCACCGTGACGCCCATCCCGTCGCCGAGCCAGACCTGCAGCGGCGCCACCACCAGCAGCGCCAGCATCACCGACTTCAAGGAGCGCTGGAAGGTGGCGACGTGACGGCCACGCAGCAGGTAGAACGCCGACACCGCGGCGACCACGGCCAGCCCTTCCTCGACCGACGCAACCAGCATGTGCGGAAAGGCGTAGATCACGTCAGGGTTGAACAGTGCCTTCCACCAGCTGGACACCACAAACACGCCGTGCCGGAACGTGACACCGGTGGGAGTCTGCATCCAGGAGTTGGCGACCAGGATCCACATCGCCGACAGCGCGGACGACAACGCCACGTTGAAGGTCGCGAACAGGTGCATACCGCGGCTGATCTTGCCCCAGCCAAAGATCATCAGGCCGATGAAGCCGGCCTCGTACATGAAGGCAGTGATGGTCTCGTAGCCCAGCACCTGCCCGAAGAATGGTCCTGCGGCCTGGCTGAACGGTCCGTATAGAATGCCGAATGCCAGTTCCATGGTGATGCCGGTCGCGACGCCAGCGGCGAAGTTGATGATCAGCAGGCGTTCGAAGAAACGGGTCAGGCGATACCAGTGGTGGTCGTCGGTGCGGATCCACAGCAGTTCGCCGATGAACAGCATCGCCGCCAGCCCGATCGTGAGCGGCGGATAAAGGATGTGGAGCGTCGTGATCCAGCCGAAGTCGAGCCGCGACAGCAGCACCGAGAGCGAGTTCTCCATCACTTCGAAATCTCCCCGGACAAGGCCTGCGGCAGCGTGCGTCCCGGCAGGTGCATGTTCTTCACCCGACGTTCTCCTCGTTCTTCCCGGACCGGTTCCGGCCGCTGAACACCGTGATCTTGTTCTTCAGCTCGAGGATGCGCGACACGCCGGCGCCCAATGACAGCAGCCGCATCAGGCTTTCGTTGTCGAGCTTCTGCACATCGTCCGCCCAGCCGGTGAGCAGCTCGATCATGTCGTGCATCCCGCGCATGCGCTCCTGCGCATGCTGTTCTTCCGGCGTCGACGGGGTTTCCATGAGGATGTCGCGCAACAGCGACAGGGTCGGGTCGACCTCGCGGCGGCGCCGCTGCTCGGCCAGCGTCCGGACGATCTGCCAGATGTCGTCCGGCGTTTCCATGTACTCGCGCCGGTCGCCGGGCAGGTGCCGCTTGCGGACCAGTTGCCAGCCTTCGAGCTCCTTGAGGCTCATGCTGACGTTCGACCGCGAAAGACCGAGACTGTCGCTGATCTCGTCGGCGTTCAGCGGCCGGTCCGACAGGAACAGCAGCGCATAGATCTGCCCGACGGTGCGATTGACGCCCCAGCGCCCGCCCATCTCACCGAAGTGCAGGACGAAGTCGCGGATCAAGGGTGGAAGACGCATCTTTCCGTTCTTTCGGGACTTCCTGAAAATTCAGATGGGTCCTGGGTTTGGCCGATCAAGGAGGAGAGCCACTCGATCGTGGACACGGTTGATGCAGCCAAGGAGCATGTGCCCCGCGGCAGATGGTCAGCGGCATCATCTATGTGATCCGCCATGGCTTGCAGCGAAAGGACACGAACCCGTGAACGCTGGGACCTGTCATGGCCCACACCATCATCCATGCCGGATCACAAAGAGGCCTGACACGGCTTCTACCGAGACCGGATCTTCCGCTTTGCAGACAACGACAACGCCAAGGAGGACATGCGTCGTTTGCTTCGCGTTGTTCCTGAGCGGCACCCCTGCTGTCCTGTGTCGGCAATGCCACGGTGCCGGTGGCACTGTTCGCGTGCGGCGCTGGAATTGGACAGGCCAGTGCTGTGCCGACGACAGCGGGAAGCAGATGTCGTTAGCAAAGGACTCTTGCCTGCCGACAGCGGTCCGAAACGTCATCCAGGGACCAGGGATGGTCGGATGGACAGATGGCGATCAGCGTGCAATCGCGTTCAACACGTTCCGGCGTCGGTTTCGGTAGGGCCTGTCCACCATGCGCGCCCGGCTCCACAAGCTGCTCAGTGTGCTGGGCGAAACGTTCTGGGTACTGCCGGGGCTGATGGTGCTGGCAGGCGTGCTCGGTGCCGTGGGCTTGGTGTCGGTCGATCACAGCGGAGTGGTGCCGCGATGGCTGATCGAGAGCCCGTGGCTCTACAATGGAGGCGGCACCGGTGCCCGCACCTTGCTCGGTGCAGTGGCGTCCTCCACCATTGGCGTGGCGGGCACCGTCTTCTCCATCGCCTCGCTGTCGCTCGCCGCCGGCCAGATGGGGCCGCGGCTATTGCGCAATTTCGCCCGCGACCGCGGCAACCAGTTCACCCTTGGCGCTTTTCTCGGCACCTTCTCCTACGCGCTGATGGTGCTGCGCAGCGTACGCACCCATGACGAAGGGGAGTTCGTTCCGCACCTTTCGCTCGGCGTCGGCATCGCGCTTGCCTTTGTCTGCGTGGGCACGCTGGTGTTCTTTGTCGGCCACATGGCCGGCCGCATCAACGTGGACCGGGTAATCGAGTTGGTCGCCGAGGACGTGCGCTCCACCATCGAGCGGTTGACGACGCAGGAAGCCCATCCCCACTTGGCTTCGGAACCCGACTGGGCCGGAAGCGTGCCGATCCCCGACCTCCGGCGCGGCTACCTGCAGCAGTTGGACGAGGACGGGCTGGCGGATTGGGCGGCGGAACATGGCGCTGCGATCAGGCTGCTGGTTCGCCCGGGCGACTACGTGATTCCCGGCACGCCGGTGGCGCTGGTCGTCCCGATGGTGGAGGGGGTGGACGCGGCAATCCGTGATGCCATTGCGCTGGGGCCGCAACGCGTCAGCTCGGCCGACCTCGAGTTCGCGGTGCGCCAGCTGGTCGAGGTGGCGGTGCGGGCGCTGTCGCCCGGCATCAATGACCCGCACACCGCGATGAGCGTGCTCGATCGTCTTGGCGCCGCGTTGTGCGACCTGGCGCCGCGCCACCTGCTGAACGGCATCAGCCTGCGCGACGGACAGCCGGTGCTGGTGGTGCCGGCCGTCGACTATGACGGGCTGACCGACGCCATGTTCCACCTAGTCCGGCAGGATGCGGCTGGCAGTACTGCCGTGCTGATGCGGATGTTGGAGGTGCTGACGGCGGCGCTCGGTTGCGAGCACGACCCGTTGCGGGTGGCGACGCTGCAGCGCCACGCCCGCCTGGTTCTAGAGGACGCCGAACGCGACGTGTCCACCCCCGCCGACCTGGACGACCTGCGGAAACGTCACGCCCACTTCATGGCGGTCCGACGATATGGCCCGGCCGGCGTCCTCGCCGAACAAGCCTAGCCGCCCTCGTCGCGTCCGGAGCGGCGTAGCAGTGCCCTCGCGATCGAACGCGAACCGGGCACCTCGCCCCGGCCTGCCGACCACCCTTCGCGCTGACGGGCGCGATCGCCGTCCGTGGCCTCGGTCTGGTCGTGGACCAGCACCTGCCGCGTCGGGAACGGCAGGTCGATGCCGTCCACCACTAGGTAGGGGCCTCATTCAGGTCCACTCGCTTGTGACGGCGAC
>CAXTMS010000142.1:0-9057 GCA_964245345.1 uncultured Acetobacteraceae bacterium | reverse complement strand
CCTTCACGTCGTCGGCGAGCGGCACCTCCTCGGGCAGCCAGTGCACGCGCTGCTGGGTCAGCCAGGCGTCGTACGCCCACGGGTAGCGGAACGGCTTGTAGACCGGGTTGGCGGTCAGCAGGTCGAGCCGCGTGCCGGGCAGGTGTTGGTCCATGAGGCGGGGATCTCCGACGATTCGGTACGGGCGCGGCTCCGGGTCGACCGGACGCGCCGCTGGAACGGCTTGACCGACGGGCCGAACGCGGTCCGGTTCGTCGGAGTCGAGGCCTGGAGTATGGCCCAGCGGCGGCCCGCCTGTCAGTAACGAGATCGATACCACATCTTGCGGTCGAAGCTTCTTCCGCTTCTACCCCTGGTCGGGACGTTCAGCCGCGATGCGTAGGTCGTCGGTCTCGTGGCTGCCGAAATCGCGGCGACGCAGGTAGCCCAGCACGGCTGCCGCCGCGTCCTCCGGCGTCGTGAGCTGCCCGTCGGCGTGCAGCCTGAGGAACCGCTCGCGGCTCGGCGCCTCGATGCCGCGGATCACCGCCTGCATCGCGGTGTCGATCACCCCCGGCGCCAGCGACACCGCCCGCACCGACCCGTCGATACCCTGCTCGGCATTCAGCGCCCGCACGAAGCCGTCCAGTCCCGCCTTGGCCGCGCAGTATGCGCTCCAGTGCGCAATCCCCCGCCTGGCGGCGCCGGACGACACCGCCAGGATGCGCCGGAGCGAGGCCGAGGACGCGGTCGCCTGGAGGAAGCCGGCGGCGACCAGCATCGGCGACAGGAGGTTGAGGCGCATGTGCGCCTCCAACGCCGACGCGTCCAGGGACGCCACCGGCAGCACCGGCTCCAGCATCCCCGCGTTCAAGACCAGCACCGCCCCGTCCGGATGCGGATGGGCGTGCACGGCCTGCATGATCCAGCGCCTGGCCGCCTCGGGATCGCTCAGGTCGAGCGACGTCCAGTGCAGCCGGGCGGTGTCCGCCTCGCCCAGCCCTGCCGGCGCCGCGCCGCGCGCGGCCGCCACCACCTCGTGCCCTTCCCGCAGCAGCTGGCGCACCAGGGCGGCACCCAGGCCGCGCGACGCCCCCGTCACCACGTGCAGCGTCATGGCCGACGCTTCACCGGACGCGATAGCTGACGGTGATTTCGCCCACCCCGGCGCAGGCGCCGGTCACCACCTCGCCCGGCCGCACCGGACCCACTCCGGCCGGCGTTCCGGTCATGAGCAGGTCTCCCGGCTGGAGCGACACGAAGCGGGACAGGAACGCGATCGCCTCGCCCACGCTCCAGATCATCTGCGACAGGTCGCCGGACTGGCGCAGCGCCCCGTCCACCTCCAGCGTGATGGCGCCACGCTCGGGATGCCCGGCTTGCGCCACCGGCACGATGGCGCCGAGGGGGCAGGACTGGTCGAACCCCTTGGCCAGCGCCCAGGGACGGCCGCTCCGCTTCGCTTCCGCCTGCAGGTCGCGCCGGGTCATGTCGAGACCCACTGCGTAGCCGAACACGTGTTCCAGCGCCCGCTCCGGCGCGATCTCCTCGCCGCCCAGGCCAATCGCCACCACCAGCTCGACCTCGTGATGCAGGGAGGCGGTCTGTGCCGGATACCGCAGCACCCCGCCGCCCGGCACCACCGCGTCCGCCGGCTTGGAAAAGAAGAACGGCGGAGCGCGGTCCGGGTCGCCGCCCATTTCCCGCGCGTGCTCGGCGTAGTTCTGCCCTACGCACCAGATCCGCCGCACCGGGAACGGCGTTTCGGTTCCTGCCACCGGAACCACCGGTACCGGCACCACCGGCATCGGCATCGGCAGCGTCACCGCGGTGCCGCCCGCCCGCGTCGCGGGATCGCCTAGTCCCTGATCCACCACTTGACCGGCTCCGGCTCGTCCTCCGGCTCGACCTGAGCACGGATTGTCCTGGGTCGACCGCGTCCGCGCACCGGGCGCACCGCATCCGGTTCCGGCGCAGGAGCCGGCTCGGGCGCTTCCGCCGCCACGGCTGCCGCGACGCGCTGGGCGCGCGCCTCCTCAACCTCGATCTCCAGGTGCGCCAGCCGTGTCTGCGCCACCTGCAACGCGGCGCGCACCTCCCCCAGGGTCCGCTCCGCCGCTTCCCGCAGCTGCCGCTCGCGTTCCAGCGCCCGGCCCAGCCCTGTGGACGGGTCATGGCCCTCGCCCATGTCGTGACGGGCCGCCTGACCACCCTGGCGGTCGCGCGACACGTATTCGACCGGCACGTTCTCGTTCTGGCTGAACCGGCGGCGCCGGCTGTCGGGGGTGGTGGGACCGGGCATGGCCTGCTCGCCGCCGCGGCGCAGACTGCCGCCGTTGTTGGAGCCGCCCATGCGCAGCAGCGCCTGTCTCACCGCGTCGTCGGACGGCACGTCGCCCTCATCGTCGGGTGGCGCACTCGTCAAGCTGAGCTTCTGGTTCAAAGGAAATCATCCTGTCGCAGGCACGCTGCCGATTCGTGTCGGCGGGGATCCCCCGCAGTGCAGCGCGTCGCATGGTCATGTCGCCCGCTGTTGTGCGGGAAAGCCGTTTTACGGTTTATGTGGTGCAGTATAGAGCGAGAATCCTCGTCGCGGCAAATCAAGCCGCCGCCGCCCGCCACGCCGACGCGCCGAACCACAGTATCAAACCTGGGACCGCATGCTGTATAGCGCTGCCCGCGCGGCTCCGGCCGGCCGGACAAGCCAGATTGGACCGTTGTCATGACTTCCCTTCTCCGGCCGCTGCTCGTGACCCATGGCGGCAGGTTCCATTGCGACGAGGTGTTCGCCTATGCGGTGCTGCGCCTGGCCCTGGGGCTGCACGCGCCCGGCCACGACCACACGCTGCTGCGCACGCGCAGGCCGGAGCTGATCGAGTCGGCCGACGTCGTGTGGGACGTCGGCGGCCGCTTCGACGCGTCGCTCGGCCGCTTCGACCACCACCAGCGCGACCCGGCGCTGCGTCCGGACAGCACGCCGTTCTCTTCCGCCGGCCTGGTCTGGCAGGTCCACGGCCGCGGCGCGGTGGCCGCCCTGCTGCCTGCAAACGCCGCCGCGTTCTCGGCGCCGATCGCGGACGGGCTCGACACCACGCTGGTGCGCCGGATCGACGAGATCGACAACGGCATCTCCTCCCTCGGCCCGGTGCGGAACGACTCGCTCGGCCTTGCCAGCCTGATCGGCGAGTTCAACCCGGCCTGGGACGATCCTGCCGCCAACGGCGCCCAGGCCGGCGACGACGCGTTCTTGGAGGCGACGGCCTTTGCCGCGGGAATGCTTCGCCGCCGGGTCGAGACGATGCGGGCGCGTCATGCGGCGGAAGCCGCCGTGCTGGCCGCGCACCGCGACGGCATTGATCCGCGCCTGCTGGTGCTGGACCAGGGCATGCCATGGAAGACCGTGGTGCACGACCACGCCTTGCCGGTGCTGCTGGCGGTGTCGCCCGCCTCCAACGGCAACTGGATGCTGGACACGGTGCCGCCGGAGCCGGGCTCGTTCGCGCAGAAGCTGCCGCTGCCGCAGAGCTGGGCCGGGCTGACGGAAGCGGCACTTGCCGCGGCCAGCGGCGTGCCGGACGCGGTGTTCGTGCACCTGCGCCGCTTCGTGGGCGCCGCGCGCAGCCGCGACGGGGCGATCGCCATGGCGCACAAGGTGCTGGCCGCATCCTGAGCGGTCCGGCGCCACCCGCTCAGGATGCGGCGCGCCTGCGCTTCGCCGCCGGCACGGCGATCCTGGCCTGCTGCCGCAGCACCGCCTCGATCCAGTTGTTCAGCCTGACCGTCGACGCGTCCGCCTCGTCGCGCGCCGGATAGGCATCCGGGAACCGCAGCGCCAGCCAGCGCCAGGCCACCAGCCGCTTGTGCCGCTTTTCCGCCCGTTCCAGCTCGTCGCGCGTGGCCCGTTCCGGTGGCGGCAGCCGGCTGCCGGACGGCACCGGCACCGCCCGCCCGGCGCCGTGCTCGGTGGCCCAGGCGGCCAGACGCGGCACGCCGTTGTCGCGCTCGTCCACCGGGCACATGGCGTAGGCCCAGCGCGTGGGCAGGTCGAGCCCGTCCACCCCTTCCAGGGCGGTCGCGACCTCGAACGCCTGGCTCATGTCGGCCAGCCGGTAGTGCGGGTCGTCGCGTCGCAGCACCGCGCGCCTGATCCGCGCCAGCACCCCGAACAGGCTGGAGGAGCCGATCTCGGCCGCCACCGCCTGCACGATGTCGGAGTCCGGCTGCACCAGCGGCCGCAGCTCGGCCTGGATCGCGGGCGGAGCCGCCAGCATCGCCCGGATGAAGGACGGGCTGCCGGCGCCGGCCAGCACCGCCACCACGCCCGCCTCGTGCAGGCCATAGCGCCCGGCCCGCCCGCCGATCTGCTTGACCTCCCCGGGCCGCAGGTCGCGGCTCTCGGTGCCGTCGAACTTGCGCAAGGAGGCGAACACGACCCGCCTGATGTTGAGGTTGAGCCCCATGCCGATGGCGTCGGTGGCGATCAGGATCTCCGCATCGCCGTCGTTGAACCGCGCCGCCTCCGCCCGGCGCACCTCCGGGCTCAGCGCGCCATACACCACCGCCACGCGCCGCCCGCGCGCCTGCAGGGCGGCGCGCAGGTCCAGCACCTCGCGGCGCGAGAACGCGATCAGCGCGTCGCCGCGGCCAAGCTCGCCGAGCGGCACCGCCTCGGGTGCGGCCACCAGCGGTCCCTTGCGCTCCAGGGTGATCTCGTCGAGCGGGTCGCCGCACAAGGCGGCGATGCGGCGCACCATCGGCACGCAGTCGGGCGAGCCCAGCACGAACAGCTCCCGCGCCGGCGCGCCCATGATTGCCGCGGTCCAGGCGGCACCCCGCTCCGGGTCGTGCAGCATCTGCGCCTCGTCCACCATCGCCACCGCGACGGGGTTGTGCAGCGGGCACATCTCCACCGTGGCGGCGAGGTGCCGGCTGCCCGGCACTACGATGCGTTCCTCGCCGGTGGCCAGCGAGGCCGCCACGCCGCGCCCGTCCAGCGCCTCGCGGAACTCGTGCGCCAGCAGGCGCAGCGGCGCCAGCGCCAGCCCGCTGTCGGACCGCGACAGCCGCTCCAGCGCCGCGAACGACTTGCCGCTGTTGGTCGGCCCGGTCACCAGGGTGATGCGCCGGTGCAGGGCACGCGCGGTGGCGAAGTGCGCGGCATAACGGTCGAGCGCCGCCACCCGTGCCACCGCCGCGTTGCCCGCCCGGCCGCCCAGCACCTGCGGCCGCCCGGACGGGTCCGGCTCCGCCGCGCGCCAGCCCGCCACCAGCGGCCGCAGCCGGACCAGCTCGGCCGGGTCGAACTCCCAGCGCTCGCCGTCCGGTCGGCCCTTCTGCGGGATGCGCCGCGCCACCGGCAGCCGGTCCGCCGCCACCCAGCGCAGCGCTTCCCGGGTCGTGCAGCCGAGGATCGCCGGCACCTCGCGGAACTCGACCAGCGAGCGCTCCCAGTCGCGCAGCCGCGCCACCTCCTCGCGCCGCCGGCCGCGCGCAAGCGCGTCCGCCTGCTTGCGCTCGCTGCGGCGCGACTCCTCGCGACGGAGGGCCGCGCGCGCGAACGGCGCGTCGGGCGGCAGCTGCCACGCGCCCGCCACCGTCCGCACCAGCATCTCGTGCTGCCCGGCCGACAGCACCCGGCCACCAGCGTCGAACAGCTCCGACAGCATCGCGTCCAGCGCCGTTTCCGGCGCCTCGCCGAACCTGCGCAGGCGCGCCGCCACCACCTGGCCCAGTGCCGCGTGCAGCGCGAGGTCGTCGGCCTCGGGATCGGCCACGGTTCCGGCGGCCGCCGCCGCGTCCTCCCGACGCACCCACACCGCGCCCTCGCGCTGCGACCAGTCCACCAGCCGCCCGGTCCAGCCCTTGCGCCGAACCTCGCACAAGGCGTCTCGGACCGCCTCGACATCGGCCGGCAACCGGCGCGCCACCAGGCGGCGGAGACGGTCATGCTCGTGGGGTTGCACAAGGAGGCGGGCGGCCGCGATCGCCGCGTCGGCCGGGGACAAGGAAACGGCGTCGGAAGGAGATGTCACGCCGCCGAATGTAGGGCGCGCGTCATGTTGATGCGAGCGGCACGCGGTTACCCTGCCGGCGTTCCTTGTCTACACGGGGCACCCATGCCAGCCGATCCCGCTCGACCCGCCGCCGCGCGCGGGGGCACGACGGTTGCCCTGATCGTCGCCGTGTCCTCGTTCATGCAGAACCTGGATGGCGCGATCATCAACACGTCCCTGCCGCCGATGGCGCGCTCCCTTGGCGTGTCCAGCGTGGCGCTTTCGCTCGGCATCACCGCCTACATGCTGGCCGCGGCGGCGGTGTCGCCGTTGGCGCACTGGCTGTCGCGACGGTTCGGCACGCGCACGGTGCTGGTCGGCGCGGTGCTGCTGTTCACCGCCGCATCGGTGGGCTGCGGGCTGGCGCGCGGGCTGCCGTCCTTCGTGCTCGCCCGGGTCGCGCAGGGCATCGGCGGCGCGCTGATGGTGCCGGTCGGCCTCGCCGTGGTGATGCGGCACACCCCGCCGTCGGAGATGCTGCGGATCACCGCCTACACGGTATGGCCGGCGCTGCTGGCCCCGGTGATCGGCCCGGTGCTGGGGGGCCTGGTCACGCAGACGATCGGCTGGCGCTGGAACTTCTGGCTCAACCTGCCGGTCGGGCTGCTGGGTGCTGCGGCGATGCTGCGGGTGGTGCCGCAGGAACGCGATCCGGAGCGGCATCCGCTCGACCTCGCCGGCTTCGTGCTGTGCGCGCTCGGCCTCACCTGCCTGCTGGCCGGGTTCCAGCGCTCCGCGGCCGGGGGCGCGGAGCGGAGCGTGGCGCTCGGGCTGGTCGCGGCCGGCCTGGTCGCCGGCTGGGCGGCGGTGCGCCACCTGCGCCGGCATCCGTTTCCGTTGTTGTCGCTCGCCCCGCTGTCTCGGCCGAGCATGCGCTACGCAACACTTTATCCGGGCGGCGTGTTCCGCGCGGTGTTCTCCAGCGCGCCGCTTCTGCTGCCGCTGCTGTTCCAGCTAGGTTTCGGCCTGTCGCCGGCCGCCGCCGGCGGCTGGGTGCTGGTGTATTTCTGCGGCAACATCGGCATCAAGCCGGCCACCGCGCCGATCCTGCGCCGGTATGGATTCCGCTCCACCATGCTGGCGGACGGGATCCTCGTGACCCTGTCCCTGGCGGCGCTGGCGGTCGTCACGCCCGACACGCCGAAGCCGATGCTGGCGGCGCTGCTGGTGTTCGCCGGCGCCGCGCGCTCCATGCAGCTCACCGCAATCACCACGCTCGCCTTTGCGGACGTTTCCGGTCCCGAGCGGGGAGCGGCCTCCAACCTGACGTCGATGCTGCAGCAGGCGTTTTCCGCCGCGGGCGTGGCGGTCGCCGCCTTCAGCCTGTCGCTGTTCCAGGCGGCGTCGCGCGCCTCAACGGTGACCCTGCCGGACCTGCACGCCGCCTTCGCGGTGACCGCGGCGATGTGCCTGGTCGGCACGCTGGGGCTGGTCGGGATGCCGCGAAGCCTCGGACGGGAGGTGAGCCGGCACCGGAGCTAGAACGGGAGCCGGAAACTCGTGCCGGCTCCGGTTCCAAGGCGCTTCACTGGCAGGCGAGGCATTCCTCGTAGTTGGTGGCGTCCGCCCGCACGGTGGGCGCTGCAGGTGCAGGCATGGCGATGCCCTCCATCACGTCCGCCTTGTTGAGCATGTTGCTCACCGTGTCGGCACGCTGGATCGACAGCGAGCGGCAATAGTACAGGCTCTTCAGGCCCCGCTTCCACGCCAGCAGGTGGATCTGGTGCAGGTCGCGCTTGTGGATGTCGGCCGGCAGGAACAGGTTCACCGACTGGCTCTGGCACACGAACGGGGTGCGGTCGGCGGCGTGCTCCACCACCCAGCGCTGGTCGAGCTCGAACGCGGTCTTGAACACGTCCTTCTCGCCCTGGGTCAGGAAGTCGAGGTGCTGCACGCTGCCCTTGGTCAGCGTGATCGACGACCACACCTCGTCGGTATCCTGCCCCTTCTGCGCCAGCAGCTTCTGCAAATGCCGGTTGCGCACCGTGAACGAGCCGGACAGCGTCTTCTGCAGGAACACGTTGGCGGCGATCGGCTCGATGCCCGGGCTGGTGGCCCCGGTGATGATGGAGATCGACGCGGTCGGCGCGATCGCCAGCTTGTGCGAGAACCGCTCCATCACCCCGTAATCGGCGGCGTCCGGGCAGGCGCCCTTCTCCTCCGCCAGCAGGCGCGACGCCGCGTCCGCCTGGGCACGGATGTGCGCGAACATCCGCTTGTTCCACACCTTGGCGATCACGCTCTCGAACGGCACGTTGTTGGCTTGCAGGAACGAATGGTAGCCCATCACGCCGAGGCCGACCGAGCGTTCGCGCGCAGCCGCATACTTGGCGCGCGCCATGTCGCTCGGCGCCCGGTCGATGAAGTCCTGCAGCACGTTGTCGAGGAAGCGCATCACGTCCTCGATGAACAGCGGATGGTCCTTCCACTCGAACCAGGTCTCGAGGTTCAGCGACGAAAGACAGCACACCGCGGTGCGTTGCTGCCCGTACTGGTCGATGCCGGTCGGCAGGGTGATCTCGGCGCACAGGTTGGAGGTCTTCACCTCCAGCCCGGCCAGCTTGTGGTGCTCGGGACGGGCGTTGTTCACGTGGTCGGAATAGATGATGTACGGCTCGCCCTGCTCCATCCGCGCCGTCAGCAGCCGGATCCACAGCGAGCGCGCCGACACCTTGCGTATGTGCGCGCCGTCCTTGGGGCTGACCAGCGCCCATTCCTCGTCCGCCTCGACCGCGCGCATGAACGCGTCCGACACCAGGATGCCGTGATGGAGGTTGAGCGCCTTGCGGTTCGGGTCACCGCCGGTGGGGCGGCGCATCTCGATGAACTCTTCCACCTCCGGATGCCAGATCGGCAGGTACACCGCCGCCGAGCCGCGGCGCAGCGAGCCCTGGCTGATGGCGAGCGTCAAACTGTCCATCACCCGGATGAACGGGATCACGCCCGACGTCTTGCCGTTGGCGCCCACGTTCTCGCCGATCGAGCGCAGGTTGCCCCAGTACGAGCCGATGCCGCCGCCCTTGGA
>CAXTMS010000141.1:4745-9115 GCA_964245345.1 uncultured Acetobacteraceae bacterium | reverse complement strand
CCGGTGAGCTGGCCCACCGCTTCCATCTTCTGGCTTTGCCGCAGCGCCGCCTCGACCCGTTCGCGCTCGGCGATCTCGCCCAGCAGGCGGGCGTTGGCCTCGGCCAGCTCGCGCAGGTGCAGCTTCTGTTCGGTGAGGTCGGTGAGCACGCCGCAGAGCAGCCTGGCGCCGTCCTCGGTGCGGAGCACGCTGAGCGACAGGTAGGCCGGCACCAGCGTGGCGTCGGCGTTGCGAAAGGTCAGCTCGCTGCGGGCGCCGCCACGGCCGGCCTCGTCGAGCAGCCGGTCGAACACGTCCTGTTCTTCCGGCAGCACCAGGCGGCGCAGCGAGGTTCCGGTCAGGCGCTCCTGCGGCAGGCCCAGCAGGCCGGCGAGGCTGCGGTTGCAGTAGAGCACCGTTCCGTCCTCGCCGAGGGTGAGGGCGCCTTCGCGTATCTGCTCGATCAGCACGCGGTACGGCCGGTCGGCGCTTTCCAGGGTGTACACGCGCTGCGCGTCCAGCACGCTGCCGACCACCAGCGCGTCGACCTCGCCGCGCCGGATCGCGTCCAGCGTATCCTCGCTTTCCTGCAGCCTTGCCTGCAGCTCCCGGACCCGGCCTGCGAGCGTCGCGGCGTCTGCATCCCCGTCGGGGCCCGGCTCAGGCATGATCACCGGGCCGGGGTTCTGGAGGCGGCGGCGTCAGGTCCAGGCCGCGCAGCACCCGCTCGGTTTCCGACAGGTCGCCGATGATGTGCCGCATCGGCAGCGGCAGCAGCCTCACCAGGGTGGGCGCCGCGAGCACCTGGTGGGGCCCCGCCAGTTCCGGTTGCTGGTAGATGTCGATCACCTCCAGGTCGACGTTGCCGCCGAGCGGCCCGGCGCAGATCTGCCGCAGGTTCTCGATCGCGCGGCGCGACCGCGCGGTGCTGCCTGCCACGAACAAGCGCAACCGGTAGGTGGTCGGCTGCCCCGCGCTCAAGCGGACGCGTCCCGCGAGCGTATGTCGAGCCCGACCAGCACCTTCTCGGTGTTCGACAGGTCGCCGATGATGCGCTTGAGCGGCGCCGGCAGGCGTCGGACCAGGGTCGGGATGGCCAGGATCTGGTCGCCCGCCGCCAGCTTCGGGTTCTGCAGCAGGTCGATCACCTCGATCTGGTAGCGGCCGGCCAGGTGCTGCTCGCAGACACGCTTGAGGTTGGCCATCGCCGCCACCGACTTGGTGGTCTGGCCGGCGACGTAGAGGCGCAGGTGGTAGTGGCCGGGATCGGCGTCCAGGGCGCCCGGATCCTCGGGCGGCAGGCCGGTGGCGCTCATTCCGCGGCTCCGCGGCGGCTGGCGACGGCGACGCGGTCGGTGGCGAGCGCGTCCTCGTGCCGGTCGTCCTGGTCGAGCACCAGGTTCGCCTCCTCCTCCTCGGTCCGCAACGCCGCGCGCATCTCCTCCACCTGCCGCTCGAGCGCCTCCCGCCGGCGGACCAGGTCGCGCCTGCGGCGCTCGATCTCCTGCCGGCGCCGTGCCGCCTCGGCCTGCTCGCGAGCGGCCTGGCTGAGCCGCGCGGTGCCGGTCAGCACCCCTTCCGGTCCGACATAGGGCGCGATCAGCTCCACGCCGCCATCGGTGATGCGGTACTCGCGCACCTGGTTGGAATGGCTCATGCCGCGCGCCTTGATGAGGTAGAGCACGCGGTTGCGCTCGCCGTTGGCCTCGACGTCGTCCAGCTTGATCCAGGCGTCCATCAGCGAGGACAACCCCTGGTCGGAGCCTTCGGTCAGGGCACCGTCGTTGCGCAGGCTGGTGAACACGGCGGTGATGCCGCGCCCCTTGAGCAGGTCCATCATGCGAAGCAGCACCGCGTGCACCTCCGCCGGAGGCCCGCGGAACGCCGAGATCGGGTCGATCACCACCACGTCCGGCTTGAACCGATCGAGGTCGCGGTGCATGCGCGCCAGGTGCATCTCCAGGCCGTACAGGCTGGGGCGCGCGGCCTCGTAGCGGAGCAGGCCGGACCCGATCCAGCCCTGCAGGTCGAGCCCGACGGAACGGGCGTTGCGGCAGATCTCCTGCGCGCTTTCCTCGAACACGAAGGCCAGGCAGCGCTCGCCGCGCCGGCAGGCGGCGTCGGCGAAATGGCTGACGATCGTGGTCTTGCCGGTGCCGGCCACGCCGGACAGCAGGATGGAGGAGCCGCGGAAGAACCCGCCGCTGCGCAGCATGGCGTCCAGCCCCGGCACGCCGCTGGACACGACCTCGCTCGACGCGGCCCGGTCCAGCATGGAGGAGGTCACCGGCAGCACGGTGATCCCCTCGTCGTCGATCAGGAACGGGTACTCGTTGGTGCCGTGCGCGGAGCCGCGGTACTTGACCACGCGCAGGCGGCGGGTGGTGATCTGGTCCTCCACGCGGTTGTCCAGCAGCACCACGCAGTCGGACACGTATTCCTCCAGTCCCTGCCGTGTCAGCTGGCCCTCGCCGCGCTCGCCGGTGATCACCGCGGTCAGGCCGCGCTGCTTGATCCAGCCGAACAGCCGGCGCAGCTCGGCGCGCAGGATCGCCGGGTCGGAAAAGCCGGAGAACAGGGTCTCGACCGTGTCGAGCACCACCCGCCTGGCGCCGATCTGGTCAACCGCGTAGCCGAGCCGCACGAACAGCCCTTCCAGGTCGTACTCGCCGCTTTCCTCGATCTCGCTGCGCTCGACCCGCACGTGGTCGATCGCCAGCCTGCCGCTCGCCACCAGCCGGTCGAGGTCGAACCCCAGCGAGGACACGTTGGCGGCGAGGTCCTCGGCCCGCTCCTCGAAGCTCATGAACACGCCGGGCTCGCCGAAGCGGGTCGCGCCGTTGACCAGGAAGGTGGCGGCAAACAGGGTCTTGCCGCAGCCGGCCGAGCCGCAGACCAGGGAGGGCCGGCCCGCCGGCAGGCCGCCCAGGGTGATCTCGTCGAAGCCGGCGATGCCGGTGGCCGCCTTGGGCAGCGCGGTCGGAGTGGCGGCGGAAAGGCCATCAGGCGGCATGGATGGGCGTGTCCCTGGCTCTTGTCGGCGGAAGCGGACAGCCGGATCGTTCTGTCCCGGCCGGCAGATCCCTTGGTATTGCATCCGGCCGGCTTTTGCATGCGGCAAAGGTCCCGATCCGGTTCATCCCATGGCCAGCGGTTCTTCCGCCCGATGCGGCAACCCCGTCCGGTTCGTTGCGTTGCCGCAGCTAATATGAACGCGGTTCAAATCCGGTGAGCAGGCTGATGCGGTGCAGCGGGGCATCGTGCCAGACCGGACGCAGGCGCCTTGTTCCTTCCGCAACATAAGGGGAGCCGCTTCATGGCCGGTGACGACACGACCACGGTTCACGCTGCGCCGGCGGCCTGAAGCGTGGAGGGGAACGTTCCGGGCGCTGCGGGGAACGCGGACGGCGTCTACCGGCTCGCCGAGCACGGCGCCGACGGCACGGTGGCGAACAACAACGCGGCGTTGAAGCGGGCCCTCGCCTTTGCGCGCGACAATCCCGGCACCCGCATCGTCCTGCCGATGGGCATCACGCAGCTCGACAGCACGGCGAACGACGATTTCTGCATCCCGTCCCGCACCACGATCGAGGGCCGGGACGCGATCGGGAGCATCGTCAGCTGGAACGAGACCACCGCCTTCAACCTGTTCACCACCACCCAAACCTCCCGGTCGTCGGACATACGGATCCAGAACCTGACCTTCCGCGGCACCTGGGATCCGAGCACGAACATGGTGGGCGTCGCCAGCGGGTCGCCGGTGTTCCTGATCGGCGTCGACGGGGTGACGCTGGACAACATCACCTCGGAGCGCACGCGCGGCTTCGGGCTCTGCGTCCGCGCCAGCACGGAGGTCGCGGTCAGGAACTGCGTGGTGCGGCACACCGCGACCGACGGGATCAACCTGTCGGAATGCTCCAACGTGTCGGTGACCGGATGCCGGATTTCCCACATCGGCGACGACGCGATCTCGGTGCATTCGGACGTGTTCGACACCTTCGGCGTGCGACGCAACCTTTTGATCGGCGACAACCACATCTTCGACGCCCAGGGCATACGCGTGCTGGCCGCGCGCCAGACCGTGATCGTCGGCAACATGCTGGACACGGTGCTGCAGCTCGGCATCAACGTGCAGACGGTGGCGCCGGACAACAGCCAGGTGCAGGAAGGCGTGTCGGCGACGCACTCGGTCACCATCACCGGCAACACCATCACCAACCTCATCCGCCGCAACAACGTCGACGGGCTGAGCGGCGATGCCGACGGCATCCTGATCGACGGCTTCTCGGGGCGGCGCGGCACCCGCGACGCGGCGCCGGGCGAGGCCAGCCCGGGCACGGGGGCGGTGGTCGATCCGTACACGGTGTTCCTGGCCAACAGCACCTCGTCGT
>CAXTMS010000141.1:0-4735 GCA_964245345.1 uncultured Acetobacteraceae bacterium | reverse complement strand
GCACAGGCACGGTGATCGACCCCTATGGCGACTTTCTTGCCAACAGCACCGCGCGGGCGGTGCCGACCGCGGGGGCCTACAACATCATCGTCAGCGGCAACCACATCGGCCGCACCCTGCCGGCCTGCGACGGCAGCGACAGCCGCTTCAAGAGGTTCTCGGACTTCAAGCAGGGGACGCTCACCTCGAAGACCGGCACCAAGGACCCGTCGCTGTCGGAGAACGACCTGCGCAACAACGGGGTCAGGATCGAGGGCGGCTTCGTCCGCGACGTCGTTGTCGTCGGCAACGGGTTCAGCGGCCTCTACGCGGCGCTGGTGCTGAGCGGTTCCGGGCATTTCGGCGATATCGGCTTCCGGAGCAACCACGTGGTCGACATGTCCGGCTTCGGCGTGCTGGTGAACGGCAGCATGACCATGAACGCCTATGTCGAGCACAACCTGTTCGACCTCGACCCGTTCTTTTCCTCCTCCTCGCGCGGCAAGAACGGGACCTGGACCGACAACGGCGGCCCGACCGCGCTCTACAGCAACCAGGGGTCCGGCCTGGCGTTTCGCGGCAACACGGTGCGCAACTGCTGCCTCGGCACCAACCTCGATCCGGCCGATCCCCGAAGCGGGTTCCTGATCGAGAACAACGTGGTGGAGGCCGACCCGGTCGAGGTGGACGCGTTCTCGACCGCGAACAAGGGCGTGGGGCTGGTGCACGCCGCCGGCTTCAAGCTGAGGCACGTGGACTGCGACCCGGCCAGCCCCGGCTTCGACACCACCCTGACGGTGTCGGTCGAGGCGGCGCCGGCGATGCCGGATGCCGGCACCTGGATGCAGGGCAGCTTCGTCCGGAACTCGCGGCCGAGCGCCGACAACCCGCTGCTCGGCTGGCTCCGCCTCACCACCGGGAACGGCCACGTCCCCGGCACCGACTGGTTGGCGAAGTAGGCGGCGTCCTAGCGACGCACGCGGGCCGGCGGCTGGGTTCCCGTGAGGAGGGCCAGCAGGGCCTCGACGCGCTGGGCGGGACAGCACAGGAAGGAGGAGCCCGGCTCGTCCAGGGGCCAGGCTTCCAGGCCGAGATCGGCATACACGTCGAGCAGGATCGGGCTGACGCGCCAGAAGATCGGCTCGCGTCCCTCCTGCACCGCAAGGTCGCGCAGGCGCCAGATGGCCGACACCTGGTCGGACGGGGTTCCGGCCGGGTCGCCGAGGCCGATGATCAGGCGGTCCAGGCGGCGGAACGGCAGCATCGCGCGGCCAGTCTCCCCCGCCACCAGCCCGTCCGGACGGCCGGGGGCCGCGGGAGGCAGCTCGGCGCCGGACGGGACCAGGGCGAGGTAAGAGGTCTCGGTTTCGCCGATCCAGGGCAGCGGCGCCACGCGGCCGGGCAGGATCAGCCGCGCGATCGCCAGCAGGCCCACCAGCACGGACAGGCCGACCGACAGCCGGGTGCGGGCGCTCATGCCGCGGCCCAGCACCAGCTCCAGCCAGCCATTGTCGGACAGGCCGCCGAGGTCGGGCCCGGCCTGTCCCAGGGTGACGAGGCAGGCCAGCAGCAGCAGCAGCGGCACCACCGTCGCCAGCGACAGCGGCTCGCTCAGCAGGCGAGCATGGCGGTAGTAGGACGAGCGGAACGGCGCCACCACCAGGGCGACCAGGATCAGCACCCCAGGCACCGGCAACGGCAGGCCGCGCAGCGCGGTCAGGGCGGCGGCGGCGCAGAGCAGCACCAGGGTGGCGCCCCAGGCCAGGGTGACGCGCTGCGACAGGCCGATCGCGAGCCCGATCAGTGCTGCGCCGATCAAGGACGGGACGTAGTCGCCGGCGGCCGTGAGGACCCAGGCGACGCCGTTGTCGACGCCGAACAGCATCCCGGGCGGCGGCAGGGCGAAGGCGAGGTCGGCGGCGGGCTGGACCAGCCCGAGCGCCAGCAGCATGGCGCCGCACAGCATGACCGCGCCGACCGCGACGGTGACGGCGAAGTCCGCCTCGCTGTCCCGGATCACGCCGGACGGCGACATGCGCGAGCTGCGCGCAGAGCCCCGACGCCGGGCCAGCAGGGTATCGCCGCGAAGCAGCAGCTCGTGGCCCGCGAACAGGAGGCCGGCGAGGAACAGCGGCACGATGTAGTAGAACAGCCGGAACACCAGGATCGCCACCACCGCCTCGGCGGACGGCAGGAACGGCGACAAGCCCAGGATCATCGCCGCGTCGAACACCCCGAGTCCGCCCGGCACGGTGGACAGGAGGCCGGCGCTGTAGGACGCGATGTAGATGGCCAGGAACGCCGGGTAGCTGAGGCCGATGCCGGACGGGAGCAGCGTATAGGCGATCGCGGCGGTGCTGGACACGTCCAGGGCCGCCACCACCACCTGCCCGGCCGCCATGCGCAGGCCCGGAAGCGGGACCGCCACCTGCCAGGAGCCGAGCCGGACCCGGAACGCGGGCAGCCGCGCGGACAAGGCCAGGTAGCCCGCGACGAGGCTCCAGGCGGCGACGCCGACCGCGGTCAACGCCCAGCGGGGCACGCGGCCGGACAGCATGGACAGCGCGTGCGGCTCCAGCAGCAGCACGCCGCCGACCAGGGCGCTGGCGCCCAGCACGTAGGTGATGGAGCAGAAGGCGATGATGCTGGTGATCTCGAGCGGCTTCAGCCCCCAGTTGCCGTAAAGGCGGAAGCGCACCGCGGCGCCGGAGATGGTGGCGAAGCCCAGGTTGTGCGACAGCACGTAGGCGCAGAAGGCCGCGAAGGCGGTGCGGCCGAAGTGGAGGCGCCGCCCGACATGGATGGTGGCCAGGCGGTCGTAGAACGACACCACGGTGTAGGACAGCAGGGTGAAGCCGGCGGCGGCGAGGAGGCTGCGGCCGGGGATGCGCAGCATGCCGTCGCGGATGGCGGACAGGCTGAGGTGGCGGAACTCCTTCTGCACCGCGTAGATGGCGGCGGCCAGGAGCACCAGGCCGAGCAGCGGCGGCAGGCGGAGCGCGAGGCGCTGCCAGCCCGGCCTGCAGGCCGGCCCGGAGGCGGGGGACGGCGGACGCACGCGCACCTGACGGGTCCCGCCGGCCTCAAGGGCCCGGTCGGACCAGCGCGGTCTCAATCAGCGCCACGGTTTCGGCGACGCCGAACAAGGCGATGAAGATGCCGAAGCGCGGGCCCTCCTTCTGGCCGAGCAGGACTTCGTACAGGCAGCCGAACCAGGCGCGCAGCTCGGGAAAGTCGTGCCGCTTGCCGACGGCGAACACCAGGTTCTGCAGCGCGTCCGCATCCGCGCCCGGCTCCACCCCCTTCAGGGTTTCGGCCAGGTCGACCAGGGCGGCGCGCTCGGGCGCGCTGGGCGCGCGGAAGGTCTTCGCCGGACGGACGAAGTCGCGGTAGTAGGCGACGGCGTGCTCGACCAGGCGGGACAGCAGCGGGTCGGCGTCGGGGGACGAGCCGGGGGCGTAGCGGTCGAGGAAGCCCCACAGCACGTCGGAGGTGTCGGCGTTGGCGACGGAAGCCAGGTTGAGCAGCATGCCGAACGAGACCGGGCTGCCGGCGCCGGGGGTGGCACCACGGTCGATGAACCAGGCGGGGTTGGCCTGGAGCGCCAGCGCCTGGTCGGGGTCGGCCGCCTGCTCGGCGGCGCGGGCGCGGTTGGCCAGGTACTCGTCGGCGGTGCGGGGGATGACGTCGAAGAACAAGCGCTTGGCGCGGGTGGGCTGGTTGAACATGTACTGCGCCAGGGACTCGGACGGGGCGTAGCGCAGCCATTCCTCCACCGACAGGCCGTTGCCCTTGGACTTGCTGATCTTCTGGGCGTGCTCGTCCAGGAACAGCTCGTAGGTCAGGGTCACCGGGGGCTCGGCGCCGAGCACGCGGCAGATCCTGGAGGACAGGCGGACGCTGTCGATCAGGTCCTTGCCGGACATCTCGTAGTCGACGCCGAGTGCCGCCCAACGCATCGCCCAGTCGGCCTTCCATTGCAGCTTGGCGTGGCCGCCGGTGACGGGGGTTTCGAAGGCGCGGCCGGCGTCGTCGCGCCAGCGCACGGTGCCGGCGGCGGCATCGATGGCGTCGATGCGGACCTGCATCACCACGCCGGTCTCGGGGTGGATCGGCAGGATGGGCGAGTAGGTGGCGCGTCGGTCCGGGCCGAGGGTGGGGGCGATCACGGCAACGATCTCGTCGTGCACGGCCAGCACGCGGAGCAGAACGGCGTCGAAGCGGCCGGCGCGGTAGTACTCGGTGGCGGAGGCGAACTCGTATGCGAAGCCGAAGCCGTCGAGGAAGGCGCGCAGGCGGGCGTTGTTGTGGGCGCCGAAGCTGGGATGGGTGCCGAACGGGTCCGGCACGGCGGTCAGCGGGCGGCCGAGGAAGCCTGCCAGCATGTCGCGGTTGGGCACGTTGTCGGGGACCTTGCGCAGGCCGTCCATGTCGTCGCTGAAGGCGAGGATCCGGGCCGGGCGGCCGGTGAGCGCGGTGAAGGCCTGGGCGACCCAGGAGGTGCGGGCGACCTCGCCGAAGGTGCCGATATGCGGCAGGCCGGACGGGCCGTAGCCGGTTTCGAGCAGCGCCGGGGCGCCGTCCGGCCTGGTCTCCATGCGGGCCGCGAGCCGGGCGGCCTCCTCAAACGGCCAGGCTTTCGGTAGCGGCGCCTGGCGGGCGGGCGGAAGGATCGGTGTCTGGACGGCAGAGGACATGGGCAAAGGTTTAGCCCAGCTGGACCCGTGCGGAAACGGCGGCGCGGGCCGGGGTGGGT
>CAXTMS010000140.1:0-9237 GCA_964245345.1 uncultured Acetobacteraceae bacterium | reverse complement strand
AGCGCCGACGAGGCCGCCGAGGCCTGGCAGCGCGGCCGCCTGACCCCGCGTGCGTGACGCCGCGCGCCTGGCCCGGGCCGGCCGCACCGGGACGCGCTGCCGGGTGCCACCGTGTCCGCCGTTCGTGACCGGGCCGCCGGTGGACCGGCAGGCCGCGATCATCGTGTTCGGCGCCGGGGTGCGTGCCGATGGCAGCCCTACGCCCACGCTGTCGCGCCGGATCGACGCGGCGCGGGAGTTCGGCGAGCGGATGGCGACACCGCCGCTCTACCTGCCGACCGGCGGCGTCGGCCGTCACGGCCCGGCGGAAGCCGCGGTGATGGCGGCCGCCCTGCGCGGCGCCGGGGTGCCGGAAGCGCGCATCCTTCTCGAGGACACGGCGCGCAACACGCTTGCCTCGGTGTTCGCCTGCCGGGCGATGCTGCGACGGATCCGCCACAACGGGCCGGTTTGGGCGGCCACCAGCGCCTACCACCTGCCGCGCTGCCTGCTGCTGCTTCGGCTGGCCGGCGTGCCGGCCCGCGCGGTGCCGCCGCCGCCGGCGCCTGCCGCGCACCGGTTCTTCCGCCGCTGGCATTGGCGGCTGCGCGAGGTTCCGGCCGTGCCCCTGGATGTCCTGCTCCTGCTGGGACGCAGAATGATCGACAGCCTCCCGCCGAAACGTTAATCTCGGATCAATCAACCCGGGTGGCGGCCCCTGCATGTATCATTCCAGCGGCGCGGAAGCGCTTCACAGGACGTTCCGGGACCGTAGCGACGAGAGCTGGCTCGACATCCTGGTGTCTTCGCTGCGGGTGCCCGACATCGAGGGCGTGGCGATGCCGGGCTTCCCGGCCGAGGAGCTGCAGCGCGAGATCCACGGCCACGCCGGCGAGGTGTCGCTGCACGAGGCGCACGTGTTCTTTCGCGAGATCAAGTCGTACTGCGCCTATGCCGGCCGGCCGTTGGCGCCGCACCGGACCATGCTCGACTTCGGCTGCGGCTGGGGGCGCATGCTGCGGCTGTTCATGAAGGACATCGAGCCGGCCAACCTGTTCGGCGCCGACAGCACCTCGCGCTTCCTGGTGGAGGCCAGGCGCTGCAACCCCAGCGTCAACTTCCTGTCCTGCCAGCTCACGCCGCCGATGATCCTGGCGCCGGAAAGCCTGGACTACGTGATCTCCTGGTCGGTGTTCTCCCACCTCGACGAGTTCCTGTCCTTGCGCTGGGTCGAGGAGTTCTCGCGCCTGCTCAAGCCCGGCGGGCTGCTTCTGATCACCACCCAGAGCCGCCGCTTCATCGGCTTCTGCGCCGAGCAGCGTCTGCGACGGGCGTCCGGGATCCGGCTCGATCATCCGTGGTACGAAGCCTGCGCCGACAGCTTCGTCGACGAGCCGCTGGAGAACTCGCGCTACGAGGCCGGGCACTTCCTCCACGCCGCCTCCACCCAGCCGCCGCATCCGCAGTCGCATTACGGCGAGGCGGTGATCCCGCGCGGCTACGTGCTCAAGAAGTGGGGCCACCTGTTCCGGCTGATCGACTTCCTCGACAACCCGGTGCGGCTGCCGCAGGTGCTGGTGGTGCTGCAGAAGCCGGGCTGACCGGCGCCTCCGACGCGCCGGTCCGGTTCGTTCCCGGGCCCGAGATTGACATCCGGCAACCTCGTCCCTCATCTCAGCGTCCGCACCCCGGCCACTCGGCGGCCGGGCCGGTGCCGCGTGGCTCCCGCCATCGGTGCCCACACAACCGCTGGGACACCTGCTGATGCCCGTGCATGCCTTCATCTTTCCAGGCCAGGGCAGCCAGTTCGCCGGCATGGGGCGCGACTTGGCGGCCGCGTTCGCCCCGGCGCGCGAGGTGTTCGAGGAGGTGGACGAGGCGCTGGGCGAGAAGCTGTCCAAGTTGATGTTCTCCGGCCCGGTCGAGGAGCTGACCCTGACGCAGAACGCCCAGCCGGCGCTGATGGCGGTGTCGCTGGCGGTGCTGCGCGTGCTGGAGCACGAGGGCGGCTGGCGGCTGGCGGACCGGGCCACGCTGGTGGCGGGACACTCGCTCGGCGAGTACTCGGCGCTGGCCGCTGCCGGCAGCTTCGGCATTGCCGACACCGCGCGGCTGCTCCGGCTGCGCGGCAACGCCATGCAGAAGGCGGTGCCGGCGGGGAAGGGCGGCATGGCGGCCCTGCTGGGGGTGGAGCTGGAACAAGCGCACGAGATCTGCGCCGCCGCCGCCCCGGTGCCTGCGGCCGAGGGCGAGGCGACACCTTCCGACGAGGTGATCGCGGTCGCCAACGACAACGGCGGCGGCCAGGTGGTGATTTCCGGGGCGGCCGGCGCGATCGCGCGCGCGATCGACATCGCCAAGGCGCGCGGGGTGAAGCGCGCCATGCCGCTGCCGGTGTCGGCGCCGTTCCACTGCTCGCTGATGCGGCCGGCCGCGGAGGCGATGGGCGAGGCGCTGGAGCGGGCGACGATCGCCGCTCCGTCGGTGCCGCTGGTCGCCAACGTCACCGCGGCCAAGGTGACGACGCCGGACCGTATCCGCGCCCTTCTGGTCGAGCAGGTGACCGCCACCGTGCGCTGGCGCGAAAGCGTGCAGGCGATGGCGGCGATCGGCGTCGACAGCTTCGTCGAGCTCGGCGCCGGCCGGGTGCTGTCCGGGCTGAACAAGCGGATCGCGCCCGACGCCGCCAGCCGGTCCGCCGGCTCGCCGGACGAGATCGAGGCGCTGCTCAAGGCGCTCTGAACCCTTCACGCGAACAGGATGGGCGCTCCCATGTTCAGGCTCGACGGCCAGACCGCGCTGGTGACCGGCGCTTCGGGCGGCATCGGCGCCGCCATTGCGCGCGCGCTGCACCGCCAGGGGGCCGCGGTGGCGTTGTCCGGCACCAGGCGGGACGCGCTCGAGGCGCTGGCGGCCGAGCTCGGCGAGCGGGCCCATCCGTGCCCGGCCGACCTGTCCGATCCGGCGGCTCCCGACGCGCTGGTGGCCGCCGCCGAGGCCGCCTGCGCCGCGCCGCTGTCGATCCTGGTGAACAATGCCGGGCTCACCCGCGACACGCTGGCGCTGCGCATGAAGGACGAGGACTGGGCCCGGGTGATGGAGGTCGACCTGGCCGCCCCGTTCCGCCTCGCCCGTGCCGCCCTGAAGGGCATGCTGCGCCGGCGCGCGGGCCGCATCGTGTCCATCGGCAGCATCGTCGGCACCACCGGCAACGGCGGCCAGGCGAACTACGCCGCCGCCAAGGCCGGCCTGATCGGCATGAGCAAGTCGCTGGCGCAGGAGGTCGGCTCGCGCGGCATCACCGTGAACGTGGTGTCGCCCGGCTTTGTCGCCACCGCCATGACCGACGGGTTGCCGGAAGAGCACAAGGCGAAGCTCAACGCGGCGATCCCGCTGGGACGCATGGGCACCCCGGACGACATCGCGGCCGCGGTGGTCTATCTGTCGTCGCCCGAGGCGGCCTGGGTCACGGGCGTCACCCTGCACGTCAATGGCGGAATGGCGATGAGCTGAGGCAATGTGAAACGGTTTCCCGTCGCTGCCTTGGCGGCGTCGCGGGAACCATGCTAATCGCCCGCTGCTTCGTCCGGAGCGGGTCGTCACGCCTGGAGCTCGGGCGTCCTTCGGGGCGATCGGGGTGCCGAGCGGCAGGAACCAGGACGAACGGTCGAACCGCCCGCGGATCAAGGGCACACAGGAAGCGGATCAGATGAGCGAAATCGCCGACAAGGTTAAGAAGATCGTGGTCGAGCACCTCGGCGTCGAGGAAAGCAAGGTGACCCCGGAAGCTTCGTTCATCGACGACCTGGGTGCCGACAGCCTCGACACGGTCGAGCTGGTGATGGCGTTCGAGGAAGCGTT
Organism: uncultured Acetobacteraceae bacterium; assembly: GCA_964245345.1. Taxonomy (GTDB): domain Bacteria; phylum Pseudomonadota; class Alphaproteobacteria; order Acetobacterales; family Acetobacteraceae; genus Lichenicola. The sequence continues at coordinate 5,397 of CAXTMS010000140.1, read as the reverse complement.
CGGCGTCGAGATCCCCGAGGACGCGGCCGAGAAGATCTCCACCGTGAAGGACGCGATCGACTACATCGAGAAGCAGAAGGCGGCCTGACGCCGGAAGCGGCGCCACCCTTGCGCTGATCGGGGACCGGACCATGGCGAGCAACAGCCAAGACCCTTCCGGCCTGGCCGGACACGCCGCTGCCGGGCGGCGTCGCGTGGTCGTCACCGGGATGGGGATCGCAAGCCCGCTCGGCATCGGCGTCGAAACGGTCTGGGGCCGGCTGCTGGAAGGCCGCTCGGGCATCAACCGGATCGCCGCGTTCGACCCGTCCGGCCTGCCGGCCCAGGTGGCCGGCGAGGTGCCGGCCGGGCAGACCGGCGAGGGCGGCCTGACCCTCGACGACTGGGTCCCGCACAAGGACCAGAAGAAGATGGACCGCTTCATCCATCTCGGCATGGTCGCGGCGGCGGAAGCGGTGGCGGATAGCGGCTGGGTTCCCGAAACCGAGGCCGACCGCGAGAACACCGGCGTCATGATCGGCTCGGGCATCGGCGGCCTGCAGACCATCTACGAGACCGCCATACAGGTGCACGAGGGCAAGGCGCGCCGGGTGTCGCCGTTCTTCATTCCCTCCGCCCTGATCAACCTGATCTCCGGCCACGTGTCCATTCGCTACGGCTTCAAGGGGCCGAACCATTCCGCCGTGACCGCGTGCGCCACCGGCGTGCACGCGATCGGCGACGCCGCCCGCCTGATCATGCTGGGCGACGCCGACGTGATGGTCGCAGGCGGCGCCGAGGCGGCGGTGTGCGCGCTCGGCATCGCCGGCTTCTGTGCCTCGCGCGCGCTGTCCACCGGGTTCAACGAAAGCCCGGGCCGGGCGTCGCGCCCCTGGGACAAGGACCGCGACGGCTTTGTCATGGGCGAAGGTGCCGGCATCCTGGTGCTGGAGGAGTACGAGCATGCCCGGGCGCGCGACGCGAAGATCTACGGCGAGGTGATCGGCTACGGCCTGTCCGGCGACGCGCACCACATCACCGCTCCCGCCGAGGGCCATGCCGGCGCCTACCGCGCCATGGTCAAGGCGCTGAACAGCGCCGGGATCGGCCCCGGCGACATCCAGTACGTCAACGCCCACGGCACCTCCACCATGGCCGACGACCTCGAGCTCGAGGCGGTCGAGCGCTTGTTCGGCGACCATGCCAAGGGTTTGGCGATGTCGTCCACCAAGTCGGCCACCGGACACCTGCTGGGGGCGGCCGGCGCGATCGAGGCGATCTTTTCCCTGCTGGCGATCCGCGACGACGCGGCGCCGCCGACCCTGAACCTCGACGACCCGTCGCGCGCCAGCGTTATCGACCGGGTGGCGCACGAGGCGCAGCGTCGGCCGATCGGCGCGGCGCTGAGCAACAGCTTCGGCTTCGGCGGCACCAACGCCAGCCTGGTGGTGCGCGGCGTCTGACCCCCTCCGTCGCCGTCGCCTGCATGTGCTGATGCGTCGGCTGCTCGTCCTGCTGCTGGTGCTGACCGGGCTCGTCGGCGGCGGCGCGCTTGGCCTGCGCGCCCTCGCCGCCCGGCCCGGGCCGCTGCCGCAGGAGGCAAGCCTCGTGGTGCCGCACGGCCGCCTGCGCGCGGTGGCCGCGGTGCTGCAGCGCGACCGGGTGCTGCCGCCCGGGCAGCTGGAGCTGCTGCTGTTCGCGGTGCTGGCCCGGTTCACCGACCGCGGCCTGCCGCTGCACGCGGCCGAGTTCCGCTTCCCCGCGCACGCGTCCCTGCTGGCGGTGCTGGCGATCCTGCGGCACGCCCGTCCGGTGCAGCACGAGCTGACCATTCCCGAAGGCTTGTCGGCGGCCCAGGTCGCGGGCCTGGTTGACCGCGCGCCGGGGCTCACCGGCGGGTTCGACCTGCCGCCGGAAGGCGGGGTGCTGCCGGAAACCTACGACTACGAGCTGGACACCTCGCGCCGGGCCTTGCTCGGGCGCATGGACGCGGCGATGCGGCGGACGCTGGCCGCCGTCTGGGCCGGGCGCGACCGGTCGGTGCCGCTTTCCGCACCGGAACAGCTGCTGGTGCTGGCCAGCATCGTCGAGCGCGAAACCGCGCTGCCGGCCGAGCGGCCGATGGTGGCGGAGGTGTTCCTGAACCGGATCAGGCAGGGCATGAAGCTGCAGTCCGACCCGACCGTGTCCTATGCCGCCGCCGGCGGGCTGGGTCCGCTGCCGCGTCCGCTCACCCGGTCCGACCTGCTGCAGCCGAACCCGTACAACACCTACGTCATCCCCGGGCTGCCGCCCGGCCCGATCAGCGCTCCGGGCCTGGCGGCGATGCAGGCGGTGGCGCATCCGGCGCAGGGGAACCTGCTCTACTTCGTCGCCAACGGCAGCGGCGGCCACGCCTTCGCCGCCAGCCTTCCGGACCACCTGCGCAACGTGGCGCAGCTCCGGGCGATCGAGGCGGCGCGTCCGGGACAGATGCCGACGCTGGACCCGCTGCGCCCGCCGCCGCAGGTGGCCACCACGCCGGGGCGCTGAGCGGCAACCGGATCGGGCGGCCGGGGTTCTAGCGGGCACACCGACTCGCGGAGCATCCCACCCATGGCCGACCTCACCCGTCGCACGCTGTTCGGCAGCACGGTCGGCCTCGCCGGCGCCGGGCTGATCGCGCCGGCGTTCGGCGCCCCCCTCGCCGGCGGACAGCAGGAGCCGGCCGACCTGCGCGGGGTGGTCAGGGACGACAAGGTGACGCTGCCGCCGCTGCACCAGGCGAGCGAGGCCAACGGCACCGTTCCCAACCCCATGCCGCCGGGCAAGCGGCTCGGCGTCGCCGTGGTCGGGCTCGGCGCGCTGGCGCTGGAGAACATCATCCCGGGCTTTGCGGAAGCGAAAAGCGTGCGCCTGGTGGCCCTGGTCAGCGGCGAGCCGGACAAGGCGCGCATCGTCGCCGCCCAGCACGGGGTGCCGGAGAAGAACATCTACGACTATGCGAACTTCGACCGCATCAAGGACAACCCCGAGATCGACCTCGTCTACATCGTGCTGCCCAACGCGCTCCATGCCGAGTTCACCATTCGCGCGGCCCAGGCCGGCAAGCACGTGCTGTGCGAGAAGCCGATGGCGGCGACGGTGGCGGAAGCGCAGTCCATGGTGGACGCGTGCAAGGCCGCCCGCCGCTCGCTGATGATCGCCTACCGGCTGCAGTACACCCCCGAGCACCGCACGATCATCCAGATGGCGCGCTCCAAGGCCTACGGTTCGGTGCGGATGATCGAGGCGGTGAACGGGCAGAACGACGCGCCGAACGGGCAATGGCGTCAGATCAAGGCGCTGGCCGGCGGCGGCTCGCTGCCCGATGTCGGGCTGTACTGCTTGAACGCGTTCCGCTACATCACCGGCGAGGAGCCGGTGGCGATCAGCGCGCAGATGACGCAGCCGAAGAACGATCCCCGCTTCCGCGAGATCGAGGACGTGGCGTGCTTCACCCTGCGCTTTCCCAGTGGCGTGGTCGCCAGCGGCACCTCGGCCTACAGCTTCCACGAAAGCCGGTTCCTGCGCGTGCACGCCGAGACCGGCTGGTTCGGCATCGACCCGGCGTTCGGCTACGACAACCTCCAGCTCGCGATCAACCGCAAGGCCGGCAAGGCGAGCGCCACCGAGACCCGCCGGTTCCCGCCGAAAAGCCAGTTCGCGGAGGAGATGGACGCGTTCGCCGCGTCGCTGCACGCCGGACAGGAACCGCGCACCGGTGGCGCCGAAGGGCTGCAGGACATGAAGCTGATGGCCGCGATCTACCAGGCGGCGTCCGGCGGCGGGGTGGTGAGCCTGCCGGAGGTGGCCGGGCTCGACACCACGCGCGGACCGTGGCCGGAGGCGCTCGGCGCCTTCGTGCCGGCGTGAGGCGCCACCCCATGGAGAACCCAATGCACGACTTCCCGCTTCGCCGTCGCGCCCTGCTGTCCGGCGCCGCGGCGGCTTCGGTCCTGGCCGCCACCGGGGTGCGTGCCGCCACCGGAAGCCCGCTCGAGCTGGTCGCGACCTTTACCGGCCCGCGGCAGGTCACCGGCGTCGGCGTCTCGGCCAAGGGCCGCATCTTCGTGAACTTCCCGCGCTGGGAGGAGGACGTCGCCATCTCGGTGGCGGAGGTCGGTCCGAACGGCGCGCTCACGCCGTATCCGGACAGGGGCTGGAACGCGTTCCGCAACGCCGACGCGTCGGCCGCCATGCCGGGGCGCAGCTTCGTTTGCGTGCAAAGCGTGACCGTGGACGCGCAGGACCGGCTGTGGGTGCTCGATCCGGCGGCGCCCGGGCTGACCTTCGAGGTGCCCGGTGGCCCCAAGCTGGTGTGCATCGACCTCGCCACCAACACGGTGAAGCGGGTCTACCGGTTCGGCCCGGACGTGGCGCCGCAGGGCAGCTACCTCAACGACATCCGCTTCACCGTTGACGGCAGGCGGGCGGTGCTGACCAATTCCGGCGCCCCGGGCTGCCTGCTCGCCTTCGACGTCGAGACCGGCACGGCGCGCCGCGTGCTGGTCGGGCATCCGAGCACGCAGTTCGAGAAGACCGTGACCATCACCGTCAGCGGCAAGCCGCTGCAGATGCTGGACGGCCAGCCGGCGCATTTTTCCGCCGACGGCATCATGCTGGGCCCCGACGACCGCACCGTGTTCTGGCAGGCCACCACCGGGCAGACCATGTACAAGGTGCCGCTCGCCGCCCTGTTCGACCGCACGCTGTCCCCCGAGGCGCTGGGGGCGAAGGTGCAGGTGGCGGCGAAGACCTTTGTCGCCGACGGCTACTGGTCCAGCCGGCGCGCCGGCATGCTCCTGACCGCCGCGGAGGAGTTCGCGGTGCGCCGCATGGAGCCGGACGGCCGCTTCACCACGGTGGTGCAGGATCCGCGCCTGCTTTGGCCAGACAGCATGGCCGAGGGTCCGGACGGCGCGATCTACGTGACCGCCTCGCACATCCCCCAGATGAAGGCCTGGCAGGGGCCGGGCGTCGCGCAAACGCAGCTCTTCCGCTTCCATCCGCGCTAGCAACAGGACCAGCACCATGACCAGGGCGATCGGCTATGCCGCCAAGCATTCCTTCAGCAGCCTCAAGCCGCTGGAGTTCGAGCGCGACGACCCGAAGGCAAGCGAGGTCGAGATCGAGGTGCTGTTCTGCGGCGTGTGCCATTCCGACATCCACCAGGCGAGGAACGAGTGGGGCAACACGGTGTACCCGTGCATGCCGGGCCACGAGGTGGTGGGCCGGGTGACCCGCGCCGGCGCCTCGGTCACGCGGCACAAGGTCGGCGACATGGTGGGCGTCGGCTGCATGATCGACAGCTGCCGGTCCTGCGCGCCGTGTCACGCGCACGAGGAGAACTACTGCGAGGGGCCGAACAGCTGGCTCGCCACCTATAACGGCCCGATG
>CAXTMS010000139.1:0-9319 GCA_964245345.1 uncultured Acetobacteraceae bacterium | reverse complement strand
CGTCATGGCAGACCACGGACAAACCACCGGCAACGTTCCGGTCGAGGGCATCGATCCGGGCGGCACGCACAAGGCGCCGGGCGGCAACGCCCTGAAGAAGGGTCCGGGCGACCATCCGGGCGCCGCTCCGCCGGTGGAAAGCGGCGATCGCAACACCGCGCCCAATCCGGACATCCACGACGACGACCACGCCGGCCACGGCAGCCACGAGCACCGCTCTGTTTGAGCCGGCCTTGTTCGACCGGCTGCGGGAAGCGCTGCCGGAGATCGAGGCCGAAGCCGGGCGTTGCGATCGCGAGAGCGCGTTTCCGGAGCGCGGCATCGCCCTGCTCCGGGAGGCCGGGGCGCTGGCCGCACCGTTGCCGGCGTCCGCGGGCGGGCTCGGGCTCGGCACCGAGCCTGCGGGCGCGCTCGGGATGCTCCGCCTGCTTCGCCTGCTCGGCGGCGCCAACCTGTCGCTCGGACGGCTGTTCGAGGGTCACGTCAACGCCCTGAAGCTTCTCGTGCGCTACGGACGGGCGCAGCAGGTGCGCCAGGCGTCGGTCGCGATACGGCAGGGAGCGCTGTTCGGGATCTGGGTCACCGAGGGCGAGGACGCCTTGCGCTACACCCAGGACGCGCCGGACGGAACGCTGCGGCTCCAGGGAGCCAAGCTGTTCGCGTCGGGTGCCGCGGAGGTGACGCACCCGCTGGTCACCGCCTCGTCTCCGGACGGCGACACGCGGATGATGGTGGTCCCGCTCCGGGACGACCGGGCGGCGACGTCGATGCCGGCCCCGCTCGCCGGCATGCGCGGCGCCTGCACCGGACGCCACGACTTTTCCGGCTTCGTCCGCGACCCCGAGACGCTGGTCGGCGCATCCGGGGACTACCTCAGGCAGCCGGAATTCTCCGCCGGCGCCTGGCGCGGCATGGCGGTGGCGCTGGGCGGGATCGACCGGCTGGTGTCCTTGTTCTGTGCGGCACTCGCCGCCCGCGACCGCGACGGCAACCCGCACCAGCGGGTGCGCATCGGCGAAGCGCTGATCGCGCAGGAAACCGCCGCCCTGTGGACGCGCAAGGCGGCGCTGGTGGCGGAAGGCGACCGGTTCGAGCCGGGTGACGTCGCCGCCACCGTCAACCTGGCGCGGATCGCCGTGGAGACCGCCGGCCTCGACGTGATCCGGCTGGTGCAGCGCGGGCTCGGCCTGTCCGCGTTCCTGTCCGGCAGCACGGTCGAGCAGGCGATGCGCGACCTGTCCACCTATCTGCGTCAGCCGGCGCCGGACGAGACCCTGGTCGAGGGTGCCAGCTGGTTCGCCGGCCGCACCCTGCCCGACGCGGACGCCGCGTGACCGGCCGCCGGGCAGGTGCGCTGCACGAAGGGTTCCGGGCGCTGCCGGTCGGGACCCTGGACCAGATCGTGCCTGGCACCGCGCTGGTGCTGGCGCCGCACCCCGACGACGAAAGCCTCGGCTGCGGCGGGCTGATCGCGGAGGCCTGCCGGGCAGGCCGGCCGCCTGTGGTGGTGATCGCGACCGACGGTGCCGGCTCGCACCCGAACTCACCCACCTGGCCGGCGCCGCGGCTGCGCGCCCGCCGCGAGTCGGAAACCCGCGACGCCATCGCCTGCCTCGGCCTGCCGCCGGGCCGCCTCGCCTTTCTCCGCCTGCCCGACACCCGCGCCCCGACCGAAGGGCCGGAGTTCGAGCAGGCGGTGGACCGGCTGGCGGCGCTGGCTGCCGCCCATGGCTGCGACACGGTGCTGGCGCCCTGGCGCCACGACCCGCATTGCGACCACGAGGCCGCCTGGCGCATGGCGGAAGTCCTGGCGGCACGCGCCGGGTATCGCCTGCTGGCCTACCCGGTCTGGGGCTGGCTGATCCCGCCGGACACGCTGCTCGACGCGCCCGCAGCGGCGGGCTGGCGGCTGCCGATCGCCCCGCACCTGCCGGCCAAGAACCGTGCGATCCGGTCGCACCAGACCCAGTACGGCGCGCTGATCGACGACGACCCCGACGGCTTCCGCCTGCCCCCCGCGTTGCTTTCGGTGTTCGAGGCGCCGTTCGAGGTGTTCCTCCTGTCATGAGCGGAACGAGCTGGACGGCCGAGGTATTCGAACGGATCTATGCCGAGCGGGCCGATCCCTGGGGCTTCGAGAGCAGCCCCTACGAGCGCGCCAAGTATGCCGACACCCTGGCGTCGCTGGATGGGCGCCGCTACCGCAGCGGGCTCGAGCTGGGCTGCTCGATCGGGGTGATGACCGAGGCGCTGGCAACGCGCTGCGACGCCCTGCTGGCGGTCGACATCAGCGCCACCGCGTTGGCCCGCGCCCGGACCCGCTGCGCGGCGCTGCCCGGCGTGCGCTTCGTGCAGGCGGCGCTGCCGGACGGGCTGCCGGCGCTGGACGGGGGCTCCTGCGACCTGCTGGTGCTGTCGGAGCTGCTCTACTTCCTCAGCCCGGGCGACATAGACCGGCTGATGTCCGGCGTGCTGGCCGCCTGCGCGCCGGACGCCGTGATCCTGCTGGTGAACTGGACCGGAAACACGGACACGCCCTGCACCGGCGACGAGGCGGCCGAGCGTGCCCGCGCCTGCTGCGCCGATGCCGGCCGGCGCCTGTCGCAGCCGCTTCGCCGCGAGGGCTACCGCGTCGACCGGATCGGCTGACCGCGTTTATCTCCACCGCGGCAGGTCGGACAGGTTTGGAGGCTCACCGCACGTCCGGCCGAACCGGAATCCCGGCGGCCCGGGCTCCGCGTGGGCCGGACCGCGCCACCGCGATGTCCGGCCGCTCTTGCGCCTTCGGAATCCGCTTCCCGGCCGCCTGCTCCAGCCGGCGAACGATCCGGTCCGCCTCGTCGCGATGCCGCGCCAGCTCGGCGCGACGGACCGGATGACGGCACAAGGACACGCTTTCGGCCTCGGCCCGCGCCCAGGCAGTGCCGAAGCACCGTTCCTCCAGCCACTGCCCGACCAGGGCCGGCGGCAGCGAAACCCGGGCGGCATAGGCGGACAGCGCGTGCCGGTCGTGCAGGCCGGCGGAGCGGGCGTCCCGCAGGCTGCGCAACGCCGCACGCGCCTCCGCACGTCGCAAACAGTGCCCGGCCGGCTCCAAGCTGTCGTCGAGCATCTCGTCCTGCTGCAGCACGCGGCGGGCGATGGTTTCGGCCATGCCGCCCGGCGCCCGGCCGACCGTGCGGCCGGACACCGTCACCACCGCGTCCGGGGCGTGGCGGATCCGGCGGTCGGCGCGACGCAGCGCATGAAGGAAGCCGCGATCCTCGCCCGACGGCAGCGCCGGCACCCCGCCCACCAGCGCGAAGGCCTGCGCGGTCACGGCGATGCTGGCGCCGGAATGCTCGACGTGTCTCGGCCAGGGGTCGGCCGGGTCGGGATCGACCAGATGATGGATGCGGTCGAGCAGGGTGGCATAGGCGACCTCCGCGTCGTCGTCCCGGTGCAGCTGGGCCGGAATGGCAAGCGCCTCGACCGGGTCGATCTCGGCGCGCCCGCACACCACCTCCGCTCCCTGCGCCAGGGCGCGAAGGTTGGCGGACAGCCAGTCGGGTCGGGCGGCGCCGTCGGCGTCGGTGGTGAACAGGATGCCGTCGGGGCCGGCCAGCCTGGCCGCGGTCTCCATCGCCTCGCGGCGCGCGGTGCCGGCATGGGCGAAGGCGCGGGAATACAGCCGCTCGACGCAGCACAGCTCGAACGGCAGGTGCCGGGCGGCGTCCCGGGCGCGTCTGGCGGTGTCGTCGGTGCAGTTGTTGAGCAGAAGCACGACGTGGTCGAACGAGGCCCGCTCCTGTTGCCCGAGCGCCCGGAGGCAGGCGGCGATGCGGTCCTCCTCGTCGCGGACCGGGATCGCGACAACGAGCGGACGGGCGAGGAGACGGTCGAAGCTCGACACGAACGATCCAGATGTGGACGGAGCGTCCGGAACGGCGCGCTGCGTTGCGGAAACGATCCGGCCGGAGCGGCGGTTCCGGTTGGCGGCACTTTTCCGCCGCAACGCCTTTCCTGCGGCCCGTCCCGCGAGCCTTTTCCGTTCCGGGCGCGGATGCTACGGGACCTCGATCGGCCGGGCGACGCAGCGCCGGCATTGCCAAGGATCCCCGCATGGCCGCCCGGAACGTCAACAAGGTCGTGCTCGCCTATTCCGGCGGCCTCGACACCAGCGTGATCCTGCGCTGGCTGCAGCTCACCTATCGCTGCGAGGTGGTGACGTTCACCGCCGACCTCGGCCAGGGCGAGGAGCTGGAGCCGGCGCGGGCCAAGGCCGAGCTGTTCGGGGTGAAGGAGATCTTTGTCGACGACCTGCGCGACACCTTTGTGCGCGACTTCGTGTTCCCGATGTTCCGCGCCAACACGCTGTACGAGGGCCAGTACCTGCTCGGCACCTCCATCGCCCGGCCCTTGATCGCGCAGCGCCAGATCGAGATCGCGGAGATGGTGGGCGCGGACGCGGTGGCGCACGGCGCCACAGGCAAGGGCAACGACCAGGTGCGGTTCGAGCTCAGCTACTACGCGCTGAAGCCGGACGTGACGGTGATCGCCCCCTGGCGGGAATGGAACCTTTCCTCTCGCACCAGGCTGCTCGCCTTTGCCGAGGAGAACCAGATCCCGATCGCGCGCGACAAGCGCGGCGAGGCGCCGTTCTCGGTGGACGCGAACCTGCTGCACTCGTCCTCGGAAGGAAAGATCCTGGAGGATCCCGCCCTGCCGCCGGACGAAAGCGTGTTCCAGCGCACCATCAGCCCGGAAGCGGCGCCAGACGTGGCGACCGAGATCGCGCTGGACTTCGCCGCCGGTGACTTGGTGGCGATCAACGGGGAGGCCCTAGGGCCGGCGGCGCTGCTGGCGCGGCTGAACGAGCTCGGCCGCGCCAACGGCATCGGCCGGCTGGACCTGGTGGAGAACCGCTACGTCGGCATGAAGTCGCGCGGGATCTACGAGACGCCGGGCGGCACCATCCTGCTTGCCGCGCACCGGGCGATGGAAAGCATCACGCTGGACCGGGAAGCCGGCCACCTCAAGGACAGCCTGATGCCGCGCTACGCCGAGCTGATCTACAACGGGTTCTGGTTCAGCCCCGAGCGCCGGATGCTGCAGGCGCTGATCGACACCAGCCAGAACAGCGTCACCGGCCGTGTCAGGCTGAAGCTCTACAAGGGCAACGTGATCGTGGTCGGGCGCGAAAGCCCGCACAGCCTGTACGACACCCGCGTGGTCACGTTCGAGGAGGACGGCGGCGCCTACGACCAGCTCGACGCCCAGGGCTTCATCAAGCTGAACGCCCTGCGCCTGCGCCTGGGCGCGGCGATCGGCCGCAAGGGCGGCACGCCGTGAACCTATCCGGATCGGGCCGGTGCGGCGTCTGCGTCAGTTCGCGGGAGCCAGCTCGGTTCTGTCCGTGGCAGGCGTCGCCACCGTCTGCGACACGGGCGCGCGGTCCGCAACGCGTGCGGCGGCGGAATGTCCGGCCACGTCCCCGGCCGTGCCCTCGTGCATGCAATGCCGCACCGTCCGGCAGTGATCGTCCGCGCAGGCGGCCCATGCAGGAAGCGGGGCATCGACCCCCAGCGGACGCGCCGCCTGCTGCCTGAACTGGCGCAGGCTTCTGGTCGCAGCCAGCGGGCTGATTCCCGGCGCGGCGGCTGGGCCGCTGGCCGTCGGAACGGCGTGGAACAGCAAGGCCGCCAGCCGCTCGGCGCCGTCCCGTGGCGTGGTCCAGCCGCGCGTGGGATCGCCGGCGGCCTCGAGGAACCGGGCGATAATGTCGGTCATCGCGGCGCGAACATCCGCCATGGACGCAGTCATCTCGCCAGCTCCTCGTTCAGCTCCGACGGCCGGCACCGTATCACCCGACCAATAACGCCAGGTTAACGCTTTTATACCTGGATGTCTCCCTTTCTCGCGCGGAAACGCATCACGATCGTCAATACCCGTTCGAGCTGTCCTGCTGCATCCCGTCGCGCAGGATCCGCTTCGCCATGTCCAGCACCCTCGGCATGGTGTCGTTGTAGAACGAGATCAACCGCATGGTCGGCCTGATGGCGCCGCCCGCGCCGTCGGAAACGCCGCCGTCCACCGCGACCAGATGCACGGTCTGGAGCGTGTCCAGCGCCTGCTCGACCTCCGTCGCGGTCCAGCGCGGCTCGAGGTCCTTCTGGTATTCGGTAAGGGCCCGGACGTGGCCCTCGGCGAAGAACAGGCAGATCGACCGCATCAGCTCGTCCCGCAGGGGATCGGGCCGGTAGTGCACGCCCATCAGCACGGCGAGCGCTTCCTCGCGGCTTTCCATGAACCAGTGCAGCAGGCGGAGCGAGATCGCCGCGTCCCGGCTCAGCGAGTTGTCGTTCGCGGCCTGCAGGTCGTCATACGCCACCATGGTTCATCTACGAGTCCCCGGAGGCCGCAGTTCTCGACGGTCCCCGTTCCGCCACATAATAAAGTCCGCGTGACGGAACGGCGGGTTCAGGAGGACAAGGCGGGGTAGCGCACGCCGGTCAGCTGCTCCGACGCCGTCCACAACCGCTGCCAGGCCGCCCGGTCCAGGGCGTGCGGCGAGATCACGGCCGGGGCCGGGTCGCCCTTGATTTCCTTGAACCCGTCCGGTCCCCAGTACTGGCCGCCGGTCACGTCGGGCGCCATCGCGGCGTACAGCCCAGGCAACGCGCCCCGGGCCGCGTCCTGTCCGAACACGCCGATCGCGGTGTTGGCGGCCGCGACCGCGATCCGGGGCAGGCCGATGGCGGCGATGAAGCCGGTGGTGGCGATGCCCGGATGCGCCGCCACGCTGACCAGCCGCGACCCGGCCGCGCGGGCGCGGCGATCGAGCTCGAGCGCGAACATGAGGTTCGCCAGCTTGGACTGGCTGTATGCCCTGCTGCCGTTGTAGCGGCGCTCGCCCTGGAGGTCGTCGAAGTCGATCCGGCCGCGCCGGTGGGCGATGCTGCTGATGGCCACCATGCGGGGCGCCGGAGCGGCCAGGAGAAGCGGCATCAGCAGCCCGGTCAGCGCGAAGTGGCCGAGGTGGTTGGTGCCGAACTGGCGCTCGAAGCCGTCAACCGTGACCGCACGCGTCGCCTGCAGGCCGAGCCCGGCATTGTTCAGAAGCACGTCGATCCGCGGCAACGCGTTCGCGGCGCGCCCGGCAAAGGCGCGCACGCTGTCCAGCTCCGCCACGTCCAAAAGCGAAACCGACACCTCCGCGTCCGGATGGCGCGCCCTGATGCGGGCGCGAACGGCATCGCCGCGCGCCTGGCTCCGCACCGCCAGCACCACGTGTGCCCCGCGCGCCGCGAGCGCGTCCGCCGCTTCCGCGCCGATGCCGCTGCTTCCTCCGGTGACGACGGCGATGCGACCGTGCTGGTCGGGCATGTCGGCGGGCGTCCAGCGCGGCATCGGTCGAGCTCCTGTTGCTTGTGGCTGCGCTGGCCGTTTACCACAGCACGGAGCCGGCGGGCTTGCCCGGCGCTTCTCCTTCGGACGCGCGGTCCGGTTTTCGTGCACCGACGGCGCCTCCAGGACCATTCCGTCGATCGCGATCCCGGCCTCGCACAGGGTGCGCCGTTTGTTGTCCGGCCGCCCCATCGCGCGGCACAGCGCCAGGCGCAGGGCGGCGGCGGCCGGCCGGCGCGGTGCCGGTCGCCGCAGGCCTAGCCACCCCGCAGCGCCTGGGCGTCGTTACCCGTCGGCCGCCACCCGAACGAAACGCGGCACCGGCGCCCCGTCCACCAGCACGGTCTCGTTCCACATCGCCAGCGGCCGCACCCAGGTGCTGCCGTCCCGGTCGGCGCGATACACCACCAGCCATTCCTCGGTTTCGCTGTGCCGGCCGGTGGCCAGCACCATGTAGAGCCCGCCCTTGTAGTGCTTGTAGGCGCCCGGTGTCGGTTCCATGGCACGTCTCCTTCGTCCGTTCCGGCGCCGGCCCCTCGTCGGGGCCGCTGCTCCCGCCTATGATGCGGTTCTCGCCAAGATCGCCGGCCCTACCGCCGCTGGAAACCCTCCCATGACCCGCCGCCTCTCCGGCCTTGCCTCTCCGCTCTGCCTGCTGCCGCTCTGCCTGCTGCCACTGCTGCCGGCGTCAGCCCAGACACGGCACCGGCACCACCATCCCGTTCCCGTCGCGTCCAGCCCGGTGATCCTGACGCAGCAGCCGGGCACGGCGCTCGACGCGGCCGCGCGGCAGCTCAACGCCGAGGACATCGCCGGCGCCCGCCGGCGCAACGAAACCCCGATCGTGCTGATCGGCTCGGCGCCGTTGTCCACCGACCACGGCGACACCGCCCTGTTCGTGCAAACGCAATCGGCCAGCCTGTGCGGCTCCGCCGGCTGCTCGACCTCGGTCTACCTCCGGCACGACGGACACTGGGTGAAGGTGCTGGACTCCGTCAGCGGCCCGATCAAGGTGCTGGCCACCAGCTCGGGCGGCATGCACGACCTGGTGGTGGGCGACAAGGACCGCTGGACCTGGTTCGGCTCGGCCTACCACGACACCCTGCCGGCGGCGCCGATCGGCAACCTCAAGCGCTCGGTGGAGCGGCACCAGGAACAAGCGCACCAGGGCGGCTAGCCGGGCTGGAATGGAGCGGGTGAAGGGAATCGAACCCTCGTATGAAGCTTGGGAAGCTTCCGTTCTACCATTGAACTACACCCGCCCATGGCCGGAGCGTTCGCACACCATACGGCCACCCGGCAGCGGCGGCAACGCCCCGCGCAGTTGACGGGCCCCGGAAGCGGCTCCTAGAACTGTTCCCGTCGACCCCTCGCGATCTGTCCGGCCGGCGTGCGGCGAGGTGAAGCAAGCGCGCTGAAGCGACCTCGGCGGCAGGCTTCCGGGAAACAGGTCCGGGGTGCGGGCCGCCTCGGCATCCCTGTCCGGGCATCGCCTCCGACCGATCGGGGAAGCCGAGATGAACGACCAGCACGCCTTCCATCCCGCCACCCTGCTGCTCCATGCGGGGATCGACCGCACGCCGCATGGCGAGACCAGCGAGGCGATGTTCCTCACCTCCGGCTTCGTCTACGACGACGCCGAGCAGGCCGAGGCCACCTTCCTGGGGCAGGCGACGCACTACCAGTACAGCCGCTTCGGCAATCCCACCGTGGCCGCGTTCGAGGCGAGGCTGGCGGCGCTGGAAGGCGCCGAGGCCTGCCGCGCCACCGCCACCGGCATGGCCGCGGTGAGCTCCGCCCTGCTCAGCCACCTGAAGCACGGCGACCGCATCGTGGCGTCCCGCGCGCTGTTCGGCTCCTGCCACTGGATCGTGGCCCAGCTGCTGCCGCGCTACGGCATCGACAGCGTGTTCGTGGACGGCGGCGACCTCGA
>CAXTMS010000138.1:0-9386 GCA_964245345.1 uncultured Acetobacteraceae bacterium | reverse complement strand
CCCTAGTTCTTCGGCCCCTTCTCCTTGTCCCGGCCCGGGTTCGACGTGTTCACCAGCTCCGGCGTCCGCTTCGCCGACAGCGTCTGCACGTTTGCCGTGTCGATCCGCTTGGTGCGCGCGAACGGGGGCAGCGCCTCCGGCCTGCCGCTCTTCAGCGCCCGCGCGATCCCTTCCAGCACCCGCACGTCGGCATAGCCTTCCTCGCCGTCCGGCTCCGGATCGCGGTCGTGAAGGATGCAGTCGGAGAAGTACCTGAGCTCGCCGCCGAACTGGTCGGTGTTCCTGAAGCTCTGGTGCGACGTCTTCTCCCCGATCACCTGCGACTGCTCCAGCGACATGCCGAACATATAGCCAGGGTTGACCTGCACGCTGCCCTTGGTGCCGATCACGACGTAGCTGTCGATCGTGTTGGCGTAGTAGCTCACCACGAACTGTGCGATCCGGTCTCCGGGAAACCGCAGCGTCACCGCCACCGTGTCATCGAAGTCGCCGGTGAACCCTGCCTGCGGATGACGTGTGCCCACCGCCGAGACCACCTCGACCGGCTCGTCCTCGAACACGGTGCGCGCCGCGTTGACCGGGTAGGGCCCCATGTCGAACACCGGCCCCGCCTCGATGCCGTTGCTGGCCCGGTGGTTGGCCGGATCGACCATCTGCGCAAACGACGAGGAGAACGACACCAGTTCGCCGAGATCGCCGGCGCGGATCTTGTCGACCAGCGACAAGGTCGCCGGCTCGAAATGCAGCCGGTACGCCACCATCAGCTTGGCGCCGGACGCCTTCTGCGCGTCCAGGATCTGCTGGCACAGCGCCGTGGACACCTCCAGCGGCTTCTCCACCAGCACGTGGATGCCGGCCTTGAGCGCCGGCACCGCGAACTCCGCGTGGCGCCAGTTCGGCGTCGCGAGGTAGATCGCGTCCACCGTGCCGGAACGCAGCATCTCCTCGAACCTGTCATAGCCGTAGCAGCTGGTGACGCCGTACGTCTCGCCGACTGCCCGCGCCTTTTCCTCGTCGCCGGTGACCAAGGCGGTGACGACCGAGTTGCCGGTGTGCGCGACCCCGGGCAGCATCGCCTCCTGCGTGATGTCGCCCAGCGCCACCATCGCGTAGCGGACCTTGCGGTCCGCCTCCAGGCCGAGTGCCGACAGGATGCTCATCGCCCATGCTCCATCGCGGTGCGTCGGGACCGAACACGGGCAGCGGGCGATGGCTGCGCCGGATGCGCGTCACGTTCGAATGATCGTGATCCTCAGCGTGCGGTCTTGAAGCCCGCGAACACCATCCGGTCCTTGTTCTCGCGCATCAGGGTGGAGAAGCTCGGGATGGTCTCGAAGCCGAGCCCCTGCGGCAGGCCGGTGTCCGGGTCGGCGGCGACCGCGTTGTAGGCCGCCCCGGCCACCTTCTCCCACTTGCCGGCCGGCTTCTTGACCTCGAGGTTGACCACGGTGGCCTTGAGCACCATCCGCACGATCGCCTCCTTCGGGTTGGACGGCTTGGTCAGGCTGGGCATGCCCGCCATCATCTGCCAGCCATTCGCCAGCGCCCAGTCGATCAGTTCCTGTTGCGTCACGCGACGATCCCCGGCTGCCTGCGTTGCAGGTACGAGCAAACCCTGCGCCGCCGCAAGGCCGGGCGCCTTCCCTGCACCGATCCGGACGAACCGCATGACCTATCAGCCTGCCGCCGACCGATACCAGTCCGCTTCCTTCCGACGCTGCGGCCGATCCGGCCTCGTGTTGCCGCCGATCTCGCTCGGGCTGTGGCACAACTTCGGTGGCGTGGACGTGTTCGAGACCGGGCGTGCGGTGATCCAGCGCGCGTTCGACCGCGGCGTCACCCATTTCGACCTGGCCAACAACTACGGCCCACCCTACGGCTCGGCAGAAGAGAATTTCGGGCTGATCCTGGCCAAGGACTTTTCCGGCCATCGCGACGAGATGGTGATCTCGTCCAAGGCCGGCTGGGACATGTGGCCGGGCCCTTACGGCGTTGGCGGCTCGCGCAAGTATCTCATCGCTTCTGCCGACCAGAGCCTGCGACGCATGAGCCTCGACTATGTCGACATCTTCTACTCCCACCGTCCCAGCCTCGACGTGCCCTTGGAAGAAACCATGGGCGCGCTGGTGCAGCTGGTCCGTCAGGGCAAGGCGCTTTATGTCGGCATCTCCTCCTATGGCCCGGAGCGGACCCGGCAGGCGGCGGACATCCTCCGTGCCGAAGGGGTTCCACTCCTGATCCACCAGCCGTCCTATTCGATGCTGAACCGCTGGATCGAGACCGGCCTGCTCGACACCCTGGACGCGCTCGGCACCGGCTGCATCGCCTTTTCGCCGCTCGCCCAGGGCCTGCTCACGACGAAGTACCTCCACGGCGTGCCGGACGACGCGCGAGCTGCAAAGGACAGGTCGTTCAGCCGGTCGTTGTTGTCGGAGGACAACCTGTCCCGCGTGCGCGGCCTGAACGAGTTGGCGCAGGCGCGCGGGCAGAGCCTGGCGCAGATGGCGATCGCCTGGGTGCTGCGCGACCCGCGGGTGACGTCGGCCCTGATCGGCGCCCGCACCGTCAGCCAGATCGACGATTCCCTCGACGCGCTCGACAACCTCCAGTTCTCCGCCGAGGAGCTGGCGGCGATCGACGGGCACGCGACCGAGGGCGGCATCGACCTGTGGCGTGGGGTATCGGAGGAAGTGCAGGCCTGAACCCGTCGGCGGCGGCACGGGCGGGCGCGTCACAGCAACCCTGCCAGCCCCCGCTGCGGACGACGGGCCTCGACCAAGCCCCACCCGTTTCACACCGTGCGCAACCGGCGGGGCGCGACGCCATGGACCAGCGTACACGCACGGCCCTCACCCTGCCCGATCTCGGCGACGACCGGATCGATGCCACAGGCCGGGCGGTGGTGCGGCGGAAGGTGCTGGTTCATGCCGAGGCGGTCAGCAGCTCGACGGTGCGCGATACCACCTGGGCTTCGTCGTAGCGCGCGAGCGCCCGTTGCCGTCCCGCATCGCCCAGGCGGCGGCGAAGCGGCGCGTTTTCCGCCAGCCGGCGCAACGCCCTGGCCAGCTCGTCCACCGTGCGCGCCGGCACCAGCAGGCCGGTTTCGTTGTCGACCACCTGCTCGCGCGGACCGCGTATGTTTGTCGCCACCACCGGCAGGCCGCACAGCATGGCCTCGATCACCGACATCGGCAGCCCCTCGAAGTGGCTGGGCAGGACGAAGATGTCGGCGCCGGCGAGCAGCGCCGCGACGTTTGTGCGGTAGCCGAGCCGACGCAGGCGGACACCCAGCGCGTCCGGCCGGGCGGCGGCCTCGAACGCCCCGTCCAGGGTTTCCCCGTGGTCGGACGGCAGCCGGTCGCCCACCACCCACAGCTCGGCGTCCGGCACCTGCGCCATCGCCGCCAGCAGCTCCGGGTATCCCTTGTGCCGCACCAGCCGGGACACGACGATCACGACCACCCGCTGTTCGGGGATCCCGAACGAGGCGCGGATCTCGGCGCGCGCTTGCGGATCGGGACGAAAGGTTGCAGGCGAGCGGCCGTTGCCGATGCCGATCGCGCCGCGGTGGATCCGGAGGCGCCGCGCGTCCGCGGCTTCCTCGTCGGACACGGTGAAGTACCGGTCGGTGACGCGTCCGGCGACCCACTCCAGCAGCAGCGAGACCATGCGGCGCGACAGCGGGCCGGGCTGGTTGAACAGGAAGCCGTGGCAAGTATAGGCGACCACCTTCACGCCGCAGAGCCGTGCGGCCAGGCGCGCCAGCACGCCGCTGATCGGCATGTGCGCGTGCACGAGGTCGGGTCGCTCCCGCCGGATCAGCCGGACCAGCGACCGGAACGCCGTCAGCTGCGCCAGCGGCGACAGGCTGCGCGCCAGCGGCAACGCCTCGACCCGGAAGCCGTCGGCGCGCACGTCCTGCAGCAGCGTCCCGTCGGCGCACACCCCCACCACCTCGTGGCCCCGCGCGCGCAAGGCCCGCATCAACGGCAGCAGGAAGTGCCGCAACGAGAAGTCGACGTTGGTGACCTCCAGAATCTTCATCCGCCCGCGCCGAGGACGCGTCAGGCTTCGGCGCGTATCAGCGCCCAGCGTATCGCCTTGGCAGGCGACGGATCGTCGGCCGCCGTCGTGTCCTCAGCCTCCGCTTCTGTTTCCGCTTCCGCCGGCTGAGACAGGACGTTGATCACGATCTGCAGGCTCCGGCGCGGGGCGTCGCCACCGAGATAGATGCCCTCCTCGACCGACAACCGGCCGCTGTCGACCCGGAACCGCCACGCGTTGCCGGACGGCAGCGTCAGCAGCACCGCACCTCCCTCCTCGGCCGCTCCGGGCTCGTCGCCCTCGCGCACCGCCTTTACCGATGGATGCAGGTGGAAGCGCAGCACGAAGCGGTTGGGGCGGCCGACCAGCGAATCCTCGCCGCGCACGTCCTCGCCGCCTTCGGCGATGTAGATGCGCCTGTGATGCACGGCGCCGAAGTTCGGCATGTACCCGTCATGGCTGAGGTCGAGCCAGTGCGCGCCGCTGGCCTGGCGATGGTCCAGGGTGACGTGCGCCGGACGGCGCGACACGGTGTTGGCGCGGAACTCGGACGAGCTGGTGTCCTCGACCGACAGGGTGGAGTGCGCCGCGGTGGCGCGCAGCGCGTCGCGCCAGGCGGGCAGCATGCCGGTGCCGCAGTTGGTGATCAGCCGCTCGCGGCCGGCCGACATCTCGAAGGACAGGGTGCCGGCATGGGCGGTGTTGTCGAAGCCGGCCGGCGGCGGTGGCCCCGCATCGACCAGCAGCAGGCTGCGCCCGGACAGGATGCGCACGAACCCGCCCTCCGGCATCCCGGCGGCGATCACCCGGCCGCGCGTCGCCTGGCTCAGCACCAGGTCGACCAGCACCGGGTTCTCCTCGTGGCTGCCGTTGAACAGCGCCAGCCCGCCGTCGCCGTGCCGCAGCGCGCGGAGCACCGGGCTCATGCGGTCGAGCGCCGCCGCCAGCGCCAGCGGCGGCCCGATCTGCCCGGCCTGCATCAGCGCCCTGATCTCGGCCAGCTCGCGCAGGGCGTGGAACTGGGCGCCCGGGCTGCGCTCGGCATGGCTGCCATCGGCCAGGACCTGCCGGCCGATCTCCGGCCCGATGTGGCGCATCGCCCGGGTCAGGAACCCGGACTGTTCCGGCATCGCCACCGCCGCGGCCAGCAGCCCCTTGAGGCAGGTCAGGGCGCGGTGGTCGTGCTGGGTTCCGGGAATGCTGGCGGCCAGGGTGCGCGCTTCCGCCACCAGGCGCACCATCAGCCGCTGCCGGAACGCGTCGTCGGCGGTGGCGGCAAAGAAGTCGTAGTGCGACAGCCAGGCGGTGATCCGGCTCGCCACCACGGCCGGCGTGCGGGCGGCGGGATCGATCGGCGGGCGGCCCAGCCAGTCCGATACCAGGGTGCGGGCACGCAGGCGGCCGGCATCGGTGCCGAGCGCGCGCAGGTCGCGCAGCCAGGAGAAGCCATGCGCGTGGGCGCGAAGCAGCGGCGGCACCGCCGGGTCGCCCCATTGGCCGCCGGGCTGGGCCGACTGCGCGTCCCCCCGCCCCGGCCGGAGCGGGCCGACCGCACCCGAGAACACCAGCTCGCCCTTCATCAGCCGGGCGCCGCGCCCGGTGTCGCCCGGCCACAGGTCGCGGATCGACACCGACGGCGCGTCCGGCACGCGCCCGCCGCCTAGGCCCGGCAGACGGGCCAGGGACCAGCGCGCGTCGCGGGTCCAGTCGCGCACCGCCATCAGCAGCCGGTCCCGCTTCGGCCGCCGTCAGGCCGCATCGCGGGCGGGTCCGGCAGCGCGCGGACCCTCGCCGGACGCGCCGCGAAGAGCCTCGATGGCCGCGGCGTAGTCGCTCTGGCCGAACACGGAGGTGCCGGCGACCAGGATGTCGGCGCCGGCGGGGAGGCTCAACGCCGCGGTATGCGGGTCGATGCCGCCGTCGACGATGATCGGGATCTCGCGGCCGGTCGCGTCGGCCATCCGGCGCAGCCGCCCGATCTTGTCCAGCTGGCTGAGGAGAAAGCCTTGTCCGCCGAAGCCGGGGTTGACCGTCATCACCAGGATCAGGTCGGCGACGTCCATCACCGCGGACACCGCGTCCGCCGGCGTAGCCGGGTTGAGCGCGATCCCGGCCTTGACGCCGAGCGAACGCACCAGCTGCAGGGAGCGGTGGGTGTGCGGCCCTGCCTCGATGTGCAGGTGGATGTGCGTGGCACCTGCCTCGGCAAAGGCATGGAGGAACGGGTCGACCGGCGCGATCATCAGGTGGACGTCGAACGGCAGGCGCGACCGCGGCCGGAGCGCCTTGATCATCTGCGGGCCGAACGACAGGTTGGGCACGAAGTGGCCGTCCATGACGTCGAGATGCAGCCAGTCGGCGCCGGCGGCCTCGATCGCGGACACCTCCTCGGCCGTTCTGCCGAAATCCGCCGCGAGCAGGCTGGGCGCGACGATGACCGGTCTGGAGGAGGATGGGGCGGACATGACGGGTTTGTAGCAGCAAGTGGCGAGCCGGGCACAAGACGCGCCGCGTGGCATCAGGCACGCACGAACCGTGCGGCGAAGAAGCCGTCCATGCCGCCCAGCTCCGGCCACAGCGCGGGATGGGTGCGCAGCCAGCCCTGCTCCGTGCGCGCGTCCGACATCGCCGACAGCTCCTCCGCGGTGAACGGATCGGCACGCAATCCTGCCCGAGCCGCCTGTTCGGCCCGGAGCACGCCTTCCTCCGGCTGCAGCGAGCACACGGCATAGACCAGCCTGCCGCCGGGACGCAGCATCCGGGCGGCGGCCGCGATCAGCCGGTCCTGGTTCTCGGTCAAGGCCGCAAGGTCCGACGCGCGCTTGAGCCGAAGCACGTCGGGATGGCGCCGGACGGTTCCGGTGGCGCTGCACGGCGCGTCGAGCAGCACCGCGTCGAGCGGCTCCGGCGGGCTCCAGCCGACGGCATCCGCGGACACCGTCTCGACCTCGAGCCGAAGCCGGAGGAGGTTGCGCCGGAGCCGGGACAGGCGGCGATCGTCACGCTCCACGGCCACCACGCGGGCACCGGACGCGGCGAGCTGGGCGGTCTTGCCGCCGGGCGCGGCGCACAGGTCGGCAACCCGCTCGCCGGCACGCGGCGCCAGCAGGCGGGCCGGCATGGAGGCGGCCGCGTCCTGCACCCAGAACAGGCCCTCGTCAAAGCCGGCCAGCCCGGTCACGGCGGTGCCGGCCGGGAACCGCACCGAGCCGTTCGGCAGCAGGACGCCGCCTTCCGGAGCGGCAGCGCCCGGTGCCAGGCTGAGGTCGAGCGGCGCTTCCCGGACCAGCGCCTCGGCGATCTGCCGCGCCGACGATCCCCAGGACGACCACAGCCAGGCCGGAACGTCGAGCCTGGGTCCGTCGAGTCCCTCCAGCGAGGCCGTGCCGGCGTCGGCGATCCGGCGCAGCACCGCGTTGGCCAGGCCGGAGAACGGCCTCAGCCCGCGCGCGCGCAGCAGCGACACGACCGTTCCGACCGCGGCATGGGGCGGCGTGTCGAGGAACAGGAGCTGGGCTGCGCCCATCAGCAGCGCCAAGCGGACGCGGGGCGGCGGCGCCCTGGCCAGGAACGGTTCCAGCACCGCGTCGAGCGTGCCCATGCGGCGCAGCACCGTGGCGGCGAGTCGGTGCGCCGCCGCCCGGTCGCGCGGCGACACGCCGGACCCGGTCGGATCGGCCCCGTCGAGCGCGTCCTCGAGCGGGCGCCGCCGCTCCAGGACGGCAACCAGCACATCGAAGGCGATGCTGCGAGTAGGGTCGGGTCCGGGCGCGCGCGCGCGGGAGCTGCCTGGGTTTAATCGGTTGTTCATGCACACCGGAACACAATGCCGGGCGACAGATGGCATGGGGCCGGATGGCGGACCAGGGCGAGGCAGGCTGGACATCATGACAACCCAAGCCTGGACGGTGCAGTCGCGTGCTGCCGTGCCGGTTGCGGACGTGCACATCCCGTTCACCGCACCCCTGCTGGCAGGCGTGCGCGGGCGCAGGCAGCGAGGCGGGCTCGAGTTCATCCTGCCGAACCCGTCCGGCGGCCGGGGCACCTATGTGGTGAGCTGGCCCCAGACCGCGGGCCTCGCCGCGCCCACGCTGCACGACACCGTTCTCGCCAGGCGGCTGCACGACATACCGGTTTTCGCCCCCGCGGCGGTGCGCAACGCGGCACGCGCCGTGGCAGCCGAAGGCTATGCCGGTCGGGAAGCCGCGGAAGCGGCCACACGGGCCCAGACCAAGATCGAGGCGGAGTCGCTGCGTCTCTGGGCGATGTTCCTGTTGGCGCTGATCCAGCGGTCGGACATCCCGGTTCCGGAACAAGGCCGGGTCCTGGCCGGCCTCGGCAATGCCGGACCCGGGATCGTGACCGACGGGTTCGTCGCCGGCGCGAAGCGGCTCGGCTGGGAGCCAGGAGCGCTGTCGGATGCGCTTGACCAGCTTTCGACGGCTTTTCTTCCGGTCGCCGCGAAGGAACGCGCCCATCGGCTGCTGGGCCTGATGGATGCGCTGCATCGGGCGCTGCTGGCGGAGCAGACCGAGCATGCGCAGGACGCAGCAACGTCGCCTGCCCTTCTGTCCCGTACCATCAGCAGCGTTTCGCACGCGCTGGGCCTCGCCACGGCCATGCTGGACGACGCCGCACGCGCGCTAGCCGATCCGGCCACCCTGCTCAACCGCTGGCGGTCTGATCCGGCCGGGGCGCTGGGGACTGCGCGGCACGTCGAGGAAACACTCGATGGCTGGGACCGGATCTGCCTTCTGTGGCTGGATGCCGACACCTTGTCGGCGCGACTGCGGCTGCTGCCGGGGATCGGGCTGCTGGTCCGGCTGGCAGGCGTTCCTGCAACCGGAGAGGTCGACATGGGGTCGGCCGGCAAGGGAACCGGTGCGTCGGCGCAGCCCGGCGCTTCGGACGTGGCGGCGGCGCAGGCACAGGCGGCGCACCAGGAGCCCGATCAGGCCCGAAGCGCGGCGACGTCGGGCCTGGTCGAACGCAACGAGCGGATCAGGGCGCGCGAACTGGCACTGGAGCACGGCGATGGCTGACGGAGACGGGCGCGCCGCGGACGGCGTGCGGGCGTTGTCGAGGGAGTTCCGTAACGCGAGCGACGAGAAGATTCTCAAGGTGACGCGCATGATCGACCTGCTGCCCGAACGCGGCGAGGCCGATGCGTTGCTGGAACCGGTGCGTGCGCGTCTGGCAGCCCTGCGCCCGGCACGGCGGATGAACCGTACGCGGCTGCTGTTCACCCCGTTCGATCCGGTGATGGTGTCGGGAGCGGCCTGGCGTGCCGGCGACCTCAGCATCCCGCGTTCGATCCTGGCTCCCATCTCGACGCTGATCTT
>CAXTMS010000137.1:0-9449 GCA_964245345.1 uncultured Acetobacteraceae bacterium | reverse complement strand
GCTGGCGGGAAAGCCTGACGCCACCCGCACCCCTGCCGCCGCTGCCCGGCTTCGGGACACCGGACATGAACGGGCCGACTAAATTGGAGGGGTTCACGCCGTCAGGCGGCGACGTGCCGATCATCCTTGAGGCTCGAAAGCCTCCTGGTCCGGAGGTGCTTCGGGTCAACGGCCGTTATCCGGTCAACGCAGGCTACGCCGGTCAAAACTATCCCGCGAGCAAGTTGCCTCCTGCTCTTCAGGCCTTGTATCCGAACGGCGTTGACTTCACCCCCCAAGGCTTCCCGAATTTCGAACCATATGCCATAACCGAAACGAAACTTCCGGGCCTGACCGGAGACCGTGCGAAGGACGATAGGGAAGCCAACAAAGCCGTCGGCCTAGACCGCACTCCTAAAGGTTACACATGGCATCATGTCGAAGATGGAGTCACCATGCAGCTTGTACCGGCTGACATTCACAAGGCTGTAAATCATACTGGAGGCTTCGCGGTCGATAAAGGAAGAAAGAATGGCTCTTGATATCGATCCCCCCGACAGGGTGCCGTCCGAGGCGGAGATACAGGATCTCGAACGTCAACTCGGCTTCCCTCTCCCCGAGCGCTTCAGGGCCCTGCTTCCGCAGTTGAATGGCGCCGAGGCAGAGCTGAACGTGATCAAGGTGCCTGGGGAGGGAGACTGCGCAATCAACAGGTTCGAAGATATCGAAGATATCGTCGACAGCAAGAACGCGATCGACAGTGAGAGTCCTTCCGATCTCTTGCTGGTGCCGTTCGCCACGGATAGCTTTGGCAACTACTTCTGCGTCGTTGCCGCCGACGGCCCTGAGCAGGGAGCGGTCTATTTCGTGGACCACGAAATCGCAGGAGACGAGGCCTTTTCGAGGGCTGCTGCCAGCCTGGACGAGCTGTTCGAGAGCGCTGAACCCTACGTCGACACCGACGAGGACGACGACGGAACGGCGACCATTGTCTACGCCAAGCCGGGCATGCTGGAGTTCTTCCAGGAGCAAGAAAAGGAAAAACAGAGGAAGAGGAAGGAAAGGAAGGAAGGGAAGAAGTAGCCAGGCACCCGTGGATTACTCGGTGCGGCCATTCGGCCACCACATAGGGCACCATGTTGAAGATGAAACACCGCGCAGCTTGTCCCAACCGACATTCACGACAACGTCTCCCATGCTGGAGCAAGCGCTCGATTGCTGCACGCTGACTCGGCCGAGGGCGATGTATCGTATCCAGGCTCTGCAGGCGGCGGTTCTCGGCGATCGTGTCTCCTCGCCAGCGATGCAGGACGCTGGGCGTCCTCCCATGCTGGCGGGCGAACCATTCGACCGACAGACTAGGGCCGGACCGGATCGAAAACGATCTGCTGCTTTTGCTCGGGCGATCAGAAGCGCTGCGGGCGCATGTTGGTCAGTCGCGCGACATGCGGGGGTATTGGTGCCGAGCCTGAGATGATCCCCGGACCCTCCTGATACGGGCTCCCGCTGCTATAGGACGAAGCCGCTTGCGCCATCGACTCTGTTCAGGATGATGACGTGAGGTCTCTCAGCCAACAGACGTTGCAGACCGAGTCGCACTACTCCATAGCTGTATCGGCCCTGAAGGAGAGCTGCGCCGAAGGGTGCGACGGGTGGGATCTGCACAACGCGAACATCTGCCGCTGACGGTCCAAGGAATTATGGATCGCCCGGGTAGAAGCTCAGGGACGCCTGAAGACCGACCTGACGACCAAGCTGCACGTGACGTGATCGTGTTCATTTCCGACTAAGTTATGGAAATGACCTCTTGGACAGAGAGACATCGAATGAGTCTCTGAAACTCTGCTCTATTGGGATCCAAATCTCTTGAACCCCGCCCAGCGGTCTCCAGAAGTCCCGAAGGACACTAGCGGATATCAGGGACTTGCGGGCGTTTTAGTCTCACAAATTGAGGCCGCCTTCAGGCCGGGGCGGACGATCTTGAGGTTCGGCTGACGGTGCGACGTCGATCGCGGCATGTCTTGCTTGCTTCCGCCCGTCCCGCCTTCACCGGGCGTGCGGCATCGCCAGCGCATTCGTCCTCGCGGGAAGCGGATGCTAGAATGCATAAAACAATGATTTTCGGCGATGGTCGAGCC
Organism: uncultured Acetobacteraceae bacterium; assembly: GCA_964245345.1. Taxonomy (GTDB): domain Bacteria; phylum Pseudomonadota; class Alphaproteobacteria; order Acetobacterales; family Acetobacteraceae; genus Lichenicola. The sequence goes on along the minus strand of CAXTMS010000137.1, from coordinate 7,332 downwards.
ATTCACTAGGCGTCGTGTGACATGGCGGAAAGTGCCGACGGCAGCGGATGTGGGCCCACGTCCATGAGCCGACCATCCAATCGCCTAGCCTGGCCATGACCTCAAGCCAGGGATGCTCTGCCGAGACATCGGCGAGGTCGTCACCGTGGTGCAGCGAGCGAAGGACGATCACCACAGCCGCTCGCCCTGACAGAAACATGGAAGCGCAGGATTATGCCGTCGTAGTCCTGCCGGTTGGCCAGCATCGGAACGGTTGGGGGTTTCAGTCCATCTCGTTCCGAAAACCGGGGGGCAACCTGTTTAGGCAGCGCGGCGCCTGCGCGGGTTGGCGGAACGGCCGGTCAGCAAGCCCTGCGCGTTCATGCAACAACGGCGGCCTCCTCGTGTTGACGCGGCTGGCAGTTCCAACGCCGGGAAAGCAAGCACATGCCGTTCAAGGTTCAGGTCGGGCCGCCGCAGATCGCCATCCACCAGGGGCAGACCGTGCTGATCTCGGAGGAGAACGGGCAGATCGCCTTTCCGTCCGAGAAGGGCCTCTACTTCCGCGACACCCGGCTGATCAGCGCCTGGTCGATCTACGCCGACGGCACGCCGTGGGTGCTGCTCAACGGCGGCGCCATCGCCTACTACGCGTCGCGCATCTTCCTCACCAACGCCGACGTGCCGACGCAGGACGGGACGATCGCCGCGCGCACGCTGTCGCTGGTGATCAGCCGCGAGGCCGATGGCGGCATCCACGAGGATCTGGACGTCACCAATCACGGCCTGCATCGGGCCAGGTTCAACCTTGAACTGACGCTGCGCTGCGACTTCGCAGACACCTTCGAGGTGAAGTCAAACAGGATCGTCCGTCGCGGCCGCATCAGCACGCAGTGGGATCCGGCCGAACAGTCGCTCGCGAACACCTACCGCAACGGCGACTTCGTCCGCGGCGTCACGGTCACGGCGGCCGGTGCGGACGCGCTCTACGCCAACGGCCGGTTGAGCTTCGCGGTCGACCTCGAGCCCGGCGCCAGCTGGCATTGCTGCCTGCGCTACGACCTCCTCGACTGCGGACGCGCGATCGCGGCACCGCGCGACTGCGTCGCACACGACGCCGACAACCGCCACGCCGCCGACCTGCGGGACTGGCAGCAGCGGGTGATGAAGATCACCACCTCCAACGAGGAGTTCTACCGCTTCTTCCACCAGGCGACCGAGGACATGGCGGCGCTGCGTTTGCCGATCGATTCCGGCGAGGGCGATCACGGCGACAGCGACCACATGGCGTTCATGCCGGCCGCCGGCCTGCCTTGGTTCCTGGCTCCGTTCGGCCGCGACAGCCTGATCGTGTCGCTGCAGAACCTGACCATCTATCCGGACTTCGCCGCCGCCACGCTGGCGGTGCTGGAACGCCACCAGGCAACCGAACGCGACGACTACCGAGATGCCGAGCCGGGCAAGATCATGCACGAGCTGCGCTCTGGCGAGCTCGCGCACTTCAAGCTGATCCCGCACACGCCCTATTACGGCACGGCCGATGCGACGCCATTGTGGCTGATCACGCTGCACGCCGCTTGGCGCGCCACCGGCCGCCAGGAGCTGCTCGACCGGCACATGAAGACTGCGGAAGCCTGTCTCGCCTGGATCGACCAGTACGGCGACCGCGACGGCGACGGGTTCCAGGAGTACCAGACGCGCTCCTCGGCCGGTTACGAGAACATGGGCTGGAAGGACAGCGGCGACGCGGTGATGTATCCCGACGGCAGCCTGGTGCGCGGACCGAAGGCGCTGTGCGAGCTGCAGGGCTACGTTTACGACGCGTGGCGCCGGATGGCGCACATCTACGACCACCTCGGCGACGAGGCGCGGGCCGCCGGCCTGCGCGACAAGGCCGCCCGGCTGTTCGAGCGCTTCAACGAGGTGTTCTGGAACGAGGCCGAGGGCACCTACGCCTATACGCTGGACGGCGACAAGGTGCCGGTGCTGTCGGTCGTGTCCAACCCTGGCCAGTGCCTGTGGTCCGGGATCGTGCCGCCCGACCGTGCCGCGCGCGTCGTGGCGCGGCTGATGCAACCGGACATGTGGTCGGGCTGGGGCATACGCACCCTGTCGGCGACGCACTGCTCCTTCAACCCCTATGCGTACCAGCTGGGCGCGGTGTGGCCGCACGACAACGCGCTGATCGCGATGGGCTTCAAGCGCTACGGCTTCGGGCGGGAAGCGGCCCAGGTCGCGCGCGACATCAGCGGCGCCGCCGAGCACTTCGGCAGCAACCAGCTGCCCGAGCTTTACGCCGGCATCCAGAAGGACGGGACCAACTTCCCGGTCCAGTATCTCGGCGCCAACGTGCCCCAGGCCTGGGCGGCAGGATCAGCCTTCACCCTGTTGCAGTCCATGCTGGGGCTGCTGCCCGACGCCGTCGCCGGCAAGGTGTTCATCGACCCGGAACTTCCGGCCTGGCTGCCCGACGTCACGATCAGGGACCTGACGGTCGGCCACCAGGACTTCTCGATCCGGTTCTGGCGGGAAGGGGACGAGACGCGTCACGAGGTCCTGTCCGGCGATCCGAGCGCCATCGAGCGCCGTGCGTTCGGGATCAGCGTCGACCCGCTGGCGTAGCTGGATGCCGGACACGGCGCGGCGGCGCCGTCTGCATGAGTTGGCCGCCGCCAGACGATGCCGATTCAGGGAAGCGGGTGCTGGGCGTCGAGCGCCTTGCGTTCCTGCGCCACGCCGGCTGCGGTGAGGCTCCGGCCCCGGGCCGCGGCGATGTCCGCCACCGCGATCGTCGGCGGCGGCTTGCTGTCGCCCAGCGCAGATACCCAGTTCAGGATCTCCGCGATCTCGTCGTCCTTGAGGTGCGAGAAGGCGGGCATGTAGCCGACATAGGTGTCGCCCGCGGCCTGGATCGAGCCCGACATGCCATGGGTCAGCAGGTCGGCAAGGTAGTGCCGGCCCTCGGGCGTGGACGCGATCTTGTCGACCCGGTTCTTCAACGGTGGAAACTGCCCGGCGAGCCCGGCGGCGTCGCCCTGGTGGCAGCTCGAGCATTGCTGCGCGTAGAGCTCGGCGCCGGAGGGCGCGGCCACCGCGGCACAGGACGCCAGCAGGGCTAGCGCGAAAACGCAGCGCGCCGTCACCGCGCGGTCCGGCAGGATGGTCGAGCGGGTGCGCATCGAGGGTCTGGCTCCGTGTATCGGGTCGGGTGAGGTGCGTGCCTGCACAAGCCATGCCAGTGCGCCGCCGTCCAGATAAGCGTGCTCAGACGGGCTCACGCGCAGCGTCGAGCAGGCGGGCGGCGACCACCGGCACCTCGGCCGGGCGGTCGAGAACCGCGCTCGCACCGGCCTGCATCTCGGCAGCGCCATAGCCCCAGGCGGCGAAGATGGACGGGATGCCGGCGCCGTGCGCGGCAAGCACGTCGTTGCGGTGGTCGCCGATCAGCACCGCGCGCTCCCGCCGCCCGTCCGCCAGCCTGATCGTGCCGAGCAGGTGGGCAGGGTCGGGCTTCCGGACCGGGAAGCTGTCGCCGCCGCCGATCGCGGCGAACAACGGTGCCACCCCGAGGGCTCCGAGCAGCAACCGCGCGTCCGCAGCCGGCTTGTTGGTGCACACCGCCAGCCGGAAGCCATGCGCCAGCGCGTCCTCCAGCATGGCGGCGACGCCGGGGAACAGGCGTGACCGGTCCGCCGCGTGCACCGCATAGTCGGCCATGTAGGCACCGACTGTTTCGTCGTCCGGCATCGCACCCCTGCTGCACAGGACGCGCCCGACCAGGGCGCGCAGCCCGTCACCGACCATCAACCGCAGCTCGTCCGCCTCGATGGACGGCAGCGCCTGCCGCTCCAGCATGCGGTTGGCGCAGGACAGGAGGTCCGGGACGCTGTCCACAAGCGTGCCGTCGAGGTCGAACACCAGAAGCGGAATGCTCGGTGAAGCGCATGTCATGCAGTAATCCGTAACGGTTCTTGATCGGCTCCGGCACGGCGCCGGTTTGACGGCACCCGTGCGGACCGCTACCGCCAAGAGACATGTCCCACCCCGCCGACGCCACCGCCATCCTGCTTGCCGCCGGCCTCGGCACCCGCATGAAGTCCACGCGGCCGAAAGCGTTGCACCCGATCGCCGGCCGGCCGATGCTGCGCCACCTGCTCGACAGCTGCGGCGCGGTGTTCGAGCGCATCGTGGTGGTGGCGGGTCCCGAAGCCGGTGCGCTGCAGCCGGTCGCCGCCCCGCATCCGGTGGTGGTGCAGCAGGACCGGCTCGGCACCGCGCATGCGGCGCTTCAGGCGGCAAGCCTGTTCGGCTCCGGTGACGTGGCGGTCCTCTATGCCGACAACCCTCTGATCTCGCCGGACACGCTGTCCCGGCTGCTCGCGCGCCGGCGAGCCGGTGACACCGGCCTCGCGTTGCTGGCGATGCGTCCGGCGGATCCGGCCCGCTACGGCCGGCTGGTGACGACGCCGGACGGGACAGGCGGCGAGACCGTGCAGCGGATCGTCGAGTGGGCCGACGCGACCGCGGCGGAGCGAGCGATCGGCCTGTGCAACGCCGGCGTGCTGTGTGCCGCTGCCGCCGACTTCGCCCGCTGGCTCGGGCAGGTGCGCAACGCCAACGCCAAGGGCGAGTACTACCTCACCGACGTGGTGGCGCTGGCCGCCGCCGAGGGCGCGGTGGTGCGCCACGTCGAGGCCCCGGAGGAGGAGCTGCGCGGCATCAACTCGCGCGCCGAGCTTGCCGAGGCGGAAGCCGTGGTGCAGCGCCGGCTGCGCCGCCTGGCGATGGAGAACGGCGCCACCCTGCTGGCGCCGGACACGGTGTTCCTGTGCGCCGACACGGTGCTGGGTCCCGACGTCACCGTGCACCAGAACGTGGTGTTCGGTCCCGGCGTGACGGTGGGTGCCGGCAGCGAGATACGCCCCTTCAGCCACCTCGAAGGCGCGGTTGTGGGCGAGAACGCGCTGATCGGGCCCTATGCGCGGCTTCGTCCCGGGACGGTGGTGGAAACGGCAGCCCATGTCGGCAACTTCGTCGAGCTGAAGGCGACCCGTCTCGGCGCCGGCGCCAAGGCCAACCACCTGGCCTATCTGGGCGATGCCGCGATCGGCGCCGGCAGCAACATCGGCGCCGGCACCATCACCTGCAACTACGACGGCACCTCCAAGCACCGCACCGCGATCGGTACCGACGCGTTCGTCGGCTCCAACGCCACCCTGGTGGCGCCGGTGTCGCTCGGCGACCGTGCCTTCGTCGCCGCCGGCAGCACGATCACCGACCAGGTTCCCGCCGACGCGCTGGCGTTCGGACGGGCGAGACAGGATACCAAGCCGGGTCGGGGCGCCACGTTGCGGGCTGCCTTGGGCGCGCAGCTGAAGCGGGAGAAGGATTGATGTGCGGCATCGTCGGCGTCGTCGGCTCGCGGGAGGCCACCCCGCTCCTGTTCGACGCGCTGCGCCGGCTGGAATATCGCGGCTACGACTCCGCCGGGATCGCCACCCTGGTGAACGGCCACATCGAGCGCCGGCGCGCCGAGGGCAAGCTCGACCGCCTGGGCGAGGTGCTGGACCGGCGTGCACTGCCCGGCGTGACCGGCATCGGCCACACCCGCTGGGCCACGCACGGCGCGCCCACCGAGGGCAATGCCCATCCGCACGGCACCGACCGCGTGTCGGTGGTGCATAACGGCATCATCGAGAACCACGCCGAGCTGCGTGCCGAGCTGGAAGAACGCGGACAGGTGTTCTCCACCGAGACCGACACCGAGACGGTGGCGCAGCTGGTCGACCTCAACCTCAAGCAGGGCATGGCGCCGCGCGACGCCGCGCACGCCTGCCTGAAGCGGCTGCACGGCGCCTATGCGCTGGCAATGATCTTTGCCGGCCATCCCGAGCTGATGATCGGCGCCCGCCACGGCGCGCCGCTGGCGGTCGGCTTCGGCGAGGACGAGATGTTCCTGGGCAGCGACAGCCTGGCGCTGGCGCCGCTGACCCGCCGCATCGCCTATCTGCGCGACGGCGACTGGGCGGTGCTGTCGCGTTCCGGTGCGAAGATGTTCGACGCCCACGGCGAGCCGGCGCCGTGCGAGATCCGGCACAGCGCGCTGCCGGGCGGGGCGATCGGCAAGGACGGCTACCGCCACTACATGGAAAAGGAGCTGCACGAGCACCCGCTGGTGATCGGCCAGACGCTGCAGCGCATGATCGACCCGGGCACCCGCCGCGTGGTGCTGCCCGAGCTGCCGTTCGACCTTTCCCGGGTGCCGCGAATCACCGTCACCGCCTGCGGCTCGGCGTTCTATGCCGGCATGATCGGGCGCTGGTGGCTGGAAAGCGAGGCGCGCGTCCCGGTCGACGCCGACGTCGCCTCCGAGCTGCGCTACCGCGAGCCGCCGCTGGCGGAAGGCGGGCTCGGCCTGCTGATCAGCCAGTCTGGCGAGACAGCGGACACGCTGGCGGCGCTGCGATCCTTGCGCGCCGCGGGCCAGCACGTGCTGTCGGTGCTCAACGTGGCCGAAAGCACCATGGCGCGCGAAAGCGACCTTGTGCTGGACACGGTGGCGGGCCCCGAGATCTGCGTCGCCAGCACCAAGGCGTTCACCGCACAGCTCTCGGTGCTGGCCTGCCTGGCAATTGCCACCGGCCGCGCCCGCGGCACCTTGCCGGAAGCGCGCGAGGAGGAGCTGGTGCAGGCGCTGCTCGACCTGCCCGGGCGTGCGGCGGAGCTGTTCGCGCTCGCTCCGGCGATCCGCGACGCCGCCGCGGTGGTCGCCGAGGCCCGCGACGTGCTCTACCTCGGCCGCGGCGCGCACTTCCCGGTGGCGCTGGAAGGTGCGCTCAAGCTCAAGGAGATCACCTACATCCACGCCGAGGCGTACGCCGCCGGCGAGATGAAGCACGGGCCGATCGCGCTGATCGACCGCACCGTGCCGGTGGTGGCGAGCGCTGCGTCCGGCCGGCTGTTCGACAAGACCGCGTCCAACCTGCAGGAAGCCCGCGCCCGCGGCGGACGGCTGCTGTTGTTCACCGACCCGGCCGGGGCGGCGCGCATGGAGCGGGTGGCGGAGCAGATGATCGTGCTGCCGGAGGCGCATGCCTTCACCGCCCCCATCCTGCACAGCATCGCCGTGCAGATGCTGGCCTACGAGGTGGCCTTGCTGAAGGGCACGGACGTGGACCAGCCACGCAACCTCGCCAAGTCGGTGACGGTGGAATAGGCGACCGGACGATGCAGGCGGTCGATCCGGTCCGGAGGATCGAGCGCCTCGCCTGGCGCGACGGCGCCTTCGCCGCCGGCACCCGCGAGGTGCCGGAGGAGATGCCGGTGGCGATCTCCTTCAACCGCACCGCGCAT
>CAXTMS010000136.1:0-9481 GCA_964245345.1 uncultured Acetobacteraceae bacterium | reverse complement strand
CGAGCGCACCGAGGCGCCGGCGATGATGAAGCCGAACTGGTGGATCGGGTAGGACGGGTTGGGCACCAGGATGGTGTCGCCCGGGCTGGTGATCGCCGCCGACAGGTTGGCCAGCCCCTCCTTGGAGCCGAGCGTCGCCACCACCTCGGTTTCCGGATCGAGGCGCACCCCGAAGCGGCGGTCGTAGTAGCCGGCCAGCGCCCGCCGCAGCCCGGGGATGCCCTTGCTCACCGAGTACCGGTGCGAGCGGGGATCGGCCACGGTTTCCACCAGCTTCTGCACGATGTGCGCCGGCGTCGGGCTGTCCGGGTTGCCCATGCCGAGGTCGATGATGTCCGAGCCGCGATGACGGGCCGCCGCCTTCGCCTTGTTGACCTCCGCGAACACATAGGGCGGCAGGCGGCGTATGCGGTGGAACTCGTCGGTCATGTCGGGGAACTTCGCGATGCTCGGGGGCGGAACGGTTTCAGTCTACCAGACCCGCGCGCGCCCCGCGACCGAATGCGTCCGCCCTTATGCGGATCGCGCTCGCCGGAACCCCTGCCCTTTCCAGCGCGTCGGCGACGCTTCTGGCCCGCAGCGCGGCCAGGGTCAGCGCCTGCGCCTGGTCCTGCGGCGAGTCGGAGCCCGCTTCCCCGTAGCCGTGCACGAACACGCTGCCGGTGCCGCGATGCGCCGCGATCTGTCGCAGGGCGCCGGATTGTCCCGAACCGAGCACGTCGGAGCCGGCGGCGAACTGAAGCAGCTCGCCCGGTCCCTGTGCCAGCACGTAGTGCGGGCGCGGCGGCGGCACGTAGGACGGAGGCGGCGGCATCGCCAGGCCGGGCAGCCCGGGCGGCGGCGGCGGGGCGTCCGGGATCGCAGGCAGCACGATCGGCGCGCCGGCATCCGTGCCGGACACCACCGCCGGCAGGGCGAGGTCGGCGGTGTCGCCGCCGCCGCTCGCGACAGCGGCAACGGCGGCGGCATGCGGCGCCGGCGCTGGCGGCGCGTCCGCCGCGTCCAGGGTGGCGGAAGACTGCGCCGGGTTGATCGCCGGCGGTGGCGACGGCTTGGCGGTGCGGGAGGCAGGCGATGTCGCAGCGGGCGGCGGCAGCGGATCATGCGCGTTCAGCCGCGCCGACAGGTTGCGCTGCTCGACCAGCTGCTCCGTCACCGAATGGCGCAGCTCCGCCGACGCCACCCTGGGCGCCGCGGCCGGCGTGGTGCCGATGGCGGGATAAGGATCGTCGACGCCGGGCGGCGGCGGGCGCTGCTGCGCGATCGCGCCGCCCTCGAGCTGGTGCCACCAGGCGACCGGGGTGTCCACCGCATCGCGGTGCGCGCACCCGGCCGTCACGGCGAGCGGCAACAAGGAGCACCAGACGCTCCGGACCCACGCAGCACTTTCTGCCTTGGTCATCGCCACCCTCATCCACGACCGGCGACGGAGGCCGGCCGGTGCGCCGTCACCCCATCCGGCTCCAGTGTTACCCCCGGCAGGTGCCCGGGAGAAGCGGGGTGCGGATCAGGCCAGCTCGTGCGTGTCGACCCGTGACGGGACGGGCACGGATCGATCGAGCACGCGCCCGGAGATGCGGACGCGACGCAGGTGAAGCGGGCCGGCAGGCCCGAGCCGGCGCACCCGGACATGCCGTGCGACGAGCGGGGGATCGAACAACACGGTCCACGGCCGCTCGACGTCGCTCGACACCTCCTCGTCGTCGAGCTTGACGAACCGCGTGCTCCAGGCGACCCCGTCCGGCGAGGTGTCGATGGCGAAGCGCTGGAACCGGTCGGTGAAGCCTGCCCGGTTGAGGATCGACACCCCGTCGATCGCGCACTCCTGCAGCAGGTCGACCCTCCACCAGGCGTCCACCTCGTACGCGGTGTGGAACCCGTACTCGTCACGCATCGACTGCCCGTTGGCGCCGTTGGCATCCAGGCGCGCGTCCTGGCTGTGCGACCACGGGCTCACCGAGCTGGTCAGCGCCGGCTTGCAGAAGGCGAGGTCGGGGCCTTGCGGCACCGCGATCTCCTGCCTGCGCATCTCGTCGTGCAGCATCGCCAGGCCGAGATGGTCGCCGGCACGGGCAAGGGCGTCGGCCAGCGTCGGCGCCACGTCCGCGAGCGGCTCGGCGGCGAGTGCCTGCTGCAGCACGCTTCCGTCGCGGAAATAGTCTCCCGGCGGATGGCCGGACAGCAGGCTGCGCGCGAAGCCGGGGCGGCCCAGCACCGGGTGCACCAGCGTTCCCGGGCGGTGCGCGCGCAGGTCGCGCAGCGACTTCACCGGGCGGTACACCAGGTCCTCCACCTCGGCGAACAGGCCCACCTCGGCGAAACGCATGTCCCGGGCGCGCAGCACGGTGGGGATGAAGGACTCGACGATCGGCCAGCGGTCGACCGTGCCCGCTTCCACCGCCCGGGCCAGCGCCTGCCGCGCGTCCAGCACCGCGTCGAGGGCGCGGCCGGAAAACATGCAGATGAACACGTAGGCCATCCACGGGTCGTCCTGCGCCAGCGCTTCCTGGTACCAGTGCCAGTCCGGCCGGACCGGTTGCAGCTGGTGCAGGATCGCGTCGATGCCGTGGTCCGCCGCATGGCGCGCCATGCCCTCCAGGGACAGGTTCACCGCGACGTCGGACTCGGAGATGACGTAGTGGTCGTACTCCGGCAGCGCCCGGCGCAGAAAGGCGAAGGAATAATCCGCGTTGAACCAGAGCGACTTGCCGACCGGCCGTTCCGGCAGGCCGAGCGCGGAGAAATCGTCCCCGTGCGACACCTTCTCGTAGCGGCCGACGTCGATCGGGCCGTGCGCCTCGTTCATCAGCACGACGTGGCGCGCGCCGGGACAGTTGTCGAAGTAACGCTGCGCCAGCAGGGCGATGTCGTCGGTCCACTCGTAGGCGCGGAACGCCGCGACGTAGCGCAGGGTCATGGCCGCCCGCCTCCCCTGGTGCCGATGGCCAGGATGTGCGTCCCGGCATCCGCCAGGGCCGGATCGGCCGACCACATCCGCTCGCTGGCCATCATCGCCTCCTCGTCCGCCTCCATGGCGTGCGTGCAGGCCGCGCGACCGATGGCGGCGGCCCCTACCGCCAGACCGTGGCAGCGCACCTCCAGCAGGCCGGCCTCGAGGAACTGCGCTTCAAGCGTTTTCCGGTCGTACAAGACCAGCGGCGCCGCCAGACCGCCCTGCCGGAACAGGCCGCACCGGGTGTGCAGCCGTTCCCGCGCTTCCTCGTTCCGACCGGCCCGGATCAGCTCCAGGACCAGGGACAGGAGGGAGTCGACATAAACGCATACCGTTCCGCCCGGCCTGACCCAGGACGCGAAGCGCCGGATCATCGCCGCCGGGTCGGCGCAGTACTGCACCGAGCCCATCGCCAGCACGAGGTCGGCGCTTCCCGCCACCACCGGCGCGTCCTCCATGGCGCATTCCAGAAGCGTGAAGCCGGGACCGAGGCGACGCGCGTCGAGCCGCTCGACCATGCCCGGCGCCTGCTCGATGCCGGTGACGCGACATCCCCGGTCCAGCCAGCGCGGCACCCACCGCCCGGTGCCGCAACCGGCATCGACCACGTGGGCGCCGGCACGCAACGCGATCGCCGACACGTGCTCCCATGCCAGCCGGTCGTAGATCCGCCTGTGGGACGGGTGCGCATAGCTCTCGTCGTAGCGGCCTGCGATGGCGCTGTAGAGCGCGGACGGATCATCGGGATCGGACAGCACGGATGGCATCACGGTCGGTCCGTCGGTTCCTTGTTCCGGTTCGTCATGCGGAACACGGGCAGGAAACGGTCGCCACCTCGTATTGCGGCCATGCCGCGAGCGGCAGCTCCGGCGCAGGACCCAACGGTCCGGCCGCCACGCGAGGCTGCGACGGGTATTGCATGCCGTCGAGCCGTTCGAGCATGCGTCGCACCACCAGGGCGCCCACGTCGTTCTGCCACAGCCACAGCCCGTTGACCTGGCCGGCGAAGGACGGCTCGCCGCCCATCGCGCCGCCGGGGCGGAAGCCGGCGGCGAGCCCGATCCCGAGCAGCCCCTCGATCTCCTGGCCGCGCGCGTCCAGCACGCCGCATCGCGGCCCGACCATGCCGCCGCCCGGCTGGTGCGCATGAAGGCCGACCGGATGGCCGTCGAGGTCGAGCACCGGAAGCGCGCACGGCCGGTAGCCCACGGCGGACACGACCAGGTCGGCCCGGTCGAGAACCGCATCGGCGTCCGGCGCGTCGTGCAGGCGATGCAGCCTGAGCCGTGGATCCGGCACGCCGTCGCCGATGCGCAGCGCGCCGCGCACCAGGGTGCGCGAGTCGAAGCGGAGGCCGCCGAAGCGGAACACGAAGCCGCTCACCGGGCAGATGTCGTCCGGCCCGAAGGCGTCGTAGCCGTCATCCTGCGCGGCCTGGACCGACGGATAGAACACGGACAGCGCCTTCCGGTGCATCAGGGTGAGGGCACCCTCCCCGAGCCGGTCGCCCAGGGCTTCGAGCAGCACCCGCACGCAGGACACGGCGCTGGTGGACCCGCCGACCACCACCAGGCGCGGATGCCGCAGCGCAGCCAGGCGCTCGCGCACCTCGGCCAGGCCTTCCGCCGTCAGCACACGATCGGACTGCATGACCTTGCCGGCACAGCCCGGCAGCAGGAGCCGCCCGGCTACCGCTTCCTGCTCCAGCCGGCTGGCGGGCTGGTCCGCGCCCGTCGCCAGCAGCACGACGCGCGACAGGACGTCGACCTCCTCGCCGGTGGACAGGCAGCGCAACCGCGTCGACCAGCCACCCGAGGCCGTCCTTTGCGTCCACAGCGCCTGCCGGCCGGTCATGACGCGGCCGCGCGGCGCCGTGCGGATGATGCCGGCCAGGGCCTCGCCCAACGCCGCCAGAAACCTCCCGACCAGCGGCAACGGCACGGCGTTCCGGCCGTGGCCGGCGATCTCCCGCGCGGCGGGATGGTCGGCCAGGGCCGCCAGCACCGGGTCCGGATGACCGGCGACGCAAGACAGAAACGTTTCCGCGGAGCTGTCGGAGTTGATCAGGTAGCGGCCGATCCGGCCGGCGCCGATCGCCTGGTCCCGCTCCGCCACCACCAGCCCGTTCGCCAGCAGCCTGTCGAGCCCGCCATCCCGGGACGCGGCGACCAGCGGCGCCAGCCCGGCCGGACCGCCGCCCACCACCAGGACGCCGGTGTCCAGGCGCTCGATCCGCGGACCGGCCCTCATGACATCGGAACCCGGCCGGACCAGCCGGCGACGCCGCCGGGCAGCGGAGGCAGGCAGACGGCGGCCGGCTCCTCCGCTGCCGGTCGGTTCCTGCCGCAGATCGCCAGCAGCGCGTCGCAAACGGTGGCGACGACCCCGTCCGTCATCTCGTCCCACAGCGGAAGCGACAACACCCGTCGGGAGATGCGCTCGGTCACGGACAGGTCGCCGGCAACGCCGCGGGCGAGAAAGAACGGCTGTTCGGCCACGTGAGGGGCGAAATAGGCGGCGGCGCCGACGCCGCGCGCGAGCAGCTCCGCGATCACCTGGTCCCGCCTGCCGTCGAACTGCGCCGGCAGGAGCACCGGCATGAACTGATACGCGCAGCGGGTGCCGTGCATCTCCTGGAACACCAGGTCCGGCAGCAGGGCCCGGTAGCACTGCGCCAGGCTGTGCCTGTGCGCGACCACGTCCTCGAAGTCGCGCAGCCGCGCCAGCGCCAGCAGGGCGCCGACCTCGCTGAGCTTGGAGTTGAGGCCCGGGATGGTGGCGGAGCGGGGGATGCCGAAGCCGAAATTGCCCATGACGCGCAGGATTTGGATCAGCTCCAGGTCGGTGGAATGGATCACCCCGCCTTCGCCGGTGCTGAAGGTCTTGGTGGCGTGCATGGAGAACACCACCGGCAGCGTGCAGCCGGCGGCGAAGGCGCGCCCGAACGCGTCGAGGCTGCCGAGCGAGGCGGCGGCGTCGACCACCACCGGGATGCCCGTGCGCGCGCTCAGCCGCTCGTAGCGATCGAGGTCGATGCAGTTGCCGAAGGTGGCGTACGGCACGATCACGGCGATGTTCTCGCCGTGCTGCGCGATCATGGCTTCCTCCGCCTCGGCCGACGCCGCCCAGTCATGCTCGTCGATGTCGCAGAACAAGGGCGTGAGCCCGGCCCAGTCCGCCGCCATGGCGGCGGCGGCGAAGGTGAAGGACGGCATCAGCGCATAGCGCCGGGTCGCCCGGTCCGGCTGCAGGGCGCGGCCGGCATCCGCGCGCTCCACCACCGCGCGTATGGCCATCATCAGGCCGATGGTCGCGTTGCAGACGGTGAGGCAGCCGCCGCCGTCGGCGAACAGGCCGTCCTGCAGCGCGCACTCGAACCGGGTGTTCACCGGTCCGTAGTTGGTGAAGATTCCGGATCGCTCGATGATGCCGAGTTCGTCGCCAAGTTCGCGAAGGCTGGGCGGCCTAGGGCGAAGAAACGGGACCATCGTAAAAACCTCTCACGCATCCGGACTGGTCTGTGAACGAAAAGGGTTAATCTATCGATAATATAGCGATGGCTAGGAACAGCCTCTTTGCAGCGAACCGTGACTCCAGGCTTTACACTCCGAGATGTATACCTATCTCCGGCACCCTTATAAGTTGCTTGGGCTGTCATCTCAATTAGGAATACAGTCCGCGGCACCGGAATTGTTACCTTCTTGCGACCGGCCGCCGCGCGGAGGTTCTCCCTTTCCCGTCGCTCCCCCAAATCCCACATGATCGGTTGGACGTCCTTGCGGCCGCCGCCGGCTTGGCTTCGCGGTGGCCCGGTTGCAGGATGCACGCATCGATCCCGTACACCCGGACCCTGGGAGAGCCTGATGACCGGCATGCCGCCGAACGACCGCATCCGGATGGATGACGAAGACCCCGATCCCGAGTCGCCCGAGGTTCCGGAGCCCATCGGCCCGGAGCCTTCCGAGCCCGGCGACAACAAGACCCTGAACTCGCCGATCAACGAGCTCGAGAAGCGCTTGTTCGACCAGCGCAAGGTGCTGATCTTCGGCGCGATCAACGACAAGGTGGCGCGCGACGTCACCGGCCGCCTGCTGGCGCTGGTCGGCGCCTCCGACAAGCCGATCGACGTCTACGTCAACTCGCCCGGCGGCCACGTCGAGAGCGGCGACACCATCCACGACATGATCCGCTTCGTGGACGCGGTGGCGCCGGTGCGGATGATCGGCACCGGCTGGGTGGCCAGCGCCGGCGCGCTGATCTTCGCCGCCGGCCACAAGGAGCGCCGGTTCTGCCTGCCCGCCACGCGCTTCCTGCTGCACCAGCCGATGGGCGGCGTGCGTGGTCCCGCCACCGACATCGACATCGAGGCGCGCGAGATCATCAAGATGCGCGAGCGCCTCAACCGCTTGTTCGCCCGCGAAACCGGCCAGACCTACGAGAAGGTGTCCAAGGACACCGACCGCAACTACTGGATGAGCGCCGAGGAGGCGATCGCCTACGGCCTGGTGACCAGGGTGGTGAGCGCCATCACCGAGATCTGAGCCAAACCAGGCGGGCTGGGGCGGGCGTGTCGCGTCGCTCCCGCTCCCCCGGCTCGCCTGTCGCGACCACGGCGCCGGACCCGGCGGCGCTCGCGACGCCGCCCGCGGTTCTGGCCTGGCTGGCGCTGACGGCGCTGCTGTCGTGGCGCGTGCTCCGCTCCTGTCCGTCGTTCGACGGGGCGATGAACCTCAACGTGGCCCGCAGCCTGGCCGGTGGCCACGGCTACGGCTTCCGCTACGACAGCTTCTTCGCCTTTCCCGCCCAGACCGACGGCCCGTTCATCCTGCCGGCCGCCCTCCTGTTCCGGGTGTTCGGGGTGGATCGGGTGTCCGCCCAGGCCGTCGGCCTGTTCTACCTGCTGGGGCTCGCGGTTCTTGTTCCGATCCTGCTGCGGCGGGCAGGGCTGCCCGTCTGGCTGGCCTTCGCCGCCGCCGCCGCCTGCCTCGCCATGCCAGGCACTGCCGAGTACGGCGCCAACGGCTATGGCGAGATCCCGATGCTGTGCTGGATGCTGGCCGCCCTTCTGGCCGCCGCCCGGGCGGCCGGGCATCCGTCCCGGTCCGTCTGCTTGTTCGCCCTGTCCGGGCTGCTGTTCGGCCTCGCCGTGCTGACCAAGACCGTGGCGTTGATCCCGGTCGTCCCGGCCGGGTCGGTGTGCGCCGCGTTCGCAGCCGCCGCGCCGCGCGGCCGAAGACTGCGCGGCGTCGCGGCCTTCGCGGCCGGGCTGGCGTCGCCGCTCCTCGGCTGGGAGCTGTTCCGCCTGTGCGCCCTCGGCAGCGTCGGGGCGTGGCGCTCGTGGTGGCAGCTCCAGCTCGGCCAGGTCGCCCTGCAGTCCGGGAGCGCCGACCTTCCGCTGCTGCCCGGTCCGCTGCTGGCCAGGCTGCACGCCCATCTGCGCATCCTGTCCGGACTGGTCGGCGTTCCGGTGCCGCTCCTGGCGTCCTGGCTGGTCCTGCCCGGCATCGCGGCCCTTTGCCGCCTGCGGCGTTTGTTGTCGCCCGCAGCCAGGCTGCTGGTGTTGGCGCTTCTCCTGTCCACGCTCTCCGTCTTCTGCTGGTGGCTGCTGCTGTCGCCGACCGGCATGGCCTGGCTGCGCCGCATCCTGCCTGCCCTGCTGCTGCAGACCTGCCTGGTCGCCACCCTGCTGCCCGGCCGCCTCGCCCGCCCGCAGGCGCTGCTGGCGGTGCTGCTGCTGGTGCCGCAGCTGGGACTGCTCGGGACAGGTCTGCGCGTGCTGTGGAACCAGGAGCCGGCGGCGGCGGCGGCGCAGGTCCGGCGCGCCGTCGCGCTGATGCGCGGCCTGCCGGCGGACTCCGTGTTCTTCGGCGTCGGCTGGTGGCAGGCACCGGTGCTGTCCTTGTTCTCCGGCCGTCCGGTGATGAACCTCGACCTTTGGTCGCCGGCGCGGATCAACGCCCTGCCGAACAAGTTCCTCCTGGTGGACCGTTCGATGCGCGTGATCGGCAGCAAGGACCTGCTCCAGGCCGAAACGGTGGCCACGCTGGTGCCGCTGCTCGACACCCCGGAG
The DNA here is from genome assembly GCA_964245345.1 of uncultured Acetobacteraceae bacterium. Classification (GTDB taxonomy): domain Bacteria; phylum Pseudomonadota; class Alphaproteobacteria; order Acetobacterales; family Acetobacteraceae; genus Lichenicola. The sequence continues at coordinate 458 of CAXTMS010000136.1, read as the reverse complement.
GCGGCCATCTACCGCATCCTGTCGGTCGATCCCGAGCGGCCTGCCCGTGACCCGTCGCCGCCGGCCGCCGGCTTCGACGCCGCAACCGACCCGGTCGCGCACGGCGGCGGCTGGTATCCGTCGGCCGGCGGCTGGGCCTGGGTCCAGCCACGCAGCCACATCCTGCTGAGCCGGGGCAGCCAGACCCATCTGCTGCTGGACGCCGCCTTCTGGTCCGAGCTGTTCCCTCCTGGCGCCGGGCCGCGCCGGCTGCACGTTTCGGCGCCCGGCTGCCTGGACCGGCAGGTGGTGATCCCGGGCGCCGGCCTGCGCCGCCTGGTGCTGCCTTTGGCCTGCGCGCCGGCCGCGTTCCCGCAGCCGCTCGACGTGACGCTGGTGCTGGACGCTTCCATGCCGCTTCTGCACCAGCTCGACGCCGACACCCGCCTGCGCGGCTTCGAGATCAGCCGGATCGCGCT
>CAXTMS010000135.1:0-9485 GCA_964245345.1 uncultured Acetobacteraceae bacterium | reverse complement strand
GCTTTCAGGGGTGGTGAGCAGGATGTCGGGCGGATGGGCGCGCTGGCGGGCGCGACGGTCGGCGGGGGTGTCGCCGGTGCGGGTCTCGACGCGCAGGCGCAGGCGCATCTCCTCCACGGGAAGCAGGAGGTTGCGGGCGATGTCGGTGGCAAGCGCCTTGAGCGGGCTGACGTAGAGGGTGTGCAGGCGGTCGCGCTCGCCGGTCTCGTCGAGCTCCAGCAGGCTGGGCAGGAAGCCGGCCAGCGTCTTGCCGCCGCCGGTGGGGGCGACCAGCAGCACGTCGTGGCCGGAGCGGGCGGCGTCCAGCACGGCGAGCTGGTGCGGGCGCGGGGTCCAGCCGCGAGCGGCGAACCAGTCGGCGAAGCGGGGCGGAAGCGGCAGGAGGGCGGTGGCGTCGGGGCAGGCGCTGGTCCGCTGTCTCCTGGAAGGCATGACACGGGAGATAGGACGCCCGGGCGTCCGGGGGAACGGGCCGGACTGGGATCAGGCGTAGCGGGTGGTGGACAGGCGGTGCAGCTCCAGGGTGTTCAGCACGTCGGCGCTGCTGAGGCCGCCGGCGACCAGGGCGTTGTCGGCGGTGCGCTTCACCCCGTAGGCGGAAAGCTCGTCCGCGGTCCAGGCGCGGGCGCCGGACCGGCCGCCGGACAGATCGCTGGCAACGGCGGTGCCGGCACTGCCGGTCGCATGTTGGATCGTCGCAGGCTGGGCGGAGGCGGGAACGGTTGCCGGGGAGGCCGGTGTGGCGGTGCCGGTCGAAGGCTTGGCGGCGGGATGGAACAAACGGGCGAACAGGTGGCGGCCGATGGTTTCCGGGTCGATCCCGGTCACCTTCTCCGCCACGGTGATGCCGACGCCGACCGGGCCGCCAAGCGCGAAGCTGGTACCGAGCGAGGCAACGAAGCGCAGGTCGGCGTTGCCCTCGTCGCCGGTGATGGCGCGATAGATCGGGCCGACCACCGGGATGTACTGGAGCGGGTTGAGGTCGGACAGCAGGCTGCGGAAGAAGCCGGGATGGACCGGGGCCGTGGTCTGCGGAGCGGCCGCCGAGATGGCGGGGGTGGCGGATGCGGAAGCCTGGATCGTCCCGTCGATCGCCATGCGCGCAGCCTCCACGTAGTCCGCCAGGCTGCATGCGGAAGATGAAGACTCTGCTAACAGGGGGGGTCGCCACTGGAGCCCGATCCGACCGGCCCGGGTCGAAGCCTGTCCCCCGATGCGGGTTTTGATCTGGTTCGCCCTGCTGGGCGGATTGGAGGTCAGCCTGGATGGCACAAACGCCGTCGCAAGACCTTCGAGACCGGGTGATCGCAGCCGTTGACGGCGGCCTATCGCGGAACGCGATCGCCGGGCGGTTCGGAATGGCGGTGGCGCGTGCGATCCGCCGGGTGCGGGCGTGGCGCAGGGAAAGGCTGCCGATGCCCCTCCCAACATGGCCTCAGTGTCCACCGCTGATCGACACCTGCCCGCCACCAGAGATCGTGAGGAACAGGCCGCCGCGTCGCTCCAGGAACTTCATGGCTCCGGAGCCTGGCAGGGTTGTGGGTCAGGCTACGACCTGCCGCGGCAGGTCGCGCAAGGGGAGCTGGGTCGTTTCCTTCAAGCGTTCCATCACCAGGGTGGAGCGAACGCGCGCGACGCTCTCGTGGCGCAGCAGAACCGTGTTGACGAACATCGACAGGCTTTCCAGGTCTGCCAGCACGATCTTAAGCAGGTAGTCGCTCTTCCCGGTGACCGCATAGGCCTCCTGCACCTCGCCGCGCCGGGTGATGAATTCGCGGAAGCGCGCCGCGTTGTCGTTGCTGTGCGTGCGAAGCCGGACCTCCATGAACACCAACAAGCCCAACCCCAGGGCGCTGGCGGACAACTCAGCGCGGTAGCTGCGTATGATGCCAGCCGCTTCAAGCAGCGAGCGGCGGCGCGAGCATTGGGACGGTGACAAGCCGATGCGGTCGCCGACGTCGTTGTTGGTCAGCCTGGCATTGTCCTGCAAGGCGTCGAGCAGCCGCAGATCGAGGTTGTCGAGCTTGATCATATCGTGCGGCCCTGCCTGTTCCATGCAAGTTGTGTGCGCCGAGCGGCCGGCGACGCCAGCCTTTTGCATGATGCGGCCGGGAAGGCTGCGCTAACGTGCTTCATCATAACCAGGACGACCGCCATGGGCCCTTTTCCGCACGACGCGCCCGCCGCCGTGATCTCGAACGAGAACCCGGCCGGCACGGACGGCTTCGGGTTCGTCGAGTATGCCCATCCGGACCCGGCCGCGTTGCACGCCCTGTTCCGGACCATGGGGTTCGAAGCGGTTGCCCGCCACCGTAGCAAGGCGGTCACGTTGTACCGGCAGGGCGACGTGAACTACCTGGTCAACGAGGAGCCCGGCAGCCACGCCATGCGGTTCGCCGATGCGCACGGGCCGTGCGCGGCATCCATGGCGTTCCGGGTCGTGGATGCGCGACAGGCCTACGACCGTGCGGTTGCAAACGGAGCGGAGCCCGCCGATCCGGCCGACGGGACGCAGGTGATGGACGTGCCGGCGATCAAGGGCATCGGCAACTCGTTGCTGTATTTCCTGGATCGCTATGGCGCCAAGGGCTCCGCATTCGACAGCGAGTTCGAATGGCTGGACGAGGTCGATCCGTACCCGAAGGGCCAGGGCCTGTACTACCTCGATCACCTCACCCACAATGTCGGGCGCGGCCGGATGGACGTCTGGTCCGGCTTCTACGAGCGCATCTTCAACTTCCGGGAGATCCGCTACTTCTCCATCAAGGGCGAATACACCGGGTTGTTCTCGCGCGCCCTGACCAGCCCGGACGGCAAGATACGCATCCCGATCAACGAAAGCGCGGACGAGAACAGCCAGATCGAGGAATACCTGCACGCCTACAAGGGCGAAGGCATCCAGCACATGGCCTGCGGCTGCACGGACGTGTACGACACGGTGGAAGCGTTGCGGGCGCGCGGCCTGCAGTTCATGCCGTCGCCGCCGGCCACGTACTACGAGCGGGTGAACGACCGCATCCCGGGCAACGGCGAGGACATCGACCGGATGCGGCGCAACGGCATCCTGGTGGACGGCGAAGGTGCCGTGCCGGCCGGCGCCGCCGAGGGAACGATGACCAGGGTGCTGCTGCAGATCTTCTCGGCCAACGCGATCGGCCCGATCTTCTTCGAGTTCATCCAGCGCAAGGGCGACGAGGGCTTCGGAGAGGGCAACTTCCGCGCCTTGTTCGTGTCCATCGAGGAAGACCAGCTTCGTCGGGGCGTGCTGACGGCCGCCTGATCCGCGCAAGCGTCACGGCGGTCCGGTTTTCCGGGTGGTGCTGTTCTTCAACCGAAACGCACGCGTTGCGTGTTCATGTTCCGGCAGGCGAGGTGTCGACGAGGCCGGGCCCAGCCGCAGGCCCGAACCGTCCGCGTGACCATGCGGCACCGGGTGCGGAGACCGAGGCTTCGGTTCGCAAGAACCGACGCCTTGGTCCGCCCGGAACAGGTCAAGCGGCCTGCAGCGCCGCGGCCTGCTGCAGCGCCGCGTCGAGGGCCTTCTGGCGCTGCTCGGCGCCGGTGGCGACGCCCTCGGCGACGATCACCTCCAGGTCGGGCAGGCCGATGAAGCCCAGGGCGGCACGGAGGTAGCTTTCCTGGTGCTCGTACGGCGCCGCGGGGGCGCCGGGACCGTAGAAGCCGCCACGGGACAGGGCGAGGATGACGCGCTTGCCGCCGGCCAGCCCTTCCGGACCGTTGGCGGTGTAGTGAAAGGTCTTGCCGGCCACCAGCACGCGGTCGATCCAGCTCTTGAGCTGGCTGGGCACGGTGAAGTTGTACATCGGCACGCCGAGCACGACGATGTCGGCCTGGAGGAACTCGGCCAGCACCGCGCCGCCCAGCGCCAGCTCCTCCTGCATCGCCTGGTCGTGCTGCACGTCGGCACTCTGCCCGGCGAGGTAGGCGCCGGACAGGTGGGAGACCGGGCTCGCGGCCAGGTCGCGATGCTGCACCTCCAGCCCGTCGTGCACGGCGCGCAGGCGCTCCACCACGGCGGCCGAGACGGCGCGGCTCACCGAGTTGCTGCCGAGGATGCTGGAGTCGACGTGGAGAAGCTTCATGGGAGGTTTGAACCGTTGCCGATGGTGATGCGGCTGTATGCGGACCTCGGCGTCCGGTCACAAGCGGAATCGGGAACGAGGGCATAAGGCGGACGGCCAAAGATTGGCGGAACCAGCCAGGCAGCGAGCAGCAACCGCAAGTTGGGACGACGTGAAAACAACGGGTTGGAGGATGGCATGGTCCCTGCAACCGGCCGGGGACATCAGTGGAGAGTTCCCATGGTCCCTGCGTTCCGGTTGCTGTTCTGCATCCTGCTCGGCGTGTGCCTGCCCCGCGCCCAGGGCCGGGCGTCGCAACGGTCGGCGGAGGTGGAGGGATCGGGGCTGGCCGTTGCGGATCCGTGCGCGCGGCAGGTGACGATCACGGCCGACCCGAGGCTGCAGGGGCGGGTGGCGGTGGACGCGACGGCGGAGCATCCGGAGGAGATCGACCGGCTGGTGTTCGACACCCAGGGAACTGCGCGGGTGCGCCCGCTGCACGATCGCGCGTCCTGCTGGACACCGACGCCGAACGAGTCGTTCACGCCGACGCTGCGGCTCGTGCTGCGCGTGCCGGACGGGTTCGGGGTGTCGATCGAGGAGTCGGGCTTCGGCCAGTACGAGGTGGGCGCGATCGGGCCGCTGACGCTTGACCTGTCCGGCGCAGGAATGGTGCGGGTGGCGCGGGTGGCCGGACACACGGCGATCAACCTGTCCGGAGCCGCGAACGTCGCGATCGCGCAGGCGGCCATCGACAGGCTGGCTATCAACCTGAGCGGTGCCGGCGGCGTGACGGTGTCGCAGGGACGCATCGGCCGGATCGACGTGAACGCGAGCGGGGCCGGCACGGTGCGCGTGGGTGCGGCCGTCGGCGACGCGACGGTGGCGCTGTCCGGGTTCGGCTCGGTGCGGTTCGCCACGGTGACCGGGCGGCTGACAAAGGAGGTCAGCGGTGCCGGAAGGGTTTCCGTTGGCGGAGCGGCGGCGGGGAGCGACACGTCGGACTGAACGCGCGCCGGGCGTTCAGCCTTGCGCCAGCACGGTGGCGAAGCGGTCGATCGCCCAGTCCACCGTGCCCGCGTCGATCACCAAAGGCGGGGCGATGCGGATGGTGTGCGTGTGGGTTTCCTTGCACAACAGGCCGGCCTGGCGCAGCCGCTCGCACACCGGGCGGGCGCCGCCACGGGCGGGATCGAGCTCGACCGCGATCATCAGGCCGCGGCCGCGCACCTCGCGGATCGCGTCGCTGTTGATCGCCGCCAAGCCATCGCGCAGGCGCAGGCCCATCAGGGCGGAGTTGGCGATCATGCCTTCCTCGACCAGCACCCGGAGCGCCATGCGCGACACGGCGCAGGCCAGCGGGTTGCCGCCAAAGGTGGAGCCGTGCTCGCCGGGGCGAAGCACGCCCATCGCCGCCTCGTGGCTCAGCACGGCGGACACGGGATAGAAGCCGCCGGACAGGGCCTTGCCGATCAGGGTCAGGTCGGCCTCGATCCCCTCGTGCTCCTCGGCGAGCAGGGTGCCGGTGCGGCCGAGACCGGTCTGGATCTCGTCCAGGATCAGCAGCACGTCGTGCGCGGTGCACAGCGTGCGGGCGCGCCGGAGGTAGCCGTCGGGCGGGATCACGACGCCGGCCTCGCCCTGGATCGGCTCGACCAGGAAGGCGGCGGTGTGGGGAGTGATGGCGGCCTCGAGCGCGTCGGCATCGCCATAGGGGATGGTGCGAAAGCCGGGCGTGAACGGGCCGAAGCCGTTGCGGGACGCGTCGTCGGTGCTGAAGCTGACCACGGACAGGGTGCGGCCATGGAAGTTGTCGGTGCAGACGATGATCTCGGCACGGTCGGGGGGAACGCCCTTGACCTGGTAGGCCCATTTGCGCGCCAGCTTGAGCGCGGTCTCCACCGCCTCGGCGCCGGAGTTCATCGGCAGCGCGCGGGTGGAGCGGGTGAGGGTGCACAGCTCCTCGTAGAACAGGCCGAGCTGGTCGTTGTGAAAGGCGCGCGAGGTCAGGGTGAGGCGGCTGGCCTGCTCGGTGAGGGCCTGGAGGATGCGCGGGTGGCAATGGCCCTGGTTCACGGCGGAATAGGCGGACAGGCAGTCCAGGTAGCGGCGGCCCTCCAGGTCCCACACCCAGACGCCCTCGCCGCGGGCCAGCACGACGTCGAGGGGCTTGTAGTTGCTGGCTCCGTAGCGCGCTTCCCGCTGGAGCAGCTCTGCGGCTGTGGTCGGCATGGACGCTCCCGAACTCCGGACCGGCCGGTCAGCAGGCCTCGGCCACGGCGCGTATGCGGGCGACGGAACCGTTGTTGGAGGGGATCACGGACAGCACCAGGTCGTCCAGGAAATGGTGGTTGAGGGCGCGCGGGCCGGCGCCGTTGGTGACGATGCGGGTGCCGCCGGGGCGGAGGATCGACTGGGTGCGGTGGGTGTGGCCGTGGATCCAAAGGTCGACCAGCCCGGTGTCGGTCAGGTGCGACAGGTCGGACGCGGAGTTGCCGGCGGGCCAGCTGCCCCAAAGGTGCTCGGGCATGCACAACGGATGCGGCGCGTGGTGGGTGACCACGACCACCGGCCTGCCGTCGCGCGGGCCGTGGAGCTGGGCTTCCAGGCGCAGGCGCAGCAGGCCGTGCAGCCGGGCGGCGTCGGCGTTGGTGAGCGGGCGGTGGCCCTCGACGCCGGCGGGAACGGCGATCAGCTCGCCGGTGGGGGCGCCGGGAAGCATGGCGTGGCCGCCGAGCCAGCCATCGGCCCACAGCGTGCCGCCCAGGAAGCGCAGGCCGCCGATCTCGACCTCGTCGCCTTCGAGCAGGGTGATGCCGAGACGGGCGGCCTGCTCGCGCGCCGGGGCGAGCTCGGCCGGCACCACGCCGTTCCAGTACTCGTGGTTGCCCATGACGAACACCGCCGGACGGCCGCCGGCGAGGCGCTGCACCACGCGCAGGCCCTGCTCGGGGGCGCCCTCGAACACGTCGCCCGCCACCACCAGCACGTCGAAGTCGGGCGGGGGAGGACGATAGGTTTGCGGATAGGGCGTCGCTTCCAGATGAAGGTCGGACAGGATCCAGAGCCGGGTCATTCGCGGAACACGGAGGCCGGAAAGCCCTGTGCGAACAGCAGCGCGCGCAGGTCGGCGTGGTCGATGCGGTTGGCCACCGCGTCCGCCACCACGGGCTTGGCGTGGTAGGCGACGCCGAGGCCGGCCTCGCGCAGCATGTCGAGGTCGTTGGCGCCGTCGCCGACGGCCAGGGTCGCGGAAGAGCGGAGGCCACGAGACTCGGCCAGGCTGCGAAGGGAGTCGCGCTTGGCGGCGCGGCCCAGGATCGGCTCGGCGACGCGGCCCGTCAGCCGGCCGTCCGCGATCCCAAGCTGGTTGGCGTGGTGCACGTCGAAGCCGCACAGGGCTGCGACGCGGCCGGTGAACCAGGTGAAGCCGCCGGACACCAGGGCGGCGGTGGCGTTGTGGGCGCGCATGGTGGCGACCAGCGTGCGGGCGCCGGGGTTGAGGCGGGTTTCGGCCCAGGTGGCGTCCAGGGCCTGCTCGTCGAGGCCGCGCAGCAGGGCGACACGCTCGCGGAGCGCGTTCTCGAAGTCGATCTCGCCGTTCATGGAGCGACGGGTGATGGCGGCGACGCGCGCGCCGACGCCGGCGCGGGCGGCGAGGTCGTCCAGGGTTTCGGAGGACACGATCGTGCTGTCCATGTCGGCGACCAGCAGGCCCTTGCGCCGGCCGCGCGAGCGGGTCAGCAGCACGTCGATGTATCGGGAGGCGAAGCGGGCGCGGATGTCGGACAAGGCGGGCCCGGACGGGGACGGGGCGGAACAAGCGATGTCCGCGGCTTCGCCCGGGGACAGGATCGCGGCAGGCTGGCCGGAGACGAGGGCACGCGCCTCCTCGACGGCGGACGCGGACAGGCTGGTGGCCTCGCGCCTGGCGACCAGCGTGAGGGTGTAGGGCAGGGTCATGACGACGCGGAAGAACCCCAGGAGCGATCCTGGCGTGGTGGCAGGGAAGCTCCGGTGAGGCAAGGCGGGTCAGCCATGCGACCCCCGTGGCGCCACTGCCTGATCGTGGCCGGGCCGACCTGCAGCGGCAAGTCGGCGCTGGCGATGCGGCTGGCGCGGGAGCTGGACGGGGTGGTGGTCAATGCGGACTCGATGCAGGTGTATCAGGAGTTGCGCGTCCTGAACGCCCGGCCGACGCCGGCGGATGAGGCAGCGGTGCCGCACCGGCTGTATGGGGTGCGGCCGGCGGCGGCTCCGGGCAGCGTCGCGTGGTGGCGGGACGCGGCGCTGGGCGCGATGGAGGAAGCGTGGTCGGCGGGGCGGCTGCCGATCCTGTGCGGCGGGACCGGGATGTACCTGCGTGCGCTGACGCACGGTTTGTCGGTGGTGCCCGATCCGGGGCCGGAGGCGCGGGCGGAGGCGCGCGGGCTGCTGGCGGAGGTCGGTGCGGCGGCGCTGCACGAGCGGCTCCGTGCCGCGGATCCGGACACCGCGGGGGGGCTGCGTCCGTCGGACGGGCAAAGGGTGGCGCGGGCCTGGGAAGTGTGGCGCGGCACCGGGCAGGGGATGAAGGCGTGGGCGAGACGGCCGGGATTGCCGCCGGCGCCGTGCCGCTTCAGCGCGATCCGGCTGTCGCCACCGCGGGACGCGCTGCGGGAGGCGATCGCGCGCCGGTTCGAGGTCATGCTGGAACGGGGGGCGCTGGCGGAGGTCGAGGCGCTGCTGGCGCAGGAGCTGCCGCCGTCGCTGCCGGCGATGCGGGCGCACGGGGTGCCGGAGCTGGCCGCGGTGCTGCGCGGAACGAGCACGCTGGAGGAGGCGTCGCGGCGGGCGGTGCTGCTGCAGGGGCAATACACCAAGCGGCAGGACACCTGGTTCGCGCACCATGCGCTGGCTGCGCCGGAGCGGACACGCGTGATCAGCCGCCGCATGGCTGATATGACGCAACAAATGGAAAGAATGATCCCTGATTTGTTATCATTCATTGTTGCAGACGTTGACGACCGGCCTGCGGACGCATAGGACGGCCCACCCGCGGCCGGTTCGTCGCAGCAGGAGCACCAGATGAACGCCAGCACCGACCCGAAGGACGCCCGCCCGGCGAGCGAGACCGGACGGATCAGCCTGCCCGCCAGCAACGGTGCGGAGGTGCTGCTTCGCGTGCTCGCGGCGCAGGGGGTCGAGGTGGTGTTCGGCTATCCGGGCGGAGCGGTGCTGCCGATCTACGACGCCTTGTTCAAGCAGAATGCGATCCGGCACGTCCTGGTGCGGCACGAGCAGGCGGCGGTGCATGCGGCGGAAGGCTATGCGCGCTCCACCGGCAAGGTGGGCGTGGTGCTGGTGACCTCCGGCCCGGGGGCGACCAACGCAGTGACCGGGCTGGTCGACGCGCTGATGGAT
>CAXTMS010000134.1:0-9501 GCA_964245345.1 uncultured Acetobacteraceae bacterium | reverse complement strand
GCCTTCTTCCAACCGACGTCACGTCACCGAGAGCATTGTGCGGTGCAGCAAAAAGCGGTGGACCATCATTCTGAGGCGCTCTATGTTGCATTGCAGCATAACACGAAGCCAGGAGGCTCAGATGACCACCGCCACCGACAACACCTTCCAGCCCCGCGTCGAGACCAATCTTCCCGCCATCGTCCGCTCGTTCTCCACGGCGTTCCGCGCTGCCCGGGCCGCGCGCCGCGAGCGCGCCCGCCTGCTCGCCGAGCTATCCCAGTGCAGCGACCGCGAGCTGGCCGACATGAACCTCAGCCGCGCCGACATCGGCCACGTGGTGCGCAGCTGGCAGCCGGCCTGACCGACCTGCTCCGGCCACGCCCGACTCAGAAGTCGGCCAGCAACGCGTCGATCGCGGCCTGCCCCATCGCCGCCACCGGAAGCTGCGGGCCGTTCAGCAGGTGCGCGTCCGGTCGCCCGTCCGACGGGCTCGCGGCGGCGTGGACGTCGTCCCAGCGGCTGCGCCCGAAGGTTTCGATGATCCGGTTCACCTTGCCTTCCACCGTTTTCAGGGTGGCGACCACCTTGGTGATGCGCTGCCCGGTGATGTCCTGGAAGCTGCACGCCTCGTAGATCCGCATGGTGGCGTCCTGCACCGCGGCGGCGTTTGGTCCGGCGGCCGACGCGCAGGCCTCGTCGAGCCGCTCGCACGCTTCCAGGATCGCGTTGGTGGCGTCGGCGGTGTGCGACACCACGGCGTCGAGCTCCTCGCTCGCGGACGACACCGCGGTGTCGGAGGCGGACTCCGTGCGCAGCGCCGCGATCTCTTCCTTGGCCCGGGCGATGGTGCGGCCGAGATCCTCGATCTCGCCGAGAAGCTCGGTCTCGTGCGCGGACAGCTCGCCGCCCAGCGTGTCGATCACCGCCCGCACCACGTCCGCCACCATCTGCGGCCGCACCGACGGGTAGGACGCGCAGATGGCGGTGAGCTTCTCGGCCAGCGCCTTGACGTCGACCCTCGCATCCACGGGGGCGTCGTCGTCGGCCTCAACCATGGCCCAGCACCTTCTCGATCTTGCCCTGCAGCGTTTCGGCGTTGAACGGCTTGACGATGTAGTTGGACACGCCGGCCTGCTTCGCCGCGACGACGTTCTCCGTCTTGCTTTCGGCGGTGATCATGATGAACGGGATCGTCGCCAGCTTGGCATCGGCGCGCACCGCCTGCAGCAGCTCCAGGCCGGTCATCGGCGACATGTTCCAGTCGCTGATCACCAGGCCGTAGCGCTTGGTACGCAGCTTGCCGAGCGCCTCGGTGCCGTCCGCCGCCTCGTCGACGTTCTCGAAGCCGATCTGCTTGAGCAGGTTGCGGATGATGCGAAGCATCGTCTTGTAGTCGTCGACGATCAGGACATCCAGGCTCGTATCGATTGTCACGTGCGGCTCCATCGGCGTGGGGATCGCGATGATGCGGCAGGAACCTTAATCAACCATTTCCAGGCCGGTCGGCATGGTGGTCGGGCGCGGCGCCAGCAGCCGGCCCGCCACCTCGACCAGCACCGCCGCCGTGAACGGCTTGGACAGGCAGTAGCAGGGCGGCGCGGTGACCCGGTCGGTGACGGTGTCGGTCCGCTCGGTGATGAACAGGATCGGCACGGCGGGATCACGGGCGCGGGCGCAGGTCGCCACGTCGACGCCGCCGAAGCCCGGCATGTCGATGTCGGTCACCACCAGCCCGAGGCCGGCCGCATCCCCGATCAGCCCGAGCGCCTGCGCGCCGTCGCACGCTTCCATCGCCACGTAGCCTGCCGCCCGGAGTGCCCGCGACACGACCGCCCGCACGGCTCCCGCCTCGTCGGCCACCAGCACGCGCGTCGGCAATCCGGCCACGACGTCCTCCGCCCCGTTTCCGGCGGCCGTCCTACCGCACCTGCCCGATCCCGTCGCGTCCTCCCCGCCCCGCCCGACCGTCATTCCGGATCCGGCAGCTCGCGCAGCAGCCGCGCCAGCTCGTCGCGAAGCCCCGGGTCGGCCCCCAATGCGATCGCGTCGCGGACCCGCCGCATGTGCCGACGCGCGGCATAAAGCTGGTCCAGCAGCGACAGCACCAGCGGCAGCGCGTCGTCTCCGACATGCAGCTCCCGCAGCTCCAGGATCAGGCGGGCGCGCGCCTCGTCGATCGGGTGGAACAGGTACTGTCCGGGCGCCCCGTCCGGCCTGACCCAGGCCCGCGCCACCCACTGCTCCACCTCGACCGGGTTCGCGCCGCCGAGGCGGACGCACAGCGTCTCGATGGTGATCATGCGGCACCTCCGCTGCCCGGTGGCGGCGTCCAGTCGCGCAGGAAGGCCCGGAGCGCGTCGTCCACCGGGCCGATCGCCACGCGAAGCGCCACCAGGAGGTTGCCCGCCTCACCGCCCGCCCGGGCCGGCACGCCGCGGCCGCGCAGCCGAAGCACCTGGCCGGTATCCGAGCCGGGGGGCACCGTCATCGACACCGGCCCGGCCGGGGTCGGCACCTGCACCGAGGCGCCCAGCACCGCCTGCTTCAGCGTCACCGGCAGCTCGGTGCGTATGTCGTCGCCGTCGCGCGCGAAGCGGGGATCGGGCGCCACCTCGATCCGGATCAGCGCGTCGCCGGCCGGCCCGCCCTCCCGGCCGGGATCGCCCTTGCCGCGCAGGCGCAGCACCTGCCCGTCCTCGATCCCCGCCGGCACCTTCACGTCCAGCACGGCGCCGTCCGGCAGGGTGATGCGTCGGGTGGCGCCGGTGACCGCGTCCACGAAGGCAACGCCGAGCGCGTAGCTCCTGTCCTCGCCGCGACGCGGCCCGCGCGGCTCGCTACCTCGTCCCCGGCCGAACAGGTCGCCGAAGATGTCGCCCAGCTCCTCTTCGTCCAGCCCGGCGCCGCCTGCGCCGAACCCATTCCCGGCCCGATACCGCCGTCCCTGCGATCCCTGCGCGTAGTCGCGGTACGCACTGCGCGGCGGCGGCCGCTCCTGCCCGCTGGCGTCGATCTCGCCACGGTCGTAGCGCGCCCGCCGTTCGGGATCCGACAGGAGGGCGTTGGCCTGGCCCAGGCGCTTGAACCGCTCCTCCGCCGCGGCGTCGCCGGGATGAAGGTCGGGATGGCTGTCCTTGGCCAGCCGCCGGTACGCCTTGCGGATCGCCTCCTTGTCGGCATCCCGCGGAAGCCCAAGAATCTCGTAGGGATCGTCCGCCATCGTCTCCCCTGGCCATCGGCTCGTCCGGATCGTGCGCGGGCCACGCACCGGGAAAGATGGGCAGCGCGAGGATGCGGATCAACACGGGCCTGCCGCGCCACACCCGGCTATGATCGGGTCGGCGCGGACGACGGGGAATGGACGGAATGGACACGATGCACGACGACCGGACGCTCCAGGGCCTGTCGCCCGGCTTCGCCCCGGCCTGGCGTGCCCGTTCCGACACCCGCCGGCGCATCACCGCCGACACCAGGCGTCCCGAGCCCGACTGCGTCGCGGCCCTGCTGCGGATCGCCCCGGTCACGCCCGACTCCGCCACCGTGCTCGCCACCCGGCTGGTCGAGTCGCTGCGCGCGCGCGGCCGGCCGGGCCCGGTGGAAGGGCTGATGCGCGAGTATGCCTTGTCCAGCGAGGAAGGCGTGGCGCTGATGTGCCTGGCGGAAGCGCTGCTCCGCGTGCCCGACCCGACCACACGCGACCGGCTGATCCGGGACAAGATCGGCGGGGGCGACTGGCGCGCGCATCTGGGACAAAGCCCGTCGCTGTTCGTGAACGCCGCTACCTGGGGGTTGCTGATCACCGGGCGGCTGCATGGAAGCGGCCAGGGCGGCGCGCTGCAGGCGGCGCTGCTTCGCGTGCTGCGGCGCGGCGGCGAGCCGCTGATCCGGACCGCGATGGACCGGGCGATGCGCGTGCTGGGCGAGCAGTTCGTGGTCGGCGAGACCATCGAGGACGCCCTGCGCGCCGCCCATAAGCGCGAGCGGCTGGGCTTCCGCTACTCGTTCGACATGCTGGGCGAGGCGGCCCTCACCGATGAGGACGCCCGGGGCTACCTGTCCGGCTACGAGCGCGCCATACGCGCCATCGGCGCGCACAACCGCGGCCGCACCCTGATCGACGGCGCCGGCATCTCGGTCAAGCTGTCCGCGCTGCATCCGCGCTATGGCCGCGCGCAGCAGGACCGCGTGCGCTCCGAGCTGCTGCCGCGCCTGGCCGCGCTCGCCAGCCTGGCACGCCAACACGAGGTCGGACTGAACATCGACGCCGAGGAGGCCGAACGCCTCGAGATCTCGCTCGACCTGCTCCAAAGCCTGTGCGAGCACCCGGACCTCGCCGGCTGGAACGGCATCGGCTTCGTGATCCAGGCGTACAGCCGGCGCACGCCCGCGGTGATTGCGCACCTGGTGGCGCTGGCGCGCGCGACCGGACACCGGTTGATGGTGCGCCTGGTGAAGGGCGCCTACTGGGACAGCGAGATCAAGCGCGCGCAGGAAGCCGGCATGCCGGACTACCCGGTGTTCACGCGCAAGCTGCACACAGACCTGTCCTATCTCGCCTGCGCCCGGCTGCTGCTCGACGCCCCCGACGCCGTGTTCCCGCAGTTCGCCACCCACAACGCCCAGACCGTGGCCGCCATCACCGCCATGGCCGGCCCCGACTTCACGCCCGGCCAGTACGAGTTCCAGTGCCTGCACGGCATGGGCGAGGCGCTCTACGAGCAGGTGGTCGGGCCCGCCGGCCTCGACCGGCCCTGCCGCATCTATGCCCCGGTCGGCACGCACGAAACGCTGCTGGCCTACCTGGTGCGCCGCCTGCTGGAGAACGGCGCCAACAGTTCCTTCGTCAACCGCATCGCCGATCCGGACGAGCCGGTGTCCGAGCTGGTGGCCGACCCGGTGCGGGCCGCCGCCGCCGCCGTGCCGCAGGGCGCGCCGCACCCGTCGATCCCCTCCCCGGCGCAGCTGTTCGGTGCCAGCCGACGCAACGCCCGAGGCCTCGACCTCGCGGCGGAGGACGTGCTGGCCGAGCTGGAACAACGTCTCGACGCCCCCGCCGAACCCCTTCTGGCCGAGCCGGCGCTGGCGTTCGACGCCGCCCGCGGCCCCTGGCGCGACTGCACCGACCCGGCCGACCGCCGCCGCGTGGTCGGACGCTGCCGCGACGCGCAGCCCGCCGACGTGCCCGCCGCCGTCGCGGCAGCGGTTGGCGCCACCCTGCGCTGGAACGCGCTCCCGCCACCGGACCGCGCCGCCCGTCTCGACGCCGCCGCCGACCGGCTGGACGCGCTGCTGCCCGAGCTGCTCGTCCCGATCATGCGCGAGGCCGGCAAGTCCGCCGCCAACGCGGTCGGCGAGGTGCGCGAGGCGGTGGACTTCCTGCGCTACTACGCCGCGCAGATCCGCGAGCCCGGCTTCGACACGGGCGTCCCGCTCGGTCCCGTGGTGTGCATCAGCCCGTGGAACTTCCCGCTGGCGATCTTTGTCGGCCAGGTGGCGGCGGCGCTCGCCGCAGGCAACGCGGTGCTGGCCAAGCCGGCCGAGGAAACGCCCCTGGTCGCCGCCCTGGCGGTGCGCGTGCTGCACGAGAGCGGCATCCCACGCGACGCGCTGCAGTTCCTTCCCGGCGACGGCACGGTGGGGGCGGCCCTGGTGTCCGACCCGCGCATCGGCGGCGTGATGTTCACCGGCTCCACCGTTGTCGCGCAGTCCATCGCCCGCGCCCTGGCGCCGCACGCCGACGCCGCGCGCGGGGCGATCCCGCTGGTCGCCGAGACCGGCGGCCAGAACGCCCTGGTGGTGGACAGCGCCGCCCTGCCCGAGCAGGTGGTGGTGGACGCGCTGGCCTCCGCGTTCGACTCCGCCGGCCAGCGTTGCTCCGCCCTGCGCGTGCTGTGCGTGCAGGAGGAAGCGGCCGACCGCACGCTGCGCATGCTGAAGGGCGCCCTGCTCGAGCTGCACGTCGGCGATCCCGGCCAGCTGCGCACCGATGTCGGCCCGGTGATCGGCGACGCGGCCCGCGACGCCATCGAGGCGCACGTGTCGCGGATGGCGGCGCGCGGCTGCCGCGTCACCCGCGCGCCGCTGCCGCCCGGATGCGAGGACGGCTGCTTCGTCGCGCCGACGCTGATCGAGATCGACTCGGTCGACCAGCTCGGTCCGGAAGTGTTCGGCCCGGTGCTGCACGTCCTGCGCTATCCCGAGGGCGGCATGGAGGCGCTGATCGACGCCATCAACGCCACCGGCTACGGCCTCACCTTTGGCGTGCACACCCGCATCGACGAGACGGTGCGCAGCGCCACCGAGCGAAGCACCGCCGGCAACGTTTACGTCAACCGCAACCTGATCGGCGCGGTGGTGGGCAGCCAGCCGTTCGGCGGCACCGGCCTGTCCGGCACCGGGCCGAAGGCCGGCGGCCCGCTGATCCTGCACCGGCTGCGACGCGCCGACGCCGCCGCCGCCCTGCTGCCGGGCCAGCCGCCGGACGCCGCGCGTCGCCTGCTCGCCCTGCTCGCCGGCCATCCGGTCGCGCCCGCCTGCGCCGCGCTGGTCGGGCGCAGCCCGCTCGGGCCCGAGCGCGTGCTGCCCGGCCCTGTGGGCGAGCGCAACAGCTACGCGCTTCGTCCGCGCGGCGCGATATTGTGCGTGGCCGGGCACGAGGACGACCTGCTGCTGCAGCTCGCCGCGGTTCTCGCGACCGGCAACCAGGCCCTGCTTCGCCGTCCGGCGGCGGCCGACGCCGCGACGCTGGAGCGGCTGGTCTCGGCCCTGCCCGACCTGGTGTCCTGGGAGCCCGCCGCCGCGACGCCGGCGGCGGCCCTCGTTGATGCCGGCTGCCTCGTCGCCCTCGCCCAGGAGCTGGCGGCACGGGACGGCGCCGTGGTCCCGCTGCACCGGCTGGACCGCGCCGACGCGGCACTGCGGCTGGAATGGCTCACGCACGAGCGCAGCCTGAGCGTCAACACCACCGCCGCCGGCGGCAACGCCAGCCTGATGGTCCTGAGCTGACCGGGACAGGCGGTTGGCGCCGCCGACGCCGTGGATTATGAACGCAGGCGGAACGGCCCGTGACCGGATCGGCCGCCCGTGGAGCACGTCGTCATGAAGGGCTGGCTATTCGTGTCGCTGGTGATCGGCGGCCTGTTCGTCTTCATCTACCTGATGAGCCTGGTCGGCGACCACATCGGCAGCTGACCGGCCAGCCAATGGTTCATGGGCCTGGCGGCGTCTTGCCGACATCGGCCTCGAACTCCTCCTCCGAGTCCGCGATCACGGTGGGATCCCGGCCGTCCCGCCTGCGGCGCAGCATGTCGGCGCCGCCCGCCAGCATCCCCACCAGGCCGATCACCACGACCACCAGGGTGAAGGCCAGGATGAGATAGGTGATGGTCATGGGCAGGGCTCCGCACGGTTGCCGGTCGGCAACGCAACGCGTCGGACTTGCCGAAGGCATGCGGCCGACACACATTCGGCGCATGAAGCGGTCCATCCTCGCCAGCCTGTGCCTGATCTGCGTCGGCCTCGCCGTCACGTCCTGCGCCGCGGACCAGCAGGACCGCAGCCCCTGGCACCAGTACCTGCACGATCACAACCTGGAATAGCCCGCCGGCATCACCCCCGTCCCGGCTCGCCCGGTTGCCGGGCGATCTCCAGCAGCCGGTCGACGTCCAGATGCGCCTCCAGGTGTCGCGCCAGCGCGTCCAGCACCGCCTCCACCTCCGCCTCGTGGTGTCGCGGCGCGGGATCGAGCCCGAGCCGTCGCAGCAGCGCCGCTCGCGCCGCATCTCCGGTGAACAGGCCGTGCAGGTAGGTGCCTCCGACCCGGCCGTCCGCGGACACTGCCCCTTCCCCGCTGCCGTCGAGGCGTCGCAGGAACGGACGCTCCCGGTCCGGCCCCTGGGTGCGGCCGAGATGCATCTCGTAGCCGCTGCACGCTACCTCCTCCGGCAGCAGCGCCCCGTCCGCCGCCGTTAGCCGCTTGGCCCCGGCCAGCACCGTATCCACCGCCAGCAGGCCCAGGCCCGGCACCACCCCCGGCGGCCCTTCGAGCCCGTCCGGGTCGGCGATCCGCCCTCCCAGCATCTGGTAGCCGCCGCACAACCCCAGCACCCGGCCACCCTGCCGGCGATGCGCCTGCAGGTCGATATCCCACCCCTCGCGGCGCAGGCTCGCCAGGTCGGCGATCGTCGCCTTCGACCCCGGCAGGATCACCAGGTCGCAGCCCGCCGGCAGGACCTGCCCCGGCCGGACCAGCACGCACTCCACCTCCGGCTCCGCCAGCAGCGGGTCCAGGTCGTCGAAGTTGCTGATCATCGGCAGCAGCGGCACCGCGATCCGCACCCGCCCGCCGCCACGCCGCACCCGCGCCATCGCGTCCAGCTCCGCGGCGTCCTCCGCCGGCAGCCGGCGCAGCGCCTCCAGGTGCGGCACCAGCCCCAGCGCCGCCCAGCCGGTGCGCCCGGCGATCGCCGTCATCCCGTCCGCGAACAAGGACGGGTCGCCGCGCATCCGGTTGACGATGAACCCCTTGATCCGCGCCCGGTCCTCCGGCGGCAGCACCGCATGCGTGCCGACCAGGCTGGCGATCACCCCGCCGCGGTCGATGTCGCCGACCAGCACCACCGGCGTCCCGGTCGCGGCAGCGAACCCCATGTTGGCGATGTCGTTGCGGCGCAGGTTGATCTCCGACGCCGAGCCGGCGCCCTCCACCAGCACGATGTCCGCCTCGGCCCGCATCCGCGCGAAGCTGTCCAGCACGCGCGGCATCAGGTGCGGCTTGATCTCCTGGTACTCCCGCGCCCGCGCCGTGCCTTGCACCCGTCCCTGCACCACCACCTGCGAGCCCGTCTCGCTCTGCGGCTTCAACAGCACCGGGTTCATGTGCACCGTGGGCGCCACCAGGCAGGCCCGCGCCTGAAGCGCCTGCGCCCGCCCGATCTCGCCGCCATCCGGCGTCACCGCCGCGTTGTTCGACATGTTCTGCGGCTTGAACGGCCTGACCCGCAGGCCGCGTCGTGTCAGCGCCCGCGCCAGCCCCGCCACCAGCACCGACTTGCCGACCGACGAGCCGGTGCCCTGCAGCATCAGCGCCAGCCCGCGCGGCGCCGCCGCACCGCTCAGAACTCGATCCCTTCCTGCGCCTTCACCCCGGCGGCGAAGTGGTGCTTCACCAGCGTCATCTCCGTCACCAGGTCCGCCGCCTCCAGCAGCGCCGGCCGGGCGTTGCGCCCCGTCACCACCACGTGCTGCATCGCGGGCCGCCGCGCGAACGCGTCCAGCACCTCGTCCAGAACAAGATAATCGTAGCGCAGCGCCACGTTCAGCTCGTCCAGCACCACCAGCGACACGTCCTCCCGCCCGAGCAGGCCCAGCGTGACCTCCCACGCCCGACGGCACGCCGCGACGTCGCGCGCCCGGTCCTGCGTGTCCCAGGTGAAGCCTTCGCCCATGGTGTGCCATTCCACCAGCGGCCCGAACCCTTCGAGCACCGTGCGCTCCCCGGTTGTCCACGCCCCCTTGATG
>CAXTMS010000133.1:0-9540 GCA_964245345.1 uncultured Acetobacteraceae bacterium | reverse complement strand
CAGGGCGGCATCGGCGCCTCGCTCGGCAACATGGCCGAGGACAACTGGCGCTGGCACATGTACGACACCGTGAAGGGGTCGGACTGGCTCGGCGACCAGGACGCGATCGAGTACATGTGCCGCGAGGCGGTGCCGGCGATCCAGGAGCTGGAGCATTTCGGCGTGCCGTTCTCCCGCACCGAGGACGGCCGCATCTACCAGCGCCCGTTCGGCGGCCACATGTCGGACTACGGCAAGGCCCCGGTGCCGCGCGCCTGCGCCGCCGCCGACCGCACCGGCCACGCCATCCTGCACACGCTCTACCAGCAGAGCCTGAAGCACAACGCCGAGTTCTTCGTCGAGTACTTCGCCCTCGACCTGATCACCGACGAGGATGGCGCCTGCCGCGGCGTCATGGCCTGGTGCCTCGAGGACGGCACCATGCACCGGTTCCGCGCCAACATGGTGGTGCTGGCCACCGGCGGCTACGGCCGCGCCTACATGAGCTGCACCTCGGCGCACACCTGCACCGGCGACGGCGGCGGCATGGCGATGCGCGCCGGCATCCCGACCCAGGACATGGAGTTCGTGCAGTTCCACCCGACCGGCATCTTCCCGGCCGGCTGCCTGCTGACCGAGGGCTGCCGCGGCGAGGGCGGCTACCTCACCAACTCCGAGGGCGAGCGCTTCATGGAGCGCTACGCCCCCACCGCGAAGGACTTGGCGTCGCGCGACGTGGTGTCGCGCTCCATGACCATCGAGATCAACGAAGGGCGCGGCTGTGGTCCGAACAAGGACCACATCATGATGCACCTGGAACATATCGGCGCCGACCTGCTGCACGAGCGCCTGCCCGGCATCAGCGAGACCGCGCGCGTGTTCGCCGGCATCGACGTGACCAAGGAGCCGGTGCCGGTGCTGCCGACCGTGCACTACAACATGGGCGGCATTCCCACGAACTACCACGGCGAGGTGCTGCGGCCGACGGCGGCGGATCCGGACGCGGTGGTGCCGGGGCTGATGGCGGTGGGCGAGGCGGCCTGCGTGTCGGTGCACGGCGCCAACCGGCTCGGCACCAACTCGCTGCTCGACCTGGTGGTGTTCGGCCGCGCAGCGGCGCTGCGCGCCGCCGAGATCGTCAAGCCTGGCGAGCCGAGCCGTCCCCTGCCCGATCGCGCCGGCGAGTTCTCGCTCGACCGTCTCGACCGGATGCGCCACGCCAACGGCAACACCCGCGTCGCCACCATGCGCGAGGAGCTGCAGCGCACGATGCAGGCGCACGCGGCGGTGTTCCGCTCCTCCACCAGCCTGACCGAGGGCGTGCAGAAGATCGACCGGCTGTGGTCGGGGCTGGCCGACGTGTCGGTCGCGGACCGGTCGCTGATCTGGAACAGCGACCTGATGGAGGCGCTCGAGTACGAGAACCTCATGGCCAACGGCACCGTCACCATGGTCAGCGCGGAAGCGCGCAAGGAAAGCCGCGGCGCGCAGGCGCACGACGATTATCCCGACCGCGACGACGCGGAATGGATGAAGCACACCGTGTCCTATCTCGGCGACAAGGGCGACGTGGACCTGTCCTACCGTGCGGTGCGGATGCAGACGCTGACCAACGAGGTGTCCGTGTTCCCGCCGAAGAAACGCGTCTACTGAGCTATCCAGGGGCTCTGCCCCTGACCCCACCAGAGAACAATCGTCCTCTGGACACCTGATTGAAGCACTGGGTTCCAAGGGATTGAGCTGCACAGCAGGTCAATGTCCTTGGCGGGTCCAGGGCGGCGCCCGGGCCTTGTTGAAGGGATCTCTCCCATGGTCGAGTTCACGCTTCCCAAGAACAGCAAGGTCGGCCGCGGCCGCACCTTCGCCGCCCCTGCCGGCGCGAAGCGGATCAAAGAGTTCAAGGTCTACCGCTGGAGCCCCGACGACGAGCAGAACCCGGTGCTCGACACTTATGAGCTCGACCTCGACCGCATGGGTCCGATGGTGCTGGACGCGCTGATCTACATCAAGAACGAGGTGGACCAGACGCTGACGTTCCGTCGCTCCTGCCGCGAGGGCATCTGCGGCTCCTGCGCCATGAACATCGACGGCACCAACACGCTTGCCTGCCTCAAGCCGATCGAGGAGGTGAAGAAGGCGGTCAACATCTACCCGCTGCCGCACATGCCCGTGGTCAAGGACCTGGTGCCGGACCTGAGCATGGCCTATGCGCAGCTGCGCTCGATCGAGCCGTGGCTGAAGGCGGACACCAACCCGCCGCCGGATGGCGAACGCCGGCAGAGCATGGAGGAGCGGTCCAAGCTCGACGGCATGTGGGAGTGCATCCTGTGCTTCTGCTGCACCACCTCCTGCCCGAGCTACTGGTGGAACGGCGACAAGTACCTGGGCCCGGCAACGCTGCTGGCGGCCTACCGCTGGATCGCCGACTCGCGCGACGAGTACACCGGGGAGCGGCTGGACGCGCTGGAGGATCCGCTCAAGCTGTATGCCTGCCGCACCATCATGAACTGCACGCAGACCTGCCCCAAGGGCCTGAACCCGGCGGAAGCGATCGGCAAGATCAAGCAGCTGCAGCTGGAGCGGAAGGGCTAGGTCGGCAGCCTCCGAGGCCCGGTGTTCGACCAGCCTCTTACGACCGGGCCGGCCCGCCGGGCCGCCTGGCGCGACAGCCTGTTCGTCGACCATGGGGTGTTCCGCCTCTTCTGGACCAACGCGGCGACGGTGGTGCCGGGCAAGGTGTATCGCGCCAACCACCCTCCCCCGTTCCGTCTGTCCAGGCTGGCGCGGCGGTTCGGCGCCCGCACGCTGGTGAACCTGCGCGGTCACCGGCGCTGCGGCTCAGACGCCCTGTCGCGCGAGGCCGCAGGCCGGCTGGGACTGGCGCACGTAGACATGGCGTTCGAAAGCCGAGGCGCGCCGCACCGCGAGCGGATCCTGCGCTTCGCCGGGCTTTATCGCGAACTGGCGTTCCCGGTGCTGATGCATTGCAAGTCGGGCGCGGACCGCGCAGGGCTCGCCTCCGGGCTGGTGGTGCTGTTCGAGGGCGGCACGGCAACCGACGCGTTGCGCCAGCTGTCGTGGCGCTATGGGCACTTCCGCCGCTCGCGCACAGGCATCCTGGACGCGTTCTTCCTGCGCTATCGGACGGATGCGGAAGGCCGGCTGCCGTTTCTGGACTGGGTGCGCCACGAATACGACGAGGCGACGCTCAAGCGCGACTTCGTCGCAGGAACGCTGTCAAGCTTCGTGACGGATCGGGTCCTGCGACGGGAGTGACGCGCCGGGTCAGCCGGCGATCCGCTCCGGCCCCATCGACTTGATCAGGTCCAGCACCCGCTTGCGCACCGGCTGCTCGCTGATCTTGTAGTAGGCGCGCACCAGTTCGACAGTTTCGCGGCGGCTGAACAGGTCATCCGGCGCACCGAAGCCTTCCTGCGCCTCTGCAAAGCCGCCAGCCTGAGGCATCGCCATCCGCGTGCCGCCGCCGGTGCCGTAGGAGGTCGGCATGTCGTCGAAGAAGAAGCTTACCGGCACGTCGAGCACGCGCGACAGGTCGAACAGGCGCGAGGCACCGACGCGATTGGCGCCGCGCTCGTATTTCTGCACCTGCTGGAAGGTCAGGCCGAGCGCGTCGCCGAGGCGTTCCTGCGACATCTGCAGCAGGGTGCGACGCAACCGGATCCTGCCGCCGACATGGACGTCGATTGGACTCGGCCGCGACTCCCGTTCAATCGGCGCAGTATCGGCGGACATCTTCATCTCGTCGTTTCCGTCCAGCCTTTTGGCGGAGGCCTGCTTCACCATCAACACGTTCTCTTTTTCGATGTAAAATAGCTAGGAGCACAACCTTCAATTGTCAACAGCCGGTCGCACGCTCCTTTCTGCCTCGTACAGTTGAAAAACACCAGCTTAACTAGTCGTGTCTCAAAATTTATCCGCGTTTTCGCCACGGAATGAGCGCAATTGCCGAGAGCAGGACGCACAACAGCACCGGAATCGACAGGCCGACGCGTGCAAACAGGGTTGGCGGCAACGGGCCCGGAAGGGCCACCACCAACGTTCCGGCGATCCCCCAGCCGAGTCGCCCGAGCGCGTGTCCGGATGCGTCAAAGGCGGCGGAGATGCCGGTGTTGGCGGCACGCGCCAACGGCAGCCCTTCCTCGACCGCCCGCATCCGGGCGGTGGCGAGGTGCTGGCGGGGTCCGGCGGTGTTGCCGTACCAGGCGTCGTTGGTGATGTTCAGCAGCCAGGACGGGCGGTCTCCGCGCTGAACCACGACGCCGGGAAAGATCACCTCGTAGCAGATCAGCGGCCCGAACGGCGCCAAACCCGGGAGGTGCAGCGTGCGCGGGCCCGGACCGGCGGCGAAGCCTCCACCCGGCACCAGCTGGAGCGGCAGGAACGGTGGCTGGTACTCGCCGAACGGCACCAGGTGCGCCTTGTCGTAGTAGCCGCCAATCCGCGCATCCGGCAGCACCGCGACCAAGCTGTTGCGCGGATGACCCTGGCCGTCGAAGCGGACGCTGCCGATCAGCCCGGCTGCCGCGTCGGGCACCGCGTCCATCAGCACCTCGCGCGCCACCGGCTCGCGGTCCAGCAGCCCCGGGAAGGCGCTTTCCGGCCAGGCGAACACGATCGGTCGCCGCCCGTTCCCGCCTCGGGCAGCCTCGGCCTCGCGATCAAGCGCCGCCTCCGCCACGCCACGGCGGGTCAGCTCGAGATACTTGTGAAAGATCACCGACGGCGCGTTCCCGCCGCTGCGGTCCTGCTTCTCCTCCTCCGACACGTTGCCCTGCACCAGCACCACCAGCGGCCCGTCCGGTCCCGGGCGCGGCAGGAAGGCCAGACGCGCCGCACCGGCGCCGATCCAGGCGGCGAGCAGGACGACGCCGGCAACCAGGCCACGGCGCCCCAGCAGCGGCAGTCCGGCCAGAAGCAGTGTGAGCAGGGTCAGGCCGTGCACGGAGATCCACGCCGCCGGCTGAATCATCACGTCGCCGGCCCGGCCGGGGAACTCCCACACGCTGCCCCACAGGTTCCAGGGAAAGCCCGAGAACACGAACTCGCGGACGAGGTCGGACAGGGTCCACAGGGCGGCGAACAGCGTGATCCGCCGCCAGCCGGGGGATGCCAGGCGTGCCAGCACGCAGGCCAGGGCGGTGAAGCAGGAAAGCGGGATCGCGCCGCCGGGAGCCGCCAGCGGCACCGCCCACCACAGCTCGTCCGCGCGCACCAGCACCGCGTCGGTCAGCCAGTACAACCCGGCGGTGTGCAGCCCCATGCCGAACACGAAGCCGTGGCGCAGCGCCCGCGGCCAGCGCGGCGCGTCGCCGACGAGACGGAGCAGGGCCGGCACCGTCAGCAGGAGCACAGGCAGGAGGTGCACCGGCGGCAGCGCCAGGGCGGAGGCAAGCCCCAGCAGCACGGCGCGGAGGTCGGGCGGCAGCCGGTTCCAGCGCCCCCTCAGCCCGATCCGGCCCTGCGCGACCGCAGGGTCGTCAGTAGATGGCTTCACGCAGCTGCCGCTCGTAGTGGCGGTAGTACTTGTCGGTGATCAGGTCGGTCTTGACCACCACCGCGACGTCGGTGGTGTTGAACTGCCGGTCCACCACCGCGCCATCGCCGATGAAGCCGCCAAGCCGGAGGTAGCCCTTGATCAGCGGCGGCAGCGCCTGCTGGACGCGTCGGTGGTCGAACGAGGCCGGGTCGATCCGGCGCATCTCGACGTAGCGCCCCGGCACCGCGCGCAGCCGCAGCGCCGGCGGCGCCAGGTGGTTGTGGTACAGGTAGGTGAGCTCGGCATCGAGCCGGTCCGGGTCGGTGCCGGGCAGGCTGGCGCAGCCGAACATCACGTCGATCCGGTGCAGGAACACGTAGGCGGCGATGCCGCGCCACAGCAGCTGCATCGCCGCTCGGCCGCGATAGGTGCGGTCGATGCAGGAGCGACCCAGCTCCAGCAGGCGGCCGGGAAAGCCGGTGATGGTGCTGATGTCGTACTCGTCGGAGGTGTAGAACCGGCCGAGACGGGCGGCCGCCTCGTTCTGCACCAGCCGATAGGTGCCGATGATGCCCTTCGGCCCGGAGCTGACCGCGTGGTCGATCACCAGCAGGTGGTCGGCGACGTCGTCGAACATGTCCACGTCGCGCTGCAACCGGCGCACCCGGTCGTCCGGGGTGGCGCCCAGCTCGCCGTAGAAGATGCGGTAGCGCAATGCCTGCGCCGCGTCGCGCTCGGCCTCGGTGCTGGCGATGCGCACGCCCAGGTGGCCGGCGCGCAGTTCGCCGAAGCCGGTCACGGTGCTGCCCGCCGGAAGCAGGGGCGCCGTGATCGGCTTGCTGATGGTCAACGTCCCTTCCCCCCGAGCCGCTCGTCGGCTGCGGTTGCGGCCGTGCCGGCGTCGTGGCCGGCACCTTGGGGCCGCCTGCGGGCGAACAACTCCATCCGGTGCGACACGAGGTCGAAGCCGAGCCGGGTCGCGATCTGGCGCATCAGCTGCTCGTGCTCCGCATCCTCGAACTCGATCACCCGGCCGGTGTCGATGTCGATGAGGTGATAATGGTGGCCGTGCTCGGTGGCCTCGTAGCGCGCGCGTCCGCCGCCGAAGTCGCGGCGCTCGAGGATGCCCTTCTCCTCCAGCAGGCGCACGGTGCGGTAGACGGTGGCGACCGAGATCCGGCTGTCCAGGCCGGCAGCGCGCCGGTACAGCTCCTCGACGTCGGGATGGTCGTCGGCCTCGGACAGCACGCGGGCGATCACCCGGCGCTGCCCGGTCATCTTGAGCCCGCGGTCGATGCACAGGCGCTCTATGCGCGATTCCATCGCTCCACCAGCCGTGGCCATCTCAGGCGGCGTAGCCGATCCGGAGGAGAATTGTCCAATCGACCCCGCGCCGCTGTTGCAGCGCGGACACGGTGCTCAGGCCTCGTCCTGCGACTTGCGCCCCAGGCCGATCTTCTTGGCCAAGTCCGACCGGTGGCTGGCGTAGTTCGGCGCCACCATCGGGTAGTCCGGCGGCAGGCTCCAGCGTTGCCGGTAGGCGTCCGGGGTCATGTCGTAAGCGGTTTTCAGATGCCGCTTCAGCATCTTCAGCTTCTTCCCATCCTCCAAACAGATGATGTAGTCCGGGAACACCGACTTCCTGATCGCGACCGCCGGAAGCGGCTTGTCCGCCGACGGTGGCGCT
The DNA here is from genome assembly GCA_964245345.1 of uncultured Acetobacteraceae bacterium. GTDB lineage: Bacteria > Pseudomonadota > Alphaproteobacteria > Acetobacterales > Acetobacteraceae > Lichenicola. Next base: position 2,377 of record CAXTMS010000133.1, on the reverse strand, counting down.
TCCACCGATCCCTGCGCCAGCTCGGTGAGCGCGCGGAACACCTCGCCGATCAGTACCGGCAGGGCATCGGGCTCCACCGGGTTGTTGGACACGTGCGCCGAAACGATCTGCGCCGTGAGCTCCAGCATGTCGGCTCCGTCCGCGTGGTCAGCCATGTCGTGATCCCGGCACATTATTGTGTCATCTATAGAAAAAGCAGACGCGCTTCTGCAACGGGCCCCAAGCCGGGTCGTGAACGGATTGCTATGACCGACGGAACGACCATCGAGCAGCTGGACATCACGAGGGAGGTGTGTCCGATGACCTTTGTGCGCACGCGCCTGGCGCTGGACCGCCTGTTGCCCGGCCAAAGGCTGGACGTCCGGCTGCGCGGCGACGAGCCGCTGCGCAACGTGTCGAACAACGTCCTGTCGCTCGGCCATGCGCTGCTGGCGACGCGGCCGATGGCGGATGGCAGCATCGTGCTGGAGATCAGGCGGCGCTGAGCGGCCCCGCCAGCACCAGCGCGTCGCCGCCGTCCGGGTAGTAGCGACGGCGGCGACCGACCTCGACCAGGCCAGCCCGCGCGTACAGCGCCCGCGCCGGCGCGTTGGCGGTGGCAACCTCCAGGAACAGCCGTGTGGCGCCGCGGCGGGCGGCTTCCCCGCTCGCCGCACGCAGCAGCGCCAGGCCGGCGCCGCGGCGACGCGCCTGAGGCAGCACGCCGATCGTCAGCAGTTCCGCTTCGTCCGCCGCCACCCGGGCCAGGGCAAGCCCTTCCGCCTCGGTCACCGCGAAGCAGCCCGGCATCGCCAGAAGTCCGGCCATGGCGGGCTCGTCCCAGCGTCCTTCCCGGGGAAAGCAGGCGGCGTGCAGGGCTGCCAGCAAAGGCGCCGCACCGGGGCCGGTCAGGATCACGCCGGAACAACGGCGTGCGGACCGTTCTCCGGCAGCCTGGCTTCCGGCGGATCGACATAAAGCGGCTGCGCCGGGAGCGGCGGCAGCGCGTGGTCGCACCGCGCCAGGGCGGCGGCGGCAACCGCGGCGGCGCTGGGACCGAGGAGGCCGGATCGGATCGCGACGCGTCCCAGCGCGTCCGCCACCGCGTCCGACGCGTCGCCGCCAAGTAGAACCGGCTGGTCCGGCGGCGGCAGCGCATCGAGGACGATCGCCTGAACCGGCACGTCGTCGTCCGGACGCTCGATGAACACGCGGCCCCGCCTGGCCTGGCTGACGCACCAGAACCGGCCGCCGCCGGCAAGCGCGCGAAGCCCGGGCGCCAGCGCCTCGCCAACGGTGACGCCGACCACCTGCGCCCGTCCGCCGAGTGCCAGCCCGTGCGCCAGCGCCAGCGTGGCGCGCAGCCCGGTGAAGCTGCCCGGGCCGACCACGACGGCGAGAAGGTCCAGGCTGGCAGCCGGCCAGCGCAGCGCGTCAAGCGATCGCTGCAGCAGCAGCGGCAAGGCAGCGCCGTCGCGGCCGGGCTGCGTGGCCTCGAACGCGGTGCGGAGCGTGCCGTGCTCCAGGTCCAGCAGCCCGAAGCCGATGCCTGTGGCAGCGGACGCCCCGTTGAGCGCCAGGATCCGCATCAAAGCAGCATGCAGGCTTCATCAAAGGTCAGGCGCGGCGCGCGCGGCTGATCGGGACCGCCCGACGCGTAGCCGAGGTTGACCAGGAAGTTGGAGCGCCAGCCGCTGCCGGCCAGGAAGATGTCGTCGACCAGCTCCCTGTCGAAGCCGGACATCGGCCACACGTCGAGTCCCAGCGCCCGGGCGGCCAGGATCAGGTAGCCGCCCTGTAGGGTGGCGTTGCGGAACGCGGTTTCCTCCGACAAGGCAAGGTCGCCCGCAAACCACGAGCGCGCCTCCTGCGACGGGTAGAGGCGGGGCAGCTGGTCGAAGAACAGCGGGTCCTGCGCCACGATCACCGTGACCGCCGCCTCCATCGTCGCCTCGACGTTGCCGCCAGACAACGCCGGGCGCAAGCGCTCGCGGCTGTCGCGGGTGGACAGGAACACGAATCGGCCGGGCGCACAGTTGCCCGAGGTGGGGGCGAACTTCACCAGGTCGTAGAGGGCGCGCAGCGTGTCTTCCGCGACCGGCGTCCCGGTCCAGGCGACCGGCGTGCGGGCGACGCGGAACAGCGCGTCGAGCGCCGGTTCGTCGAGGGACATGTCGGCGTCGACTCCGTCCGGTCTCCCTCGTGCCGCCTAGGCCTCGACCTGCTCCACCGACTGCACTTCCGGCACGTAGTGGCGCAGCATGTTCTCCACCCCGTGCTTCAGCGTGGCGCGCGAGGACGGGCAACCGGAACAGGCGCCCTGCATGTGCAGCCGGACGATGCCGTCGCGGTAGCCGCGGAACACGATGTCGCCGCCGTCGCCGGCCACCGCCGGGCG
>CAXTMS010000132.1:0-9713 GCA_964245345.1 uncultured Acetobacteraceae bacterium | reverse complement strand
CGACCACGCCGAGCGGCTCGTGGAAGTGGTAGGCGACGGTGTCGTGGTCGATCTCGGACAGCGCGCCTTCCTGGGCGCGCAGGCAGCCGGCGAAGTAGCGGAAATGGTCCACCGCCAGGGGCAGGTCGGCGGCGGTGGTTTCGCGGATCGGCTTGCCGTTGTCGATGGTCTCGACCAGGGCGAGCAGGCCGAGGCGCTCCTCCATGCGGTCGGCGATGCGGAGCAGGAGCAGCGCGCGCTCGGCGGCGGAGGTGCGGCCCCAGGCATCGGCGGCCTTGTGGGCGGCGTCCAGCGCCAGCTCGACGTCCTCCTTGGTGGAGCGGGCGACGGTGCAGATCACCCGGCCGTCGATCGGCGAGATGTTCTCAAACGTTTGGCCGCGGGTGGGGGCGACCCAGTTGCCGCCGATGAAGTTGTCGTAGTGCGGCCGGATCGCGATTTCCTTGGCGACGTCGGCGAGGGTGTGCTCGACCATGGTGATCTCCCTTGTGCGGATCTCGGAGTGGTCCGCTTGTTCGATGGGCTTCAGTCTGCGCCCTCCGAGGGGGCCTGTTCCAGACAGAAGGCGGTGAACTCGTCGCGGCTGGCGAAGGCGGTCTGGGTGCCGGGCCGGGTCACGGAATGGGCGGCGTACAGGCTGGCCTGGCCGAGGGCGGCGTGCATGTCCTTGTGCCGGACGTAGTGGGCGGCGAAGGCGCCGATAAAGGCGTCGCCGGCGCCGCTGGTGTCGCGCGCCCGGACGGGCACCGGCGGCACGTGCCAGGTCTCGTTCGGGGTCACCAGCAACGCGCCCTCGGCGCCAAGCGTGACCACGATGCGGCCCATGCCGCGGGCCAGCAGGTGGTGCGCGGCGGCTTCGGCCTCGGCGCGGGTGTCGGCGGGCAGGCCGGTCAGGATCGCCAGCTCGGTCTGGTTGGGCATGAAGAAGTCGACGTCGGCGATGCGGTCGAGCGACAGGGCGTCGGTGGCGGGGGCCGGGTTGAGCAGCACCGGCTTGTCGTGGGCGCGGGCCCAGTCGATGACGTGGTAGACGGTGTCGAGCGGGATCTCGAGCTGCAGCAGGAGGAGGTCGCAGCCGAGCAGGTCGGGGGCGGCCTCGTCGACGTCGGCGGGGTGGAGGTGGTCGTTGGCGCCCTTGACGATCAGGATGCTGTTGTCGCCGTTGCGGTCGACAAAGATCGGCGCCACGCCGTTGGACGTGCCGGGCACGGCGCGGACGTGCCGGGCGTCGATGCCGAGGGTGTGGAGGTTGCGCAGAACGTCGGCGCCGAACAGGTCGTCGCCGACACGGCTGACCATCATGACGTCGGCGCCGAGCTTGGCGGCGGCCGCCGCCTGGTTGGCGCCCTTGCCGCCGGGGCCGATGGCGAAGTGCGGTGCCGCCAGGGTTTCGCCCAGGCGCGGCATGCGGTCCACGGTGGTGACCAAGTCGACCATGTTGCTGCCGATGACGGCGATGCGCGCGCTCATGGAACAGCTCCGCTGGGAGGTTGGAGGGCGGCGATGCGGGCGTCCATGTCCGCCGCTTCCGCCGGGTCGAGATAGCCGAGGGTGACGGCGAACTGCGCGCGGCCGCGCGGCGGCAGCAGGCGGACGTGGTTCTTGCGCTTCTCGGCCAGGTAGCCTTCCGGCTGGCAGGTCGAGGGCAGCGCGAAGGCGGCGACGCCGGCGTCTGGGTCGGTCATGATCCAGCGCACGCAGTGCGGGAACTCGGCCGGGGCGTAGGACAGGGCGAAGCCGTCGCCTTCGGGGCGGCGCAGCATCAGCGCGGTGCGGCCGGCGGGATCGGTGCCGAGGCCGGACAGGTAGAACACCTGCTCGGGATCGTAGCGGTCGGGCTGGTCCAGCACCTCCATGCGGGCGGGGTGCTCGGCCAGCTCGTCGATCAGGTCGAGGTAGTCGGCGTTGGGGCGCACGTGGGCGGGCACCGCGCGTCGCACGGACACGGTGCCGGGGCGGAAGGGTGCGGGCTGCACGATGCGGCCGCCGTCCACGAAGGCGAAGTTGACGTGCGCCATGTACATCAGCTCCATCGGCCGGCCGGACCGGTTCTCCACGGCCATGGCCAGGTCGAACAGGGCGTCGTCCTGGCGCAGGGTGATGCTGGGATGGGCCAGGTAGTGCGGGCCGAAGGCGACGGCGTGGTCGCGCTCGCTGGTCAAGCGCAGGGACAGCGCGCCGTCCTGTTCCAGCAGCTCCAGGAAGGCGCTGCGCATGAGGGCGCAGGGAAACTCGCCGTGGGCGGGGTGGTCGTCGGCGGCGGAAGGGACGCCGTTGCGCAGCAGGCCGCTGTGGAAGGCGAAGCAGCCATAGGTGCCGCCGATGGCGTCGGCGGGCAGCGGCATGTCGAAGCCGCTGCGCATGCACAGGTCGACGCCGTCGAAGCGGGCATCCCAGATCATCTGGCCGAACCAGGGCAGCACCACGAGCTCGCCACGGCGGTTGCGCAGGCGGAGCGCGTCGATGCCGCTGGGATAGCGGAACAGGGCGGCCGACAAGCCGTCCGCCTCGAACACCAGGCGGTCGGCGGCGTGGAGGTCCCGATGCAGCGGGACCATGGCGAGGCGGCGCATGGCTCAGCGGCTCCTGGTGCGAAGCGCGTTCAGCGCGATGGACAGGAGCAGAAAGGCGCCCCAGATGAAGTCGACCAGGAAGTTGCTGAACCGCATCAGCTGCAGGCCGGACGAGAGCAGCATCAGCGCCAGCAGGGCGAGCACGATGCCGAACACCGAGCCGCGGCCGCCGGCCGGGTTGGTGCCGCCGAGCACCGCGATCAGCACCGCCTGCAGCAGGTAGGACACGCCGTAGTCGGACTTGGCGGCGTTGGTGCGGCCGGACAGGATGATGCCGGCGGTGCTGGCGAGCATCCCGCTCAGCACGTAGGACCCGAACACGGCGCGCGCGTTGCGCAGGCCGGCGAAGCGGGCGGCGCGGGCGCTGGTGCCGATCAGCTTGAGCGAGATGCCGAACGGTGTGCGGGCCAGCATCAGCGCCACCAGGAGGGCGGCGAGAAGGAACACCAGCAGCGGCACCGCGACGCCGAACAGCTCGCCGTTGCCGATGGCGCCCCACAACATGGGATAGCCGACGATCGCGGGGCCGCCGGTAAGCACCACCGCGATGCCGGTATAGACCTGGCCGGTGCCGATGGTGGCGAGGATCGGGGTGATGCGGGCGCGTGCGATCAGCAGGCCGTTGACGGCGCCGCCGACGAGGCCGGTGGCCAGGGCGATGAGGATGCCGAGCAGCACCGGGGCGGGCGCCATGTGCATCAGCGCCGGGCCGTGGGCGCCGCCATGGGCGTGGAAGAACAGGCCGGCCAGGATGCCGGACAGGTTGGCGATGCCGATCACCGACAGGTCGATGCCGCCGGTGAGCATGGCCAGCATCATGGCGATCGAGAGGAGGCCGAGCTCGGGGGCGACATAGGTGATGGATTCGAACACGTAGGGGCGCAGGAACTTGTGCGGATCGAGCGCCGACATGACGGCGAAGATCAGGGCGATCAGCAGCAGCAGCTGGAGCAGCGCCGGGTCGGGGCGCCGGAAGCGGCGCCGGGTGGCCGTCGCGGCGGGGGGCATGGTAGCGCTCACGCGGCGGCGCGCCGGGTGCGGTCGCGCCAGGCGGTGAAGCCGGCGGCGAGGATCACCACCAGCCCGACCACGATGCGCTGCCAGGTGGTGTCGATATGCATCACGATCAGGCTGTTGGTCAGCATCACCAGGGTGAACACGCCGAGCATGGTGCCGGGCACGCTGCCGCGGCCGCCGAAGATGCTGACGCCGCCCAGCACCACGGCGGCGATCACGTCGATCTCGGTGCCGGCCAGATCGTGCGGGTTGGCGATCCAGATCATGGAGCCGTGCAGCAGGCCGGCGAACCCGGCGAGGCTGCCGGCCAGGCCGTAGATGAAGAACGTGGTGCCGCGCACGCTGAAGCCGGCGCAACGCGCGGCCTCCTCGCCGCCGCCGAGCGCGTAGATGGAGCGGCCGATCACCGTGTGGCGCAGCAGGAGGTGCACGGCGAGGGCCAGCATCAGGTAGATCAGCACCATCGCCGACAGCTCGGCGTGCTGGCCGCCGGGCTGCGGCAGGCGCAGGAGGCTTGTGCGGGCGAAGGCGATCAGGGCGGGAGGCATCTGGTCGATGTTGATCTGGCTGGCGCTGACCGCGCCGAGCAGGAAGCCGCGCACCGCGGTGCCGGTGCCCAGCGTGACGATCAGCGGGATCATGCGCAGGCCGTGCACGAACAGGGCGTTGAGCAGGCCGAGCACGAGGCCGATCAGGGTGGAAGCGAGAAAGGGCAGCAGCACGCCGTCATAGGGCAGCGCCACCATGGCCTTGATGGTGAGGTACATGGCGGCGATGGCGAAGGCGGGGAACGACACGTCGATGCCGCCGGACAGCATCACCACCATCACGCCGAGTGCGAGGATGCCGGTGACGACGTTGGCGCGCAGCAGGCTGAACAGGTTGGACCACGACCAGAACGCCGGGTTGACGGTGCCGATCACCAGCATCGCCAGCAGCGCCACCAGGGCGACCGCGAGCTCGGGCCGGCGCAGCAGCGGGCGCAGGGCCGCAAGGCGGGCCGGGGCGGCGGCGGGGACGGCGGCGCTCATGCCAGGACCTTCAAGCGGTCGGAAAGTTGGCGCTCGCGCTGCGCCACCGGGCCTTCGCCAGGCTGCTCGGCGACGAGGCGGCCGCGATGCATCAGGAGGATGCGGTTGCAGTTGGCGGCGAGCTCGGGAAGGTCGTCGGAGATCATCAGCACGCCGAGGCCGTTGTTCTGCGCCAGCTCGCGGATGGTGGCGTGGATGCCGGCCTTGGAGCCGACGTCGACGCCCACGGTGGGGCCGTTCAGGATCAGCAGGCGCGGCTGCTGCAGCAGCCAGCGGCCGATCACCACGCGCTGCTGGTTGCCCCCCGAGAGCTGGGTCACCGGGCGGTCGCCGTTGGGGGTGGCGATGGCCATGGCGCGGATGGTGTCGGACGCAACCGCGGCGGCGGCGCGGGGTCGCAGCAGGCCGAAGCGGCTGAGGCGCCTGAGCGCGGTGGCGACGATGTTGCGGTTGATGGTTTCGGGCAGGAACAGGCCCTCGGTGAGGCGGTCCTCGGGAACATAGGCGATGCGGTGGGCGATGGCGCGCTGCGTGCTGTCGAGGCGGATGGGGGTGCCGTCGAGGCGGATCGTGCCGCGGTAGCGGGGGCGCATGCCGAACAAGGCCAAAGCGAGCTCGGTGCGGCCGGAGCCGAGCAGGCCGGACACGCCGACGATCTCGCCGGGCAGGAGGCGGAAGGAGATGTCGTCGAGCTCGCCCGGGACGGACAGGCGGTCGAGCTCCAGCAGCGGCGGGGCGGCAGGGTCGGCGGGCCGCCACAGATAGGGCGCCTCGGCGATGTCGCTGCCGGTCATGGCGCGGGTGATGCTGGCCTCGTCGAACCCGGCGATCGGGCCGGCGGCGACCACGCGGCCGGACCGCAGCACGGTGAGGCGCTCGCTGATGTCGAGCATCTCGCGCATCTTGTGGCTGACGAACAGCACGGCGATGCCGCGGGACTGGATGTCGCGCACCACGCCGAACAGGGTGGCCACCTCGCGGCCGGTGAGCGCGGTGGTGGGCTCGTCCATGATCAGCAGGCGAGGGTCGGCCATCAGCGCGCGGGCGATGGCGACCAGCTGCCGGCCGGAGGTGGGCAGGCTGTCCACGGTGGCGTCGAGGTCGAGATGCACGCCGAGGCGGGCGACGGCGGCGGCGGCGTGGGCGCGCATGCGTCGCCAGCTGACCACCCGCCTGCGGGCGCGCAGCTCGGCGCCGATCGCGAGGTTCTCGGCGACCGTCAGGTTCCCGAACAAGGAGAAGTCCTGGTAGATCACCTGCACGCCGAGCGCGATCGCCTGGCGCGGGGTCATGTCCGGAACCGGCGTGCCGTCGACCAGGATCGTGCCGCGGTCCACGGCGTTGATGCCCGATACCAGCTTGATCAGGGTGGACTTGCCGGAGCCGTTCTCGCCGGCGAGGCAGTGGATCTCGCCGCGGCCGATGCACAAGGACACGCCGTCCAGCGCCTTCACGCCGGCGAAGTGCCGGGCGACGTCGCGCAGCTCCAGCAGGGGCACGGTCATGCGGGGGAACGGTTCGGCTAGAAGTTGTATTCGCCCATGTTGGCCTTGGTGACGCCGACCCAGCCATGGCCGAACAGGATGTTGGAGCGGTGGGGGTCGTTGGCGGCGAGGTGGTCGTAGCCGGAAAGGCCGAGGTCGAGGCCGGCCTTGATCGGGCGCTTGGACAGGGCCATCACCGCCAGGATGTTCATGGCGTAGCCGGCGGTGGCCGGGTCCCAGAACTGGATGTAGTCGATGTCGCCGTCCTTGAGGTACTGGCCGGCGACGGAGACCAGGCCGGTGCCGGAAAAGAACAGCTTCCCCTTGAGCCCGCGCTCGGCGATCAGGCGGCCGGCGCCGGCGGAGGTGGGCATCGGCGCGCCCAGGATGCCGCGCAAGGCCGGGTAGGTGGTCAGCACCTCCTTGAGCTTGTTGTAGTCGGTGGTGGCGTCGTCATAGGTCTCGATGCGCTTGGTCACCTGCGACATCTTGGGGAAGTTCGCCTTCTGGTAGGCGACGGCGCCGTCGATCCACTCGTTCTGCGAGGTGGAGGTGAGGCTGCCGACGGTGGCGACGTAGCCGCCCTCGCCTCCCATCTGCTGGCCCAGGTTCTGCATCAGCTTGGCGCCATAGGCGTGGTTGTCGAACGCCTCGATGTCGTAGTCGGTGTTCTGGAGGTTGGAGGCCTCGTGGGAGATCACCACGATGCCTCGGCCGCGCGCCTTCTGCAGCACCGGCTCGACCGCTTCCACCGAGAACGGAACGATGCAGATGGCGTCCACGCCCTGGGCGATCAGGCTTTCGACGATCTGCACCTGGGCGGCGGCGTCGGCCTGGCTCGGGCCCACCATCCAGGTGTCGTGGCCCTGGTCGGCGCCGAACTGCTTCACGCCGACGCGCATGCGGTCGAACCAGGCGATGCCGTCCACCTTCACCACGGTGGCGATCGAGTATTTCTTGGTGGCCTTGGTGGAAATGTCCTTGGATACCTTGGACACGTCGACGGCTGAGGCGGCGGCGATGGCGGGGGTGGCGCCGGCCACGAGGGCGGCAGCGCCGGCCGAGGCCAGAAGCGAGAAGCGGCGCCGGGTGATGTCGATCATGATGGTTCCCTTCCTGTCGGCTGCCGGCTTGGGATGCCGCGCTTGGCCGGGTGTTCGGTCTCGGTGCGTCAATAGGTTCCGGCGGCGGCTGCCGACCGGGTCATCAGGGCGATGCCGGAGCTGGTGCCGATGCGCGTGGCGCCGGCGGCGAGCATGGCCGCGACCGCCTCGGGCGTGCGCACGCCGCCCGAGGCCTTGACGCCGAGGGCGGGACCGACCGCCTCGCGCATCAGGGCGACGTCCCCGGCGGTGGCGCCGCCGGTGGAGAAACCGGTCGAGGTCTTGACGAAGTCGGCGCCGGCGGCGACCGACGCGCGGCAGGCGGCGCGCTTCTCGTCGTCGGTGAGCAGGCAGCACTCGATGATCACCTTGAGCACCGCGTCCGGACAGGCGGCGCGCACCGCGGCGATGTCGGCCTGCACGACGTCGCGGCGGTCGTCCTTCAGGGCGCCGACGGGGATCACCATGTCGATCTCCTGCGCGCCGGAGGCGACCGCGGCGGCGGTCTCGGCGGCCTTGATCGCCGACGGCATGGCGCCGAGCGGAAAGCCGACCACGGCGCACACGCGCACCTCGCTGCCACGCAGGCGCTCGGCTACGAACGGCACCCAGACCGAGTTGACGCACACGGAGCGGAAGCCGTGCTGCAGGGCCTCGCGGCAGAACTGCTCGACCTGCGCTTCGGTGGCGTCGGGCTTGAGGACGGTGTGGTCGATCAGCCGGGCGAGATCGTGACCGGCGACGGGATCGGGCACGGGACGGATCCTCCTGCTGCCGGTCCGGAACCGTCGGATCGGTTGTTAAAATCTTCACATTTGATAGTCTAGTCACATGGACGGCCGCGCCGTCAACCCGGGTGGCACGGAAGCCGAGGCGAGGATGGAGCAGCGATCAGCCGGCGCGACCGGACTCCGCGACCGGCGGGCGATGCGCCTGGACCGGCTGCGCGCGCTGGCGGCGCAGGACGGCGCGCTGAGGCTGGGCGACGCGGCGCGGGCGCTGGCGGTGTCGACCATGACGCTGCGTCGCGACCTGGCGGAGGGCGAGACCGGGCTCGACCTGCTGGGGGGCTTCATCGTGCCGCGCGGAAGCTCGGGCTACGCCTTGGACGTCGAGCAGGGCAGCCATGTGCAGGCCAAGGCGGAAGCAGGACGGCGCGCCGCGTCGCTGGTGCGGCCGGGCGACACCATCTTCGTGGATTGCGGCACCACCATGCCGCACCTGATGGCGGCGCTGCCGGCGGAACTGACGGTGACGATCGTGTGCTATGCGCTGAACGTGGCCGCGGCGGCGAGCCGAATGGCGCAGGCGCGGCTGTTCGTGCTGGGCGGGCTGTTCCATCCGGAGTCGGCGACGTTCTTTTCGGAGGACGCGCTGCGCAGCCTGCACCAGCTGGGGATCAACAAGGCGTTCGTGTCGGCGGGCGGCGTGCACGAGACGCACGGGGCGAGCTGCTCGCACTTCCACGAGGTGCCGGTGAAGCGTGCGGTGCTGCAGCGCGCGGTGCAGTCTTTCCTTGTCGTGGACGGCAGCAAGCTCGGCCAGGTGAAGCCGGCGCATTTCGCGCCGCTGGACGCGTTCGACGCGGTGGTCACGGAGCTGGGTCCGGACCAGCGGTGACGGGCGGACGAACACCTGGGCAGGAGACGTGCCGCTGAAGGGGGGCGGCGCGTGCGGCTCGAACGTCCCGCGCAGGCGGGGCCAGGGCGTGCGTCGTCGAGTTGGGCGGCGGCAACGCGGGGGCTCTGTCGGGACGCAAGCTGGTGTCGATGGGCAGGGCGCCTGCCGCCCGGGCGGGCGGATGACGATCGGCGGCCGGATCACTAGGGTGGCGACGCGCAGGCGGGGACGACGGGGATGACGCTGGGATTGCTGTTCGACCTCGACGGCACGCTGGCCGACACCGATCCGGTGCACTTCGCCGCGTTCAACGCCCTGCTGGGCGAGTCCGGGCGGTCGCTGACGCACGAGCAGTACAAGCACTCGGTGCTGGGCGGGGCCAACGCCCTGATCATGCAGTGGCTGTTCCCGGACCTGGACCGGCGCCGGCACGAGGAGCTCGCGGACCGCAAGGAGGTGCTGTTCCGGGAACAGTCCGGGCACCTCCGGCCGCTGGACGGGCTGACGGCGCTGCTGGAGGAGGCGGAGGGCCAGGGGGCGAAGGTCGGCGTGGTGACCAACGCGCCGCGCGCCAATGCCGAGCACATGCTGGGGGTGCTGGGGCTGCAGCGGCTGCTGCCGACCGTGGTGGTGGGCGAGGAGATCGCGCGAAGCAAGCCCGACCCGCTGCCATACCTGACCGGGCTGGAGCGGCTGGGCTGTTTGGCGGAGCGGGCGATCGCGTTCGAGGACTCGGTGTCGGGGGTGACCGCGGCGTCGGCGGCGGGGATCTACACGGTGGCGATCCGGACCAGCATGGACGAGGACGCGCTCAGGGCGGCGGGGGCGGACATGACGGTGGAGGATTACCGCGATCCGGCGCTGCTGGCGCTGGTGCGGGACGCG
>CAXTMS010000131.1:0-9743 GCA_964245345.1 uncultured Acetobacteraceae bacterium | reverse complement strand
CCTCCGCCCCCGGCGGCGGGGGCCCCCCAACCCCCCCCCCCCGCGACGTGATGACGATCCGCACCGAGTATCCGTACCAGACCCTGCGCATCCAGACCGAGGGCGAGGATCCGGTGATGGACCTGTGGATCGTCTACGTGCCGCTGGACCGCCAGCAGAAGACCAACCGGGTGTTCGGGCTGCTGTCGGTCAGGAAGCCCAAGCTGCCGGGCATCCTCAACCTGGTTTGGCCGCTGCTGGTGATGTTCACCGAGCGGATCTTCCGCGAGGACCGCGAGATCGTGGAGCTGGAGCAGAGGGCGTTCGACGAGGAAGGCCGCGACCGCAACCAGGAAGTGTTCCCGGTGATCCGCTCGCTGCGCTCGCTGCTGGTGGCCTGCGGCATCGACAGCACCGGCGCGGCCCAGGCCGGCAGCACCCACGTCGCCTGACCGGATGCAGCCGGACGCTGCCGCGTCGGTGAACCTCGCGGCACCGGTGCTGGCGACGGCGCGGCTCCTCCTGCGCCCGCTGCAGCCGGGCGATGCGGAGCAGGTGCACCGGCTGGTGAACGACTGGGCCGTGGTGCGCATGCTGAGCCGGCTGCCGTTCCCGTATCCGCGTCAGCTCACCGACGAGTGGATCGCCTCCACCGAGGCGCAGCGGCAGGACGGCAGCGCCTGGCACTTCGCCATCATCGACCGGCGTGCGGTTGCGGATGGCGGGGTGGAGGGCGGGCCCGAGCGGGTGCTCGGCTGCTTGGGGCTTCGCATCGATCCGGCGTCGCGCAGCGGCAACCTCGGCTACTGGGTCGGCGCCAAGTTCTGGAACGCGGGCATCGCCGGCGAGGCGGCGCGACGGGTGTCGCACTGGGCGCTGGCCAACGTCGACATCGACCGTCTCACCGCCCAGGTATCCACCGACAACCCGGCTTCCGCCGCGGTGCTGCGCCGGATCGGCTTTCGCGAGGTCGGACGCGGCCGGCAGCCGTTCCTGGCGCGCGGCGGCGAGCATCCGGTGCTGGAGTTCGAGGCCCGTCACGACGACCTGTTCGCCGCCGGGGAGCCGCCGGCGGTGCCGGAGCCGGTGCCGGCCGCGGTGTCGAGCCGGCGCACGGTGCTGGTGGCGGCCTGCGCGCTGGTCGACGGCGACGGGCGGGTGCTGCTGGCCCGGCGCCCGGAAGGCAAGGCGATGGCCGGGCTGTGGGAGTTTCCCGGCGGCAAGCTCGAACCGGACGAGACGCCGGAGGCGGCGCTGATCCGCGAGCTGCGCGAGGAGCTGTCGCTGGACGTGTCGGACGCGTGCCTGGCGCCGTTCGCGTTCGCCAGCCACGCTTATCCCGCCTTCCACCTGCTGATGCCGCTCTACCTGTGCCGGCGCTGGCAGGGCACGGCCACGCCGCGCGAAGGGCAGACGCTGGCCTGGGTCTGGCCCGACGCGCTGGACCGCTACAGCATGCCGGATGCCGACAAGCCGCTGGTGCCGCTGCTGCGCGACTTCCTGTGACGCGCCGCGCCGCGCCGGCTCCGGACACGAGGATGCCGGTTTCGTTGGTGATCCCGGACCCTGACCGGGCGTTGTCCGCAGGTGGCCGGAAGCGCCGGACGCGGACACCTGCGCCGTGGCCGTCGACGCACTACGGGGCGCGGATGCGCGACGAGCCGGTCAGCCCGGCCGGAACAGGTCGTGCGGCAGGCCCGGCACCTCGACGCGGAAGCGGAACAGGCCGCCCGCGAGCGGCTGGCGGCGCAGCGTGTCCTGGTCCAGGCCCCTGCGCGCGGTGGTGACAAAGGCGGTGCGCAGGTCGGGATCGCCGAACGCGATCCGGGTGACGTGGTCGCAGGGAAAGCAGATGAAGCCGTCCCGGCTGCCGTCCGGGCGATAGCGCTGGATCCCGCCGCCGGCCCAAAGCGCCACCCAGAGCGTGCCCTCGGCGTCCACCGTCATGCCGTCCGGATAGCCGTGGTCGAGCGCCGCGAACACGCGCTTGTTCCGGAGCGTGCCGTCGAGGGCGAGGTCGAAGGCGTAGATGCGCTGGGCGGCGGAGTCGGAATGGTACAGCCGCTGCCGGACCGCGTCGAAGGCGGGGCCATTGGTCACGGTGTAGCCGGAGTCCATCAGCAGGGGCGACACCGGGTCGGCCAGGCTGTCCAGGCGATAAAGCGAGCCGGTCGCCTCCTCCTCTGGCTCGTGCATGGTGCCGAACCACAGCCGGCCGTCGCCATCCACCGCACCATCGTTGAGGCGGTTGTCGTGCAGCAGCGGCTCGATCGGATGCAGCGGGCCGAACGCGCCGGTTTCGGATGAGAAGGTGCGCAACCCGTCCTCGTGGCCGCACAGGAGGCCGCCGCCGGCCATCGGCACGACGAAGCTGGCGCGCGCCGGCGCGTCCCAGCTGCGCCGGTCACCGGTCGCCGGGGTGTAGCGGTGCAGGCAGCGGGCGGGAATGTCGACCCAGTACACCGCCTGCTCGGAAGCCGACCAGACCACGCCCTCGCCAAGCCCGGCCTTCTGGTCCCACACGCAGTCGGGTGCCGGAAACGTTGTCATGCCTCACCTGTTGGACGTCCTGCCTCGTCCTGCCTACCGGAGCCCCGCTCGCATGACCATTGCTTCCCCGAGCCCCACCGCCGCCATCCTGGTGATCGGCAACGAGATCCTGTCCGGCCGCACCCAGGACGTGAACGTGCAGTTCCTGGCCACGCGGCTGGGGGCGCTCGGCATCCCGGTGCGCGAGGTCAGGGTGATCCCGGACGTGGCGCGCACCATTGTCGACACGGTGACGGAGCTGCGCGCCCGCTACGACCACCTGTTCACCACCGGCGGCATCGGCCCGACCCACGACGACATCACCAGCGCCTGCGTCGCCGACGCGTTCGGGGTGCCGTGGGAGCTGCACGAGGAGTCGATGCGGCTGCTGGAGTCGCATTACGGGGCGGGCGAGTTCAACGCCGCGCGCCAGCGCATGGCGACGCTGCCGCGCGGCGCGGTGCCGATCTCCAACAGCGTGTCGGTGGCGCCGGGCTTCACCATCGGCAACGTCCACGTCATGGCCGGCGTGCCGCGGATCATGCGGGCGATGTTTGAGGCGCTGGAACCGCGGCTCGGGCGGTTCGACCCGGTGCGGCAAGTGGCGGTGCACGCGGACCGGCTGCTGGAAGGCGCGCTGGCGGAGGGGCTGGAGCGGATCCAGGGAGAACATCCCGCGCTCGACCTCGGCTCCTACCCCTACGAGCGGCCGGACGGGCGGCGCGGGGTGGCGCTGGTGGCGAAGGGCACCGACGCGGCGGCGCTCGTCGCCGTGCACGACGCGCTGTGGTCACTGATCACAGCCCTCGGCGCGGCGCCGGTGGAGGGCGAGCCGCCGCCGTGACCGGTCGCCGGTCGGAAGCCGGTGTCGTCACCCGGGCGGATGGACAGGCCGTCCAAGGACCGCACATCATGCCACGCGGCTCGTCCGCCATGGGAACGCAAGCCCTGTTCTTCCCGACCGCACACCTCGCCGTACTCGCCGCAACGCTCTGCCTGGCGGCGTGCGGCCTCGAACCCGCGATCGCGCCGTCGCCCCCGGACTGGACGCAGCCGGCCAATCTCGGGCAGGCCGCGCTGAAGGCTGCGGCCTACCACGACAGCGGCGCCTACCTGCACGACCTGGCGGAGGTCGACGCGGAGGCGGCGGACTGGCTGGCGCTCCGGGCGCCGCAGGTGTCCAAGCCGGCGCTGGTGCTCGACATAGACGAAACCTCGCTGTCGAACTGGGACGAGATCAAGGCCAACGGCTTCGGCCACTTCAACAACGGCCGCTGCGACTCGCTGCCGCGCG
This sequence comes from uncultured Acetobacteraceae bacterium, assembly GCA_964245345.1. Taxonomy (GTDB): domain Bacteria; phylum Pseudomonadota; class Alphaproteobacteria; order Acetobacterales; family Acetobacteraceae; genus Lichenicola. Next base: position 5,941 of record CAXTMS010000131.1, on the reverse strand, counting down.
GGCCGTGCGGCTTCGACGCCTGGGAGCGGCTGGAACGGGCGCCGGCTCTCGCGCCGACGCTGAGGCTTTACCGGCGGGCAAGGCAGCTCGGGATCGCGGTGTTCTTCATCACCGGCCGACACGCCGACGCGGCCGCCGAAACCGCCGCCAACCTGCGGCAGGCGGGCTATGGGAACTGGGATGGGCTGTTCCTGGAACCGCAAGGCAGCCGCTTCGCCAGCGCCGCCGACTTCAAGGCGCCGACCCGGGCGGCGATCGAGACGCAAGGGTACACCATCCTCGCCAGCGTCGGCGACCAGCGCTCCGACCTCATCGGCGGCCATGCCGAGCGCGGCTTCCTGTTGCCGAACCCGTTCTACTTCATCCCGTGACGGCGGTGGCGACGACCTCGACGGCGTAGCGGCGCCATACCACCTGCCGCCCGGTCGCCGGGTCGGCCGGCAGCCGCCTGGTGATGCCGGGCGGCGCGTGCCGGAGCACCAGGCGGCGCTGCTGCACGGTCATCGCCTTCCACGCGAGGTCCGGCGTGTCGGCGCGCGCCGGAAGCTCGGCCGGCAGGCCGAGGATGAGCGCCACCTGGACCCGCTCCGGCCTGGTGGCGATCGCCCAAAGCTGCGGCAGAACCAGCGTTCCGGCCCGGACCATCCGGACCGCCTCCAGGACACGCATTCCCGCCCTCCCCGCCGGACGGGAAACAGGATGACGCAGAAAGCCTGCCGAACGGTTAAGGGGTGGCGAGGCGGCCCATCGCCAGGTACTTCTCGCGCCGCTGCGCCTTGAGGGCGGCGGGGTCGAGCCGGCACAGGCCGGGCAGCGCGGAGGCGAGAAGCTGTCGCACCGACTGCATCGCGGCTTGGGGATTGCGGTGCGCGCCGCCGAGCGGCTCGGGCACGATCTCGTCGATCAGCTTGAACTGCTTCAGGTCCTGCGCGGTCAGGCGAAGCGCTTCCGCCGCCGCGGTCTTCTGGCTGGTGTCGCGCCACAGGATGGAGGAGCAGGCTTCGGGGGTGATCACTGAATAGATCGCGTGCTCCAGCATGAACACGCGGTCGCCGGCGGCGAGCGCGATGGCGCCGCCGGAGCCGCCCTCGCCGATCACGGTGGCCAGGATCGGCACCGGGGACGCGAGGCAGGCCTCGATGGCGCGCGCGATCGCTTCCGCCTGGCCACGGGCCTCGGCGTCGACTCCGGGAAAGGCGCCGGGCGTGTCCACGAAGGTCAGGATCGGCAGGTTGAAGCGGCCGGCGAGCTCGATCAGGCGGATCGCCTTGCGGTAGCCTTCGGGCCGCGCCATGCCGAAATTGTGCCGCAGCCTGGTGTCGAGGTCGGAGCCGCGTTCGGTGCCGAGCACCACCACCGCGCGCCCTTCGAAGCGACCGAGGCCGCCCACCACCGCCTCGTCGTCGGCAAAGGCGCGGTCGCCGGCGAGCGGCATGAAGTCGGTGATCAGGGCGGCGATGTAGTCGAGCGCATGCGGCCGTTGCGCGTGCCGCGCGACCTCGACCTTCTGCCAGGGAGACAGCTTGGCGTAGATCGTCCGGAGCTGGCGCTCTGCCTTTTCCTCGAGCTTGGCGACCTCCTCCGCGATCGGCAGCCCGCCTTCGCCTGCGCCGTGCGCACCGGTGCTGGAGCCGGGCAGCGACATCTGCCTGAGCTCGGCGATCTTGTTCTCGAGCTCGGCGATCGGCTTTTCGAAGTCAAGGAACTGGCGCATCGTGCGGCGGGCTTTAGCACGTTTCGGTCGGCGGCCAAGGGGCCGGGCCTCAACTCCCGACCCTCGCTCGGGTCGCCAGCGGATGGTGTGCCGCGACCAAGCGCTGCAGCCGCTCCGCCAGCACGTGCGTGTAGATCTGCGTGGTGGCGATGTCGGCGTGGCCGAGCAGAAGCTGCAGCGAGCGGAGGTCGGCGCCGTGCGCCAGCATGTGGCTGGCAAAGGAATGGCGCAGCACGTGCGGCGACAGGCGCCCGGGGTCGAGCCCGGCGCGAAGCGCGGTTTCGTGCAGGATCCGGTCGAAGCCCTGTCGCGTCATCGGCCGGCGCCCGTCGCGGCCGGCGAACAGGAACGGGCTCGGCAACCGCGCCGGCTCCCCCGGCCGCACCGCGGCCCGTGCCGCGTCCGCCTGGTCCTCGACCAGCGCGCGTGCCGCGGCCCTGGCGGCGTCCGACAACGGCACCAGGCGCTCGCGGCCGCCCTTGCCGCGCACCAGGAGCACCATCCCGTCGCCGGACAGGGCGTCGCGCTTCAGCGACAGCAGCTCGGAGATGCGGAGCCCGGTGGCATACAGCAGCTCCAGCGCCGCGAGGGCCACAGGCTGCCGCCTGGGCGGCAGGCCGGCGCCCGGGGCGGCGGCGGCGAGCAGCGCCGACACCTCCGCCTCGCCAAGGAACCGCGGCAGCGTCCGCCCGGCTCGCGGCGCGTCCACCCGGATCGTCGGATCGTCCGGCCGCAGGCCTTCGCGTGCCAGGAAGCGGTGGAACTGACGCAAGCAGGACAAGCGCCGCGACGCGGTGCGGGCGGACAAGCCGGAGCGTGCCAGCTGCGCCATGTAGCCGGAGATCGTGTCCGCGTCGGCGGCATCGGGCGCGACCCCGGCTGCGGCGGCAAAGGCGGTGAAGTCCGCCAGGTCGGCCCCATAAGCCTTCAGCGTGTTCGGGGCGGCGCCCCGCTCGGCCGAAAGCATCTCAAGAAAGGCTTCGGCATGACGAAGGTCGGCCATCCTGGGCTCCGCTCCGCGCAACCCTGCGGTCAGGCCGGCGCCAGCTTGTCGTTCGGCACGGTTTGGTGCACCGGATGCACGGGAGCGCGCGGCGGAAACGCGCCCAGCGACAAGAAGCCGCCCGCCAGCACCACGGCGACGAGCCCGAACACGATGGCAAGGATCCGGCGCATCTCGCCTCCGTTCAGGACTGGCCGCCGGACGCCGTTCGAGGCGCGGCATGGCTGCTGACGTGCCTCTATGTTAGCTTGATCTCCATGTCACGCCCCGGTGAAACGGTTCAGCACGCCGAGGCGGCGGAGCGCGCGCGGACGCATCGGCATGGACGGCGCTCGGTGGTGCTGGTCGGGCTGATGGGAGCAGGCAAGACCACGGTGGGTCGCAGGCTTGCGTCGCGGCTCGGCATCCCGTTTCGCGATGCCGACGCCGAGGTCGAGCGCGCGGCCGGGATCACCATCTCCGAGCTGTTCGCCCGCTACGGCGAGGCCGAGTTCCGTCGCGGCGAGCAAGGCGTGATCCGCCGCCTGCTGTCCGGGCCGCCGATCGTGCTGGCGACCGGGGGCGGCGCGTTCATGGACGAGGCCACGCGGGCCACCATACGCCGGCAGGCGGTGTCGCTCTGGCTGCGCTGCCCGCTCGACGTGCTGGAACGCCGGGTCAGCGGCAGGCAACATCGGCCGCTGCTGCGCGAAGGCCGTCCACGCGACGTCCTGTCGGCGCTGATGGCGCGACGTCACCCGATCTATGCGGAGGCGGACCTGGTGGTGGATTGCAGCGAGAACAGCGTCGACCAGACCACCGAGCAGGCGCTCGGCGCCCTGCTCAGGCACGTGGCCCCGCACCGCCTGGCGGTGTCGCTGTCGCGCGACGCGTACGAGGTGGTGATCGGGTCCGGGCTGGTGGCGCGCGCCGGTGCACTGCTGGCGTCGGTGCTGCCGCAGAAGCGGGCGGTGGTGGTGACGGACGAGACGGTGGCGGCGCTGCACCTGCCCCTGCTGCTGTCGGCCCTGGCCGAGACGGGGATCGCGGCATCGCCGGTCGTGATACCGCCGGGGGAAGCCTCCAAGAGCCTTGCCGGGTATGGCCGGCTCGCCGACGCCATGCTGGCGCTTGGCGTGGAGCGGCGCACAACGGTGATCGCGCTCGGCGGCGGGGTGGTCGGCGACCTGGCCGGGTTCGCGGCCGCCACCGTGCTGCGCGGGATGCCTCTGGTGCAGATCCCGACCACGCTTCTGGCACAGGTGGATTCGAGCGTCGGCGGCAAGACCGGGATCAACACCGCCGCCGGCAAGAACCTGCTCGGCGCGTTCCACCAGCCGCTGGCGGTGCTGGCGGACACCGACATGCTGGGGACGCTGCCGCCCCGCGAGCTGCGGGCGGGCTACGCCGAGATCGTCAAGGCCGGGCTGATCGGCGATCCGGGGTTGTTCGGCTGGTGCGAATCGAACGGCGCCGCGCTTCTGGCCGGCGACGCGTCGGTGCAGGCGGAGGCGGTGCGGCGGGCCTGCGCGTTCAAGGCCGCCGTGGTGGGCGCGGATGAGCGCGAGCAGATGCCGAGCGATGGGCGCGCCCTGCTCAACCTGGGCCACACCTTTGGCCACGCGCTGGAAGCCGAGCTCGGTTACGACGGCAGCCTGCTGCATGGCGAGGCGGTGGGGATCGGCCTGCTGCTGGCGTTCCGGTTGTCGGTGCGGCTCGGCCTGTGCCCGGCGGCGGATGCGGAGCGGGTGGCGTCCCACCTGCGGCAGATGGGGATGAAGGCCGTGATCGGCGATTGCGGGCGGCCGGCGGCAGCCGTCGCGCTGGTGGCGCACATGCAGCGGGACAAGAAGATGCGCGACGGGCGACTCGCCTTCGTGCTGGTGCGCGGGATCGGGCACGCCTTCACCAGCACGGAGGTTGAGCCGGAAACGGTGCTGGCGCTGCTGGCAGACGAGGGGGCGGTTGCGGACCAGCGCCACCAAGCCTGAACTGCCTGTAACCAAACGGCCACAACACGCCTCACGGATTCGTGTTTCAGCCGATTTGGAACAACCTCCGTTCCCTGCGAAAGCCAGCAACGGCAAGGTTTTCCGGCGATTTCATTGCGGCCCTGGTGCAAACTGTGTCTTCGCGACCACAGGCGTCGGATCGAATGCTTTGGAGGGGTTCGAGCACCCTCTCCATCCGCAACCGAAGGAACTATACGGTGCTTACGCATCCCGATGAGCCTGCGCCGCCGATGGTTGGTGGCCGGTCGAACGGATCCTAGAAGGACGAGACAATGCGTCTGCGCACGGCACTACTTGCAACAACTCTTTTGGCGGCTGGTTCCGCCACGGCAATGGCTCAGCCGGTGATCGGCCCCTATGTCAGCCTGGGCTCGGGCTACAACATTCGCCAGACGCAGGGTGCGCATTACGCTCCGGGCGCGGTGGCCGACGGTCGCACCGGCGAGTTCTCCTCGGACCTCGGCGGCGGCAACAACATCAGCAAGTCCGGGTTCCGCTTCGGCGACGGCTTCAACGGCGAGGCCTCGGTCGGCTATGGCCTTGGCAACGGGCTTCGGGTCGAAGTCCAGGGCGCCTACTACAACAACAACGTGAACCACCGCTCGAACACCCCGTTCCCGGGCGTGACCAGCGGCCACGCCGAGAGCTACGGGGCGCTGGTGAACGCGTTGTACGACGTCGACCTGGGCCGCTTCGGCTTGGCGCTGCCGGTCACCCCGTATGTCGGCGTCGGCGCCGGCTACCTGTGGAACCACCTGTCGCCGTTCACCACCACCTACACCAACGGCAACATCGACCGCACCGGCGGCACCAACGGCTCCTTCGCCTACCAGGGCATCGTCGGCGTGGCCTACAACATCGTTCCGGTCCCGGGCCTGGCACTCACCGCCGAGTATCGCTTCCTCGGCCAGCTGGACCAGGACGCCTACCAGTCCACGTCCTTCACCGTGACCGGCATCCACAAGGGCAATGCCGACTTCAACGACCAGTTCAACCACAGCTTCATGCTGGGTCTGCGTTACGCGTTCGACACGGCGCCGCCGCCGCCGCCGCCGCCCCCGCCGGTCGCTCCCGCCGCTCCGCCGGCCGAGGCGCGCACCTACCTCGTGTTCTTCGACTGGGACCGCTCGGAGCTGACCGCACGTGCCCGCGAGATCGTGGCGCAGGCGGCGCAGGCGTCCACCCACGTGCAGACCACCCGCATCGAGGTCAACGGCTACACCGACACCTCGT
>CAXTMS010000130.1:0-9905 GCA_964245345.1 uncultured Acetobacteraceae bacterium | reverse complement strand
AGCCACGTCACCGTGCCGCAGATCGGCGGCATGGAGCGCGGCGACCACGCCCGCAAGTCGATCCTGAGCGAGTTCGGCTTCCGGCTGCCGTCCTGCCTCGACAACCGCCCGCTCAAGTTCGAGGAATGGGAACGCTTCCGCCCGCAGACCATCCACGTCAGCGCCACCCCCGGCCCCTGGGAGCTGGAGCGGGTGCAGGGCGTGTTCGCCGAGCAGGTGATCCGTCCCACCGGCCTGATCGACCCGGTGACCGAGATCCGCCCGGTGGAGCGCCAGGTGGACGACCTGCTGGCCGAGTGCCGGGTGGTGATCGGCCGCGGCGGCCGCGTCCTGGTCACCACGCTGACCAAGCGCATGGCCGAGGACCTCACCGAGTACATGACCGAGAGCGGCATCAAGGTCCGCTACCTTCATTCCGACGTCGACACGCTGGAGCGCATCGAGATCATCCGCGACCTCCGCCTCGGCGCCTTCGACGTGCTGATCGGCATCAACCTCTTGCGCGAGGGCCTGGACATTCCCGAGTGCCAGCTGGTGGCGATCCTGGACGCAGACAAGGAAGGCTTCCTGCGCTCGCGCACCTCCCTGGTGCAGACCATCGGCCGCGCGGCGCGCAACGTCGACGGCCGCGTGCTGCTCTACGCCGACCGCATGACCGACAGTTTGCGCTACGCCATCGAGGAAACCGATCGCCGACGCAACCGGCAGACCGAATGGAACGCCGCGAACGGCATCACCCCGCAATCGGTGCGCACCCATATCGGCGAGGCGATCTCGTCGGTGTTCGAGCAGGACTACGTCACCGTGGCGCCGGTCAAGGACGCCGGCCTCACCGACATGGTCGGCCGCGACCTCAAGGCCTCGATCGCCGAGATCGAGCGGCGCATGCGCGCCGCCGCGGCAGACCTGGAGTTCGAGACCGCCGCCCGCCTGCGCGACGAGCTCAAGCGGCTGGAAGCGCTGGACCTCGGCCTGGAGCCGCCGCCCCCGAGCCCCGGCTCCCGCGGCGGCCGCACGCCCAAGTCGCGCACTCCGGAACCGCTCGGTCCCGGCGGTGGCGGCTACGACCCGGCACAGCGTCGCGGCGGCCGCAGGCGCGGCTGAGGCCGGCCCTCCTCACGCGGCCTTCTTCATCCAGTCGCCGTTCTGGTTGATCACGAACACGCCGCCGCCATGGTACTCGGCGCTGCCGTGGAAGTGGTTGATCAGGCCCTTCTGGTTCACGCCCACGATCGGGAAGATCCGTTCCTGTTTCTGCGTTCCGCCGCCCGCCTCGGCATCCACCGCCATCGTCATCGACATCACCGTGATGCCGAGCTGGTAGTTGCGGAACGGCAGGCCGGCGGCGACGTGCTGCTCGATCGCGTAGCGCAGGAGGTAGGACGTGATCGTCCTGATGCTGTCGGGCGGCATCGTGGTCGAGGTGAAGTCCCGTGCGGCGTTTCCCGAGCGCGCAGCCGCGGTCTTCGCCGATGCCGCCTTGGACATCGCCCCGAGATGCTTCGATTGGAACGTGCCGTCGAGCAGGGCGTCGCCGGATCGTCCCGCATGCTCCTTCCAGTACGGCAGCAGGTAGCGCCTGCCGTAGTCGGCCCGGTCCTCGTGCTCGAAGGCGTCGAGCAGCTCCTTCCTGTTCATGACGTGCTCCTGTCCCCGGGCGACGGAGACTGCCGCCGTCGCAGCTGCCAGTCCAGGTGCGAGCGCACCGGGGGCCAGTCCGGGGCGATGATGCTGTACACGCAGGTGTCGCGCAGCGTGCCGTCGCGGGCGCGCTGATGGTGGCGCAGGATGCCGTCGAGCTTGGCGCCGATCCGCTCGATCGCGCGCCGGCTCTGCGCGTTCAGCACGTGGGTGCGCAGCTCGACCGCCACGCAGCCCAGCGTGTCGAAGGCGTGGCCGAGCAGCAGCCGCTTCGCCTCGGTGTTGACCGCGCTGCGCTGCGCCCGCGCCGCATACCAGGTCCAGCCGATCTCCAGCCGCCGCACCGATGCGTCGATGTGGCCGAAGCTGGTCATGCCGATCACCGTGCCGGTCGCCGTCTCCGTCACGGTGAACGGCAGCGTGCTGCCCTGGTCCCGGGCCGCGAGCCGCCTTTCGATCTCGGCTTCCATGCCGTCCGGCTCCGGCACGCTGGTGTACCACAGCTCCCACAGCGCGCCGTCCGACGCCGCCTCGACCAGCGCATCGCGATGGGCGCGCTCCAGCGGGACCAGGGTGACGTGCCGCCCTTCCAGCCGCACCGGGACGATCCAGCTCAACGCCGCGTCCTCCCGTCGGTCAGGCAGCGTCGTCGGCAAGGCGCGTCGCCGGGAAGCCCGGGCACGGCGCCTCGAACGCGAACAGGTTGCCTTCCAGCGGCCTGGCCGCCCGCTGCGCCGGGTCGATCGGCCAGCAGGCGGAGGTGACGAAGATCGTCGACAGCGCCGCGCCGCCGAAGGCCGGCATGGTCGGATACTGCACCGGCATCGCCACCGTGCGCTCGACGCTGCCGTCCGGATCGAGCCGCACCAGCCGCCCGCCGCCGAACACCGCGCACCACAGGAACCCGTCCCGGTCGATCGCCACCCCGTCCGGGCCGCCTTGCGCATCCTCCACCACCGCGAAGCGCCTTGTGTTCGACGGCAGGCCGGTTTCGACGTCGTAGTCGGAGATCCAGATCGTCTTCTGCTCGGTGTCGCTGTAATACATGCGCCCGCCATCGGCGCTCCAGGCCAGGCTGTTTGCCGTCTGCACCGGCACCGTCCCGGCAACCCATCGCCCGCGATCGAAGCGCCAGAACGGCAGGGTGCGCGGCGCGTCCGGCACCTGGTCGCCCGGCGCCAGCGACAGGTACATCGGCCCGGCCCAGAACCGCCCCTGACGGTCGCAGTCGCCCTCGTTGAACAGGAACCGGCGCGGGTCGAACGGCGGCGGCGCCTGGAACACGAGGTGCCCGTGCTCGAAGTCCAGCGCATACAGCCCGTTGCGCAGCGCCACGAGGGCGCCGCGTCGGGTCAGCGCGTAGCTGCCGATCCAGGCCGGCATCTCCCAGTGCCGATCCTCGCCGGTGGCGGGATCGAAGCAGTGCAGCGCCGGCTCGCGCAGGTCGACCCAGAACAGCCTTTGCCGTTGGGCGTCCCAGGCCGGACGCTCGCCGTTCAGCGCCTGCGGCCGCAGCACGCAGGCGATGTCTGGACTGACCATGGAACGGCCTCCGTCGTGTCGGGAACACCGACCACCCGAACGCGTCCGGCCGGCCTGCGTTCGCGCGCCCCGTGCGCGCTGCCGCTTGCATCGCCGGCTCGCCTCCGGAACCCTGTCGCCCGGCAGAAAGGACGCGGCATGGAACGGCGCTACGTGACGGTGGACGTATTCACCGACCGGATGTTCGGCGGCAACCCGCTGGCGGTGGTGCTTGATTGTGCGGGATTGTCCACCGGGCAGATGCAGGCGCTGGCACGCGAGTTCAACTATTCCGAGACCAGCTTCGTCCTGCCGCCGGCGAACCCCGCGCACCACGCGCAGGTCCGCATCTTCACCCCGGCGCAGGAGCTGCCGTTCGCCGGCCATCCCAACGTCGGCACCGGCTTCGTGCTGGCGCAGCGGTATGGGGACGGGTCGTGCCCGGAGCGTTTCCTGTTCGAGGAACAGGCCGGCTTGGTGCCGGTAAGGCTGTTGCGGCACGACGGGCAGGTGGTCGGGGCGGAGCTGACCGCGCCGGCGCCGCTCGCTCGCGGCGCACGTCATGACGCCGGCGCCATCGCCGCGATCCTGTCGCTGCGTCCGGATGATATCCTGACCGACCGGCACCGGCCGGAGATCGTGTCGGTCGGCCTGCCGTTCCTCGCGGTGGAGCTGGCAACGCGGGCAGCGCTTCGGCAGGCCTCCGTCGACCCGGCGGCGATGGCGTCGCTGTTGCCGGCGGGCGAGGCCGCCGGCCTGTACGCCTACACCCGCGCCGTGGACGCCGCGGACGGCCCGGCGCAGATCCAGGCCCGCATGTTCGCGCCCGGCGACGGCATCGCCGAGGACCCGGCCACCGGCAGCGCCACCGCCGCGGTCGGCGCGCTGCAGGCGGCGCTTCTGGATCGGCCGGATGCCGAACTGGCGCTGCAGGTGGGGCAGGGGGTGGACATGGGGCGTCCGAGCCTCCTGTCGGTGGTGGCGTCCAAGGCCGGCGGCACGGTGCGCGAGGTCCGCGTCGGCGGCGGCTGCGTCACCGTGATGCAGGGACGGTTCCACCTGTCCGGCGCCGGCGCCGACTGAGCCCGGACACCGGCGAACGGGATGCGGCGCCGCCCGTTGCAGCTCGACAGGTCGCGTCGCGAAGGGAGTTCGGTGCATGATCGAGTTGAAGGCAGGACCCTGCACCCTGGTGCTCAGGCCCGATCTCGGCGGCGCCGTCGGCGCCTGGACCCGGGAACACCAGGCGATCTTCCACCCGGTCAGCGACCCGAAGCTCCTGGCGCAGCGCGGCGAGGCGGTCGCCGCCTACCCGCTGATCCCGTTCTCCAACCGCGTCGCCAACGGCCGCTTCTCGTTCGAGAACGAAACCTTCCAGCTCGACCGCAACTTCGGCGGCGAGCCGCATGCCATCCACGGCAACGCCTGGGAGCGGGCCTGGACGGTGCTGGAACAAGCCCCCGCCCGCGCCGTGCTGACGCTGGACCATGCCCCGCCGCGCGACCCGGCCGGGCAGTGGCCGTTCCGCTATCGCGCCGAGATCGGCTACGCCCTGCGCGAGGACGGGCTGTCGGTGCATATCGGCGTGCGCAACACCGACACCCGGCCGCAGCCGGTCGGGCTCGGCTTCCACCCGTTCTTCCCGCGCGACACCGACCTCGAGCTCGGCTTCTCGGCCCCGAGCGTATGGGAGGTGGGACCGGACTCGCTGCCGAGCGCCCGCGTGCCGGTTGAAGGCGACCGGCGGTTCTCGCCGATGCGCCCGGTGTCCGGGCCGCCGCTCGACAACTGCTTCAACGGCTGGAACCATTCCGCCTTCCTGCGCTGGCCGTCGCGCGGGCTGGCGTTGACCATCACGGCGATGGCGCCGTTCGACCACCTCGTGGTGTTCGCCCCGCCGAACAAGCCCTTCATCGCCGTGGAGCCGGCCAGCAACATGACGGACGCGATCAACCACCCGGAGATCGAGGATCGCGGCCTGACGGTGCTGCAGCCTGATGCGGTGCTGGAAGCACGGGTGGAGTTCGCGCTGATGCGGCTGTAGGGCCTGGCGCAGTTCCCGCCCAGCGCTAGTAGTAGAGCACCGGCTGGCTCAGAAACGGCACCGCGTTCCAGCCGCCGCTGCACGTGCTGGGCTCGGGGTATTGCAGGTCGAACACCACCTTGTTCAGGTTGCCGATGCCCTGGATGTCGACCAGCGTGTCGTTGTTGGCGGTGGCGTAGTCCACCAGGAAGTTGCCGGGCGCTGCCTCGTAGGCGCTGCTGCAGAAGGAGGAGTAGAGCGACGGCGACCGGTCGTAGCGGAACACGCCCGTGGCGGTCATCGCCGTGGTGTTGATCGCGTAGCTGTCCACCTCGCTATAGGTGCGCGAGATCCCGGCCGGGACCTGGAAGTCGCTGCCCAGCCCGTCGTTGAACAGCAGCAGGTTGCCGTGGCTGTCGATCGACGTGGCGTGCTGCCCGATCGGCGGCAGCGTGCCGGCCGACGCCTGCAGCGCGAACCTGCGCAGCGACGCGAACTGGTACCACTTCTTTGTGGTGTCGCCCAGGATCCAGTGGATCTTCTTCACCCCGTCCGCCGGCGTGTCGTAGTCCACCGCGATCACGAAGTTCTCGCGGCTGGACACGATCAGCGTGTTGTCGGCCGGGTTGTACGTGGTGGCGTTCATGTGGAACCAGTCGGCCGGGGTCGGGGCCACGAACTGGGTCGGATCGTCGCCGCCGGCGGTCATCGCGGCGCCGATGATCTTGTCCATGTCCCAGCGGTTCAGCACCTGCCCGCTGCTGCCGTCGATCTCCAGCGCCGTCGACTCCGCCTCGGTGGTGGTGCTGACGTCGAGCACGATGCCGTTGCGGCCGATGTCGAAGTTGTGCGGCCCGGTGTCGGACACGCCCTGGCTGGCGGCGTAGTCGCCGATCTTCGTTTCGCCGCCATACAGCTCCAGACGCTTCACCCCGGTCTTGCCGTCGGAGATGTAGATGCCGTTGTTGTAGAACACCGCCGGCAGGGTGTTGTTCATCCCGGTGCCGATCCAGCGCAGGTTGCCGTCGGTGTCGTAGATCTGCGGCGAGTTGGTGCTGCAGTAATCCTTGAGCAGGAAGTAGTCGAAGTTCAGGTCGTCGGTGGACGCGCGGTTCTGCGTGAAGGTCGGTGCATCGAGGTCGCCGCACGGGTCGGTGTAGCCGGGCGTGCGGATCGGCACCACCGACTGCGTGCTCGACCCGTCGGTGAAGAAGAAGCTCAGCGTCACCAGGTTGGTGCTGCCGGCATACAGCCCGAACACCGGGATCACCACGGTGTTGCCGTTCAGCGCCCCGTGCGAGGCGAGGAAGCCCGCAGTGGCGGCTGCGGTGATCGGCCGGGTGAACGAGCCCGCCTTCGGCTGGATGCTGAACGCCACGCTGGCGAGCGGCGCACCGCTGAAGCGCGCGTTGACGTACTCGATGAACTGCGTCGGCCCGGGCGTCTGCGCCCCGATCGTGACCAACCCGGTGGCGTCCGCCTGGTGCAGCGCGAGGCCGGACGCGCAGGCGGCGATGCCCAGGCCCAGGGTGGCCCGACGCGTAACGTGCTTCATGCGCATCGATCGGTCTCCGTCTGTTAATGAGGCAGCAAGAATCCTGTAACAAATCTGGGACGACCCGGACAGGGTCCGGACCGGCGATCCGGCCGACATCCCGGAAAATATCGGACAAGTGCCCGACCGCCGCGCCCTGTGCCCGCACCCGCTTGACGCGCTCCCCGGGGTCGGGCGATCACCGCCCGATGCATGCCGATGACGAGGACGAGGAGCCGGTCCTGCCCGGACTGCCCCCGGGCGTGTCGCGCTACATCACCCCAGCCGGCCTCGCCCGCATGGAAGCCGAGCTGCGCCGGCTGCTGCGCGAGGAACGGCCGGGCATCGTCGAGATCGTGTCCTGGGCCGCAGGCAACGGCGACCGCTCGGAGAACGGCGACTACCTGTACGGCAAGAAGCGCCTGCGCGAGATCGACCGCCGCGTCCGCTTCCTGTCCAGGCGGATCGACAAGGCCGAGCCGGTGGACCCGGCGGCGCAGACCCGTCGCGACCAGGTGTTCTTCGGCGCCACCGTCAGCTTCCTCGACGAGAACGACGAGCCCCGCACCGTCACCGTGGTCGGCGTGGACGAGGCCGAGCTCGACCACGGGCAGGTGAGCCTGGCCTCGCCGGTGGCGCGCGCCCTCATGGGCGCCCGGGTCGGCGACGAGGTGCGCCTGCTGACGCCGCGCGGCCCGGTGCTGCTGGAGGTGACGGCGATCAGCTATCCGTGACACATAGCGCCTCCATGACCGCAGCTCCGACCCGCGCCCGCCGAAGCCTCGCCGTCCTGCTGGGCGGCGCCGTCCTGTCCGACTGTCTAGCCGGCGCCGCCTCGGCGCGCCCCTTCACCGCAGCCGACCTGGTCGGCCTGGACCGTTTGTCCGACCCGCAGGTTTCGCCCGACGGCGGCACGGTGGCGTTCGCGCTCCGCGCCACCGACCTCGACCGCAACAAGGGCGTTACCTCGGTGCACCTGTTGTCGCTGTCGGGACGGGGTGCGGCTCCCACCGTGCTGCCGGGCGCCGACCGCGACGCGGTCCAGGCGCGCTGGTCCGCCGATGGCCACGCCGTGTTCGTCATCTCCGGCCGCGGCGGCTCCGACCAGGTCTGGCGCCTGCCCGTCGCCGGCGGCCCGCCTGTGCAGGTGACCCACCTCCCGACCGACGTGTCCAGCTTCCGGCTGGCCCCCGACAACAAGCACCTGGTGGTGTCGCTCGCGGTGTATCCCGACACCGACTCCCCCGACGACACCAGGGCGCGGCAGGACCGGCAGAAGAACGGCCACGCCGACGGCATGGTGTTCGACCACCTGTTCGTCCGGCACTGGGACCACTGGGCCGACGGCACCCGCAACCACCTGTTCGCCCTGGCGCTCGACGATCACGGCGTCGCCACCGGGCAGCCGGTGCCGCTGATGAAGGGGATCGACGGCGACACGCCCTCCAAGCCGTTCGGCGACGATGCCGACTACGCCGTCAGCCCGGATGGCGGCAGCGTGTTCTTTTCCGTCCGCGTCGCCGGCCGCTCCGAGCCCTGGAGCACCAACTTCGACATCTACCGGAGCCCGATGAACGGCTCGGCGCCGCCGCGGAACCTGACCGCCGCCAACCCGGCTACCGATGCCGGACCGGTGGTGTCGCCCGACGGGCGCCAGCTCGCCTATCGCGCGATGAAGCGCCCGGGGTTCGAGGCCGACCGCTTCGGGGTGATGGTGATGGACCTCGGAAGCGGGCGAACGCGCGAGGTCGATCCGACCTGGGACCATTCGGCGCAATCCCTGTTGTGGTCCAGGGACGGGCACACCCTGTTCGTCACCGCCGAGGAGATGGGCCAGTCCAAGCTGTTCGCCCTGGACGCCGCGTCCGGCCACGTCACGGCGCTCACCGACGGCGGCCACGTGTCCGACGTGGTGCTGGCCGGCGCCGACCTCCTGGTGCAGCGCGACGCGCTCGACAGCCCGGCGCAGCTGTGGCGCGTGCCGGCAAGCGGCGGCACGGCGACGCAGCTCACCCAGGTCGACGCCGACAAGCTGTCCGGGGTGGAGATGGCGCCGGCCGAACAGTTCTCCTTCGCCGGCTGGAACAACGAGACCGTGCACGGCTACGTGGTCAAGCCGGACGGCTACCGCCCCGGCCAGCGCTATCCCGTCGCGTTCCTGATCCATGGCGGCCCGCAGGGCTCGTTCGGCAACGACTGGTCGTATCGCTGGAACCCGCAATTCTATGCGGGCCTCGGCTACGCCGCGGTGATGATCGACTTCCATGGCTCCACCGGCTACGGCCAGGCCTTCACCGACTCCATCTCCGGCCACTGGGGCGACCGCCCGCTGCAGGACCTGCAGAAGGGCTGGGCGGCGGCCCTGGCCAAGTACCCGTTCCTCGACGGCAGCCGCGCCTGCGCCCTCGGCGCCTCCTATGGCGGGTTCATGGTCAACTGGATCGCCGGCAACTGGAACGGGCCCTGGAAGTGCCTGGTCACCCATGACGGCGTGTTCGACGACCGCATGATGGGCTTCTCCACCGAGGAGCTGTGGTTCGCCGAGTGGGAGCATGGCGGTCCCGGCCACACCCCGTGGAGCGACCCGGCCGCCTACGAGCGCTTCAACCCCGCCGACCACGTGTCCTCCTGGCGGGTGCCGCAGCTGATCGTCCATGGCGGCCGCGACTTCCGCATCCCTCTGGAGCAGGGGCTGGGCGCGTTCGACGCCCTGCAGCGACGCGGCATCCCGAGCCGCCTGCTGGTGTTCCCCGACGAGAACCATTGGGTGCTCAAGCCCGCCAACTCGCTGCAATGGCACGCCACCGTGGCGGACTGGCTGCGCGCCCACCTCGGAGCCTGAAGGATCGCCCCCATGGCCACTTCCCTGAAGATCGCGGTGCAGATGGACCCGATCCACGGCATCGACATCAACGGCGACTCCACCTTCGCCCTGATGCTGGAAGCGCAGAACCGCGGCCACCGCCTGTGGCTCTACGACGTGCGGGCGATGAGCCTGCGCGAAGGCAAGACCGCCCCCGGCGCCGGCCGCACCGAGCGCCTGACCGCGCGCGCCCGCCCGGTCACGGTGCAGCGGGTGCTCGGCGCGCATGCCAGCCTCGGCGACGAGCAGGTGCTCGACCTCCACACCATGGACGTGGTGCTGATGCGCCAGGACCCGCCCTTCGACATGGCCTACATCACCGC
>CAXTMS010000129.1:3828-9927 GCA_964245345.1 uncultured Acetobacteraceae bacterium | reverse complement strand
CTAGGCCTGGATCAGGTGATAAGCGATCCGAGGTTCGAGAGGTGGTAAGTCGTCGGGCGCGGCAACACCGGCAGAGAGATGAGCAACGCAGCGCCGCCGCCCGACCTCCCGGACGTCCTCACCTTCGAGGTGATGGTGACGCTCGAGGACCAGCTCGCCTTGCAGATGCGCTGCCTGGCGGCTCCGGCGGTGCAGGCCGGCCGCCTCCGGCGCGCGGCGATCGTTGTCCTGGTTGCGCTGGTCTTCGCTCCCTTGGCGATGGCAGGAGGCATCCTGGCCGCATGGGCTGGAAATCAACACGGGCCGTCGTTCGGCTCGCTGCTCCGTGCCCTGGTTCTCGACAAGCCTGGCACCTTGATGGGAGCCATGCTGGTGATGGTCGGCTGCGCCGTTTGCAGCATGGTGCTCCGACGGTGGCTGGTGCGGCCATGGCTACGGCGCGTGCTGCGCCGGGTCTTGCGGGCGCGTCCGGACGTGGATCCGTCCGACCCGCAACTCGCCTTCCGCGCTTGCGTCGCCGTGAGCGACCAAGGCCTGGAAAGCCGGACCGGCACTGGCGTCTTGCTCGTGCGCTGGGACGTGTTGAAGCGCTGGGAAGAAACGGGCGGACACCTGATGGTGCTGGGTGACGCCATGGTCGAGTTCTGCCTGCGGACCTCCGCTGCCGATCCGGGACCGCTGGACCGGTTCCGCGCCATTCTCACGGCGCGTCTGGGACCGAAGGTGACCACGAAGGCGCGAGCTTGGCTGTAGTCGTGCCGCTCCGCCACGCTGTCGGGGAGGTCGTCAGCATCGCGACCTCAACGTCCACTTCTTGCGGATCGCGCCTGGAAGCGAACTGTCCGCTTCCGGCCGTTCCTTTTCTCGCTCTGTCATCGCCGGTGACCGTTCTGCGATTATGTTCCGTTCCGCAGAAAACCGCCCTTTCCGCCGGGCGGGTCGAACGCCGGGCAAAACTTTCCGACACTGTCGATGTCCAGCAAGCTCGTTCGTCGTCCGGAGGCAGGCCGGTAGGGCCGGCCCAGACGAGGAGAGAACTCATGCGGGTCATAGTGTTCATGAAAGCCACCGAGGACAGCGAGAAGGGCGTACTCCCACCGACCGAGGCGTTCGAGGCGATGGACCGGTTCACCGAGGAGCTGGTCAACGCCGGGATCATGCTGGCCGGTGCCGGCCTCAAACCCAGCGCGCAGTCCAAGCGCGTCGCCTTCGACGGTCCCGCGCGCACGGTCATCGACGGACCCTTCGCCGAAGCCCGCGAGCTGATCGCCGGCTTCTACATCTGGGAAGTCAAGGACATGGACGAGGCCGTGGCCTGGGTGAAGCGCTGCCCCGACGTCACGTCGGGGCAAGGCGAGGTCGAGATCCGGCCGTTCTACGAGGCGGCGGATCTGGCCGATGTCCTGCCACCCGAGCCCGAGGACGCGGCGCCTCGCGACCCGATGCGCCAGAAGCTGGGCGTTGCCTGACAGCGTCGGCCGGAGGCAGCTTGCTTCTCCTGTAGCCTTTGAAGCTTCGGTGTGACCGCGAGCGAAACGCACCGGGCGATCGACGCGATCTTTCGCATCGAGCGGGCAAGGCTCGTCGCGGGCCTGGCCCGTATGTTGCGCGACATCGGACTCGCGGAGGAGCTGGCGCAGGACGCGCTGGTCACGGCCCTGTCCGAATGGCCAAGGACCGGCGTTCCGGTCAACCCGGCCGCCTGGCTGATGGCCGTGGCCAAACGGCGCGCCATCGACGCCCTTCGGCGCGAAAGGATGCGCGAGCGCAAGCACGGCGAGATCGCGCGGACGGCCGACGAGGCCTCCGGCGACGCGGCCCTGGACGACCATGGCGGCGACGAGCTGCTGGGCCTGATCTTCACCGCCTGCACGCCCGTGCTGTCGCCCGACGCTCGCGCGGCGCTCACCTTGCGGGTGGTCGGCGGCCTGACGACCGACGAGATCGCCCGAGCCTTCCTGTCGAGCGAGACCGCGGTCGCACAGCGCATCGTCCGCGCGAAGAGGGCGATCGCGAAGGCCGGGCTGGGCTTCGAGGTGCCGCGCGGCGCCGAGCGAGCGGCGCGGCTGCCCTCGGTGCTGGAAGTCATCTACCTCATCTTCAACGAAGGCTACGCAGCCACGGCGGGCGAAGACCTTGTGCGGCCGGGCTTGTGCCTCGAGGCGCAGCGGCTGGGCCGGATGCTGGCCGCGCTGATGCCCGAGGACGCCGAAGTGCTCGGCCTGTCGGCCTTGATGGAGATCCAGGCGTCGCGCCTGGGCGCGCGTGCCCGGCCGGACGGCTCGTTCGTGCCGCTGACCGAGCAGGACCGCTCGCGCTGGGACCGGCTCCTGATCCGCCGGGGCCTCGACGCGCTGGCCCGCGCCGAGGCACTGGGCGGCGGTGGTCCCTACGTGCTGCAAGCCGCGCTTGCCGCCTGTCACGCCCGGGCGCGCCGCGCGGCTGATACCGACTGGCCGCGCATCGCAGCGCTTTACGACCGGCTGCGCGCCGTCATGCCGTCGCCGGTGGTCGATCTCAACCGGGCGATCGCTCACGGCATGGCGTGCGGGCCGGAAGTGGGCCTGCGCCTGGTGGACGAGATCGTCGGCGCCGAGGCGCTGCGCACCTATGCGCCGCTGCCGGCGGCGAGAGGCGACCTCTTGTTTCGGGCCGGCCGGCTGTACGAGGCGCGTTCGGAATTCGAGGCTGCGGCGAAGCTCACCCGTAACGCGCGGGAGAAAGACTTCCTCCTCGCACGGGCAGCCGCCTGCGACCGCAAGTCTTGAGGGCTGCCCCTCAAGGTGCCGCTCGGCAGGTCAGGAGCCGCCGGTCCGCGAACCCTGTCCAGTCAATCGATGAGCGCCTGTTGGAGAGCTGACATGGGTCAAGCGCGAACCCACAGGCAAGCAGCGACCGACGTCCGCTTTTGGCTCTCGCACCCCCGTAGCTGACCATCCGCTTCCGGCCATGTTCTGCGACCGCTCCCTGAGCGTCCCACTCCGCCCTGCAGCGTCACGCACCCCTGCCACCTCCGCACCCCCCATGCGTTGTTCCCGCATGGCACGCATCTTCGTCACCGGCTCCTCCGACGGTCTCGGCCGCATGGCGGCAGCGCTCCTGGTCGAGCGCGGACACGCCGTGGTGCTGCACGCCCGGCACGAAGCGCGCGGCCGCGACGCCCTGGCGGCGGTGCCCGGGGCGGAAACCGTGCTCACCGGCGACCTGTCCAGCCTGGCCGAGACGCGCGCCCTGGCCGAGCGCGCCAACGCCCTTGGCCCCTTCGACGCGGTGATCCACAACGCCGCGATCGGCTACCGCGAGAAGCAGCGCGTCCTCACCGCCGACGGGCTGTCGCACGTGTTCGCGGTCAACACCCTGGCGCCCTACCTGCTGACCGCGCTGATGCACCGCCCAAAGCGCCTGGTGTACGTCAGCTCCGAGCTGCACCGGCGCGGCGACGCCTCGCTCGCCGACCTGAACTGGGAGCAGCGGCCCTGGCGCGGCAACCAGGCCTATTCCGACACCAAGCTGCACGACGTGCTGCTCGCCTTTGCCGTCGCCCGACGCTGGCCGTCCGTCCGCTCGAACGCCATGGAGCCCGGCTGGGTCGCCACCAAGATGAGCCCGCGCGCCACCGGAAACCTCGACGCCGCGCATCGCACCCAGGTCTGGCTGGCGACCGACGACGATCCCGGCGCCACCGGCACCGGCGGCTACTTCTTCCACCAGCGCCCCAAGCCCCCGAGTGGCGCCACCCGCGATCCCGACCGCCAGGACCGGCTGCTGGCGGAATGCGCGCGCTTGTCCGGCGTCACCCTGCCGAACGCCTGACTCACCCGTGGTGCTGGCCGCCCTCCATGCCGCCGTGGTGCATGGACATCGGGTGCCTGCGGTTGAGCAGCACCAACCCGACCGCCAGCGCTCCGAACAAGAGGTCGAGCCAGAAGGTGTGGTCCAGCCGGAACCGCGTGACCGCTGCCCGAACGCTTCCGGCGTGGGCCGGCACCAGGCCGAGCCCCGAGAACAGCAGCTCCATCAGCAGCCCGGCCAGCACCATGGTGGCGTAGAACACGGCGGCGATGTAGGCGGCCATCTTCCAGCCGTAGTAGCGCCTGTACACGTCGAGCAGCGGCAGCACGATCAGGTCGGCATACAGGAACGCCAGCACGCCGCCGAAGCTGATGCCGCTGCCCCACAGGATCGCCGCCAGCGGCACGTTGCCGATCGAGCACACGAAGCTGACCACCGCCACCAGCGGCCCCAGCAGCGCGTTCGCCGGCGCCTGCACCCAGGGCGAGGCGCCGTGCAGGAACAGCGCCGCCCACCAGCCGCGTGGCACGAAGGCGCCGAGGATGCCTGCGATCAGGAAGCCGAGCAGCAGGTCCTTCCACAGCATGGATACGTCCATGACGAAGCTCTGCGCCACCCACACCGGCAGCTCGGGGTTGCGCAGCTTGGCCCACACCGTGTCGCCCGCCACCGGCATCCCCGCGTGCTGGTGGCCGGCGCCGGGCTCCTCGTGCCGCCGCGCCGCTTCCACCAGCTGTGCCGGGTAGGTGAGCCGCACCAGCACCGCCATCACCGCGACCAGCACCACGCCGCCGACCCACTCGGCCGCGGTGAACTGCCAGCCCAGCAGCAGGAACAGCACGATGCCGAGCTCGATCACCAGGTTGGTGGACGAGAACAGAAAGGCGAGCGAGGGCACCAGGGCGCCACCGCGCTTGAACAGCGTGCGCGACACCGCCGCCGAGGCGTAGGAGCACGACGAGCTGGCCGCCCCGAACAGGGTGGCGAGCGCGGTTTCGCGCAGCCCGTCGCGGCCCAGCGCCTTCTGCATCCGCTCCTGCGGCACCAGCGCCTGGATCAGCCCGGAGATCGCGAACCCCAGCACCAGGCTCCAGCCCACCTGCCAGGCCATTCCGGCCGACAACAGCAGCGCCTGTCCGAGCTGGTGGACCGCCGCACCCGCGTCGTGGCCCAGGCTCAAGATCCTACGCTCTGCCGCAAGAACGGCAGCAGCGCTCCCAGCACCGCGTCCGGCCCCTGCCGCTGCGGGAAGTGCCCGAGCCCGTCCAGCACCACCCGCTCGTAGCCGCAGGAGAACAACGCCTCCTTGTTCTCGGAGCTTTGCGGCAGCGCCACCGGATCCGCACCGCCCTGCAGCATCAGCGTCGGCACCCTGATCGCCCGGTCCGCCGCGACCCGTTCCGCCCACACGGCATAGGCCGGATCCCGCGGCGCCAGCGACCAGCGCACCCGGTACGAATGCACGGTGATGTCCGCCCAGTCCGGATTGTCGAACCCATCCGCCGCCGCCGCGAACTCGTCCTCCGGCACCGCCCAGCCGGGCGACCACAGCCCCCAGATATAACGAGTGAAGCCGCGCCGGTCATCGCGCACCAGCGCCGCCCCACGCTCCAGCCCCATCAGCCACTGGTACCAGTATGCCTGGTTCTGCTCCATCGACACCGGCTGGTCCGGATCGTTGCCGTCCCAGCCCGTCGCCAGCGCCGCGATCGCCGACACCCGTTCCGGCGCCGCGCAGGCCAGGGTGTAGGCGATCCGCGCGCCCCAGTCGTGCCCGACCACGCCGAACCGATCGAGCCCCAGCGCGTCCGCCAGGTCGAGCGCGTCCTGCGCCATCGCCACCATCTCGCCCGAGCGCATCGTTGCCCGGTCGCGGAACCGGGTCGGCCCGTGCCCGCGCAGGAACGGCGCCACCGTGCGGTAGCCGGCCGCGTTCAGTGCCGGCACCACCGCGTCCCAGGTGTCTGCCGTGTCCGGCCAACCATGCAGCAGCATCAACGGCCGCCCATGCTCTGGCCCCGACACCAGGCAGCCGATCGACAGCACGGGCGTGTCAACAACGGCGATCGTCATGAGTCCCGGATCCTGAAATACCTGCGGAAAGCGCTAGCCGTTCGCCAGCGCCAGCGCCTGCTTCAGGTCGGCGACGAACAGGGCGTATTCCCGCTGCTTGGTATCCTCGTCCGGGATGCGCAGCAGGTAGGACGGGTGCACGGTGACGAAGCCCTGCGCGTTGCTGCCGAACCCGTCCGGCAGCGCGATCGGCTGCGACCGCTCGCGCCCGATGGTCACCGCCCGTCCCAGCAC
>CAXTMS010000129.1:0-3818 GCA_964245345.1 uncultured Acetobacteraceae bacterium | reverse complement strand
AGCACCGCCCGCGCCGCCGTGGCCCCCCGCATCACCACCAGAGCCGGCTTCACCGCGCGCCGCTCCTCCTCCAGCCACACGTTGCAGGCACGTATCTCCACCAGGTCCGGCTTGGCGTGGATGCGACGCTTGCCGCGCGGCTCGAACTTGAAGTGCTTGACCGCATTGGTGACGTACACCGTGCTGCGGTCGATCCCGGCTTCCTTGATCGCCCGGTCCAGCAGCTGCCCGGCCGGCCCCACGAACGGCCGTCCCGCCAGGTCCTCCTGGTCGCCCGGCTGCTCGCCCACCATCATCATCCGCGCGTCCGCCGGCCCCTCGCCGAACACCACCTGCGTCGCCGGCTCCCACAGATGGCAGCGGCGGCAGGCCGCCGCCGCCTGCGCCAGCTCCGACACCGTGCCGGGACGCACCGGCTCGGCCTCGACGATGCCGAGCGCGGGCCCGGCTTCCGGCGCCGCCGCGCGCCGCCTCGGCTTGGGGTCGATCGTGTCCACCGGCAGGGCCTCCAGCATGGTCTCGGTCCGACGCGCCGCGGTCCGGATCAGTTCCGGGATCGCCGCCGCTTCCGGAAGGTTGCGCCAGTACTTCTTCGGCATCTCCGAGGTCATCGCCGACACCTTGAGCCGCGCCGGGTTGAAGATGGCGCTGAAATACGCCCGCCAGTACCGTTCCAGCGCGTCGTCGTCCGGCACCTCCGACGGGTCGGCGCCCGGGCCGAACCGCGTTTCCGTCCCGTTCCAGTGCAGGCTGCGATACGGGGTCAAGATCGTGAACAGCATGGTCGCGAAGCGGCGCACGAAGAAGTCGGCGTTCGCCTCGACGAT
Organism: uncultured Acetobacteraceae bacterium; assembly: GCA_964245345.1. Classification (GTDB taxonomy): domain Bacteria; phylum Pseudomonadota; class Alphaproteobacteria; order Acetobacterales; family Acetobacteraceae; genus Lichenicola. The sequence goes on along the minus strand of CAXTMS010000129.1, from coordinate 2,991 downwards.
GAAGTGCTCGGGCTCGAACCAGGCGACGTAGCGCGTCCCGTCGCCGTCCGCTCCGTTCTCCGGCTGCTCCGGCGGCACCTCGCGGAAGCGCAGGAAGGCGCGCATCTTGTGGGTGTCGCGTCGCACCGACTGCGCCAGCCGGATCGCGCGCTGCACCGCCGGGTCGGTGACCATCTCGGCGATCTTCTTCTCGCCGTGCTGCGCCCGCCACAGCAGGCCGTAGAGCAGGTCGAACCGTTCCGGCTCGCGCGCCTGGACCACCGTCTGCGCCAGCTCCACCAGGCTGCGCGACACGGTGAAGCTGCCGGCGGGCAGCGGCGGTGCCGGGTCCGGCTCCTCCGCCGCTCCTTGGGCGAACAGGTCGTCCGGCGCGCCCACCGAGAAGTGCACCGCTTCCGGCGCCACGCCTTGCAGCGCCAGCCGGCGGGCGGCGTCCCGCCAGCCTGCGAAATCAACCTGGTGGGCGAGGACGACGCTCTGCATGACCCTTCAAAGCAGGGCGAGCTGCCTGGGTTGCGGCGCCAGCTTCGCCGACAGCCGCGCGCTGTCGAGCTCGGCCGCCGGCCTGTGGTCGAGCGCAATAACGAACGGCGCGATCTTCGCCAGCGACAAGCGCAGCCGGGCCAGGTCGGCCATCCGCAAGCCCCGGTGCCGCCGCACCTGGATGATGCGGTCGACCGACTTCACCCCCAGCCCCGGCACGCGCAGCAGGGCTTCGCGCTCCGCTGTGTTGACGTCCACCGGAAACATCGCCCGGTTCTCCAGCGCCCAGGCGAGCTTCGGGTCGTGCACGAGATCCAGGTTGCCGGCCGCATCGGTGGCCAGTTCCTCCACCCCGAAGCCGTAGAACCGCAGCAGCCAATCGGCCTGATACAGCCTGTGCTCGCGCAGCAGCGGCGCCGGAACCAGCGGCAGCGCCGCGGACGCGTCCGGGATCGGGCTGAACGCGGAATAGTACACCCGGCGCAGCCCATAGGCGCCGTACAGGGTGCTGCTCATGCGCAGGATGGCACGGTCCGGGCTCGGGTCGGCGCCGACGATCACCTGCGTGCTCTGCCCGGCCGGCGCGAAGCGCGGCGGCTTGGCCGCCCCCGCCCGGGTCTTCTCCCGCGCCGCGTCGATGCCGAGGCGCATCCGCCCCATCGAGCGGCGTATGCCGCCCATGTCCTTCTCCGGAGCGTACTGCTTCAACGCTCCCTCCGTCGGCAGCTCGACGTTGATCGACAGCCGGTCCGCCCAGCGCCCGGCCTCCTCCAGAAGCAGCGGGTCCGCGTCCGGGATCGTCTTGAGATGGATGTAGCCGCGGAACCCGTGCTCGACCCGGAGCGTGCGCGCGACGCCGATCACCTGCTCCATGGTGTAGTCCGGCGAGCGGATGATCCCCGACGACAGGAACAACCCCTCGATGCAGTTGCGCCGGTAGAAGCCCAGCGTCAGCCGCACCACCTCGTCCACCGTGAACCGCGCCCGGCGCACCGACGACGACTGCCGGTTGATGCAGTACGCGCACTCGTACAGGCAGAAGTTGGTCAGCAGGATCTTCAGCAGCGAGATGCAGCGCCCGTCCGGCGCGTAGGCGTGGCAGATCCCCATGCCCTCGGTCGAGCCCACCCCCTTGGCGGCGCCGAGGCTGTCGCGCTTTTCCGTGCCGCTGGACGCGCAGGACGCGTCGTACTTCGCGGCATCCGCCAGGATCTCGAGCTTGGCCAGCAGGTCCATCAATCGTTCCTGTTCTGTTCTAGCTCAGCCATGAGGCTACGGCAAGGCGGATCGTTACGGGAAGGTGGGGTGTTGCGGCCCGGAAGATAAGCCCGATCCCCACGCCGCCTTGACCGGGTGCCTGCGGCAGCGGCAGACGACGCGGGAAGACAAGGATCCGCTCATGTCCGAAACCGGAAGGGTGGCCGAGGCGGCGGACCGGATCGAGGAATGGTTCGCCCAGGCCTGGCCGTTCTGGATCGCCCGCGGGATCGACCCGGACAACCGGTTGTTCGTCGAAAGCCTGGACCGGACCGGCCGGCCGGAGCGGGCCGCGCCGCGTCGGGTGCGTGTACAGGGCCGCCAGCTCTACTGCTTCTCGCGCGCGATGGCGTTCGGTCATGCCCTGCCCGAACTCGCCCAGACGCTCGAGGCGATCGCCGCCGCCGGGTGGAGCGGGGCGAACGGCGGCGGCTGGATCCACCTCCTGTCCGGCGACGGGCAGCCGCTCGACGGCAGGCGCGACAGCTACGACCAGGCCTTCCTGTTGTTCGGCCTCGCCGGCGCCGCCACGGCCGGCCTCGACCGCGCCCGGCCCCTGGCCGAGAACACCTTTGCCTTTGTCGACGCGGCTCTCACGGACCCGCGCGACAACAGCATCCGGGAAGGCGTCCCGGACTGCCTGCCGCGCCGTTCCAACCCGCACATGCACCTGCTGGAAGCGCTTCTCGCCTGGCACCGCCTCACCGGCGCCCGACGCTTCCTCGACCGTGCCGACCAGATCGCCATTCTGTTCGCGGACCGCTTTCTCGACCGCGACACCGGCACGCTGGGCGAGCACTTCACCGAAACCTGGAACCCGGCGCCGCATCCCCATGGCAGCTCGGTCGAACCGGGGCACCACCTCGAATGGTCCTGGCTGCTGCATCGCCTGGCGCAGGCCGGCGGCCGCGACCTGCGCCCGGACGCCCGCCTGCTGCACCGCTGGGCGCTGGCGCACGGCCTGGACCGGGACGGCTTCGCCATCGACGAGTGCGACCGCGCGGGCCTACCCCGTCGCGCCACCCGTCGCCTTTGGCCGCAAACCGAGCTGATCAAGAGCCACGTCGCCAACGACGAGCCGGACGAAGCCGCCCGCGTCGCCTGCCGCGTGCTCGACACCTATCTCGCCACCGACCCGGCGGGACTGTGGATCGACCAGTTCGACGGATCGGGCCGCGCCTGCGCCTCGACCGTGCCGGCCAGCACGCTGTATCACCTCGTGGTGGCGTTCGAGGAACTGCTCCGGGTCGC